>NZ_CEXZKX010000003.1:0-139350 GCF_982776155.1 Robiginitalea sp.
GTGCAGGAGGGGGAGGCGGGACTTCCCGTATTTCCTGTTGCTCTCCGTTTCGGGGTTTTGCTGGCTGGGCCGGTTGCGGGGGATGTGCTTGTTGTGCAGGTTGCGGGCTCCTGGCGCTATGGGGCGCCGGTACCGGATGCGGGTCCGGGGCCGGAGGGGGCGGGGGAAGCTCCGGAAAGGGTTCGGTATCCGCCCGTTGTTTGTCGCTCATTTTGGCATAGATCTGTTTCATCAGGGACACTTCATCCCCGATAATATGGATGTCGTCCCCCCGGAGCATTTCGTTGTATTTACGGGCGAGCCGTTCGTACTCCCGCATTTCGGCCCGGGTGGCCCCTTGCTGAATACTGCGCGGTTCGCCGGAAAGGGCAGAGACGCCCGGCAACTCCGCAGGGACGTCACCCCGCAATTCCGGGAAGGCGGTGTCGGGCGGGGGAATTTCCAGGATGTCCCCGGCAGGCAGGTATTCGGTTTTCCGGTCGCTGAAGCTGAAGAACAACAGGGCGCTGAGCGGTAGCAGGACCAGGCAGGTGAGCCATTTACGGCTGTGTGAAGTGGAATTTTTCATGACGATGATTCGTTTTTTGATGGATGAATAATGAAAGGCATGGGTGCATGCCGGCTGATTCGATGATTGGGTGATGACCAGCAACAGGCGCTGGTAATCTTTTCGGGAATGCCCGGAGCGGAGGACTTCCCGGTCTGCCAGGAACTCGTGGTTCAGGCGTACGGCGCGGCGGTAAAGCCAGATGACCGGATGGAACCAGAAGACCAGGCAGGCCAGCTCCATAAACAACAGGTCCAGGCTGTGCCGCTGGCGGATATGCGCTGCCTCATGGGCCAGTATCCCTTCCGGGATTTCCCCGCGCTCATAGGCGGGGCCAAACAGGAAAAGGTACCGGAAAAAGGTGTGTGGCGGTTCGTTACGGCTCAGGAGGACTTTGGTGTGGTCCGGGCCTGAAAGTCTTGGGTTCTTGCGGGTTTTTCGCACCAGGCGGATGAGGTTACGGACAAACGCCACGCCGAATAGGGACCCGCCAAGGAGGTAACCCATCCAGCCGATTGCAGGCGCGGTTGCCTCCCACGCGCCAGGCCCCGAAAGATTTTCTGTTCCCCCGGCATCTGCCACCCAGTTAACGAATGTAGGCGAGAGCAGGGCAACGGTCCGGACCATGGGAATGACCGGGATCACCAGGCCTGCCACCAGGCTGGCCAGGAGGTAATAGCGTTTGAAGCTGTGATTGGTCTGCCGTTCCAGCACAAAATGGTAGAACAGGTAAAACACCAGGAGGCAGGCCGTACTTTTCAGCAGGTAGGTGACCATGGCTACTTCTTTTTGATTTCTTCCTCAATGAGGGATTTCAGCTCCTCGAGCTGTTCCCGGCTCAGGTCGGCCTCCCGGGTAAAGAACGAGGCAAACTGGGCGGTACTGTCGTTGAAAAAATTGGCGATGAGCTTGTTAAAGTGGCCGGCAAAGTAGGCTTTCTTGCTCACCGTTGGGTAATACTCCCGGGAGCGGCCATGGGTCCTGTATGCCACATATCCTTTTTCCGCCATCCGCTTAAGTAGGGTGGCCACCGTTGTGGGGGCCGGTTTGGGATCCGGATAGGCATCTACCAGGTCTTTCAGGAAGGCCTGCTTTTGTTCCCAGAGCAGGTTCATCAGGGCTTCTTCGGTACGGGACAGTTTCATGGCAGATAATTTTGTTCTACAAACATAGAACAATAATTTTAATTCTACAAATGTAGTTTATGTTTTTCCCGGGCCGCCCCTGCCGGAACAAATAATATTGAAAGGATAAAAATTCTCGTAGCTGTTTACCCGTGCGGTTCCCATCCCCGGGCAGTATCCTGCCTTGGGGGATACCGTTCTAACCCCGCGACATTTCCGTAAAGTACCGGTAGAAATACGGGATGGTTTCGATGCCTTTCAGGTAATTCCAGATTCCGAAGTGTTCGTTGGGGGAGTGGATGGCATCGCTATCCAGGCCAAATCCCATCAGGATGATCTTGCTTTCCAGTTCCTGCTCAAACAGGGTGACTATGGGGATACTTCCGCCACCGCGTTGGGGAACCGGTGTTTTCCCAAACGTTTCCTCGTAAGCTTTGCTGGCGGCCTGGTAACCAATATGATCGATGGGTGTCACATACGCCTGCCCGCCGTGATGGGGCTTGACGGATACCCGGACCCCGGGGGGGGCGATTTTCTCAAAATGCGCGGTGAATACATCCATGATTTCCCGCCAGTCCTGGTTGGGGACTAAACGCATGGAGATCTTTGCATATGCCTTGGAGGGAATGACCGTCTTGGCGCCTTCCCCGGTATACCCGCCCCAAATCCCATTGACGTCCAGGGTGGGCCGGATGGCGTTGCGTTCGTTGGTTACGTACCCGGCTTCCCCGTGCACCGCATCGATGTCCAGGGCTTTTTTATACGCCTCCAGGTCAAAGGGCGCCTCGGCCATCAGCTCGCGTTCCTCCCGGCTGAGTTCCACAACCTTGTCGTAGAACCCCGGGATGGTGATCCGGTTGTTTTCATCGTGGAGGGAGGCGATCATTTTTGCCAGTACATTGATCGGGTTGGCTACCGCCCCGCCGTAGAGGCCGGAATGCAGGTCCCGGTTGGGCCCCGTCACTTCCACTTCAACATAGGACAGCCCCCTCAGACCGGTGGTAATGGATGGGATGTCCCGGGCAATCATCCCCGTATCCGAAATCAGGATGATGTCGTTGGAGAGCCTATCCCGGTTGGCCTTCAGGAACTCCTCGAGGCTTACGCTCCCCACTTCTTCTTCCCCTTCGACCATAAACTTGACGTTGCAGGGGAGCTTATTTTCCCGGATCATGTACTCCAGAGCCTTCACGTGCATGTAAAACTGGCCTTTGTCGTCAGAGGCCCCGCGGGCGTAAATGGCACCTTCCGGATGGAGTTCCGTCTCGCGGATCACCGGTTCAAAGGGAGGCGAGTCCCACAGGTCTACCGGGTCCGGCGGTTGAACGTCGTAGTGGCCGTATACCAGTACCGTGGGCAACTCCGGGTCCAGGATTTTCTCCCCGTAAACGATGGGATATCCCTCGGTATCGCAGACCTCCACGTTGTCACATCCGGCATGTATCAATGCCTGGGCTACGGCACCTGCAGTTTCCAGGACATCCTGGGAAAATGCCGGGTCGGCGCTGATGGAGGGGAGTCGGAGTAGTTGGAGGAGTTCCTGCACAAAGCGTTCCTTGTGCGCGGCTATATACGAACCTGGTGAGGGCATGGGTTACAATTTGTCTAAAACCAAACTTACGAAAAAGAAGTTTCTTAAATGCTTGCGGAAAATGACCGTCATACCGGACTTTTTCGTATTTTTCTAAGGCCTTCCCCCTGAGTAACCTGCTTTTATAACCGACCATCATGCGCAAACCACTGCATTCGGCCCGCACCATCTCCTGGATGTGCCTGGCCGTCCTATCTCTTTTTTGTAGCCATTCCCTTACCGCCCAGGAACAGATCGGGCGGCCCATGATCAACAATTACAACTACCAGGACTATCAGGGGGCCCCGATTAACTGGTGGGCCCTCGAGGACGACCAGGGCAATATGTATTTTGCCAACCAATTCCAGCTCCTGCAATACGACGGGGTAAATTGGAAAGGTATTGAAACGGAATCCGGCTGTCGCAGTCTGGCCAAGGGCGAAGACGGTACTATTTATGTGGGCGGCACTGGTTCCCTGGGTTATATCAGCGCTACCGAAAATGGTACCTACGAGTATGTTTCCATGGTGAAACAGCTCCCGGAAGAGCATCAGGCCTTCGAAGATGTTTGGTTTGTGGATTCTTTCAAGGGCCGGATTTATTTCTGGACAGAATACAAGGTATTTATTTGGGATGGCACCCGGATGAAGGTTCTGGTGTCTGAGCACAGGCTGCACGTGAGTGCGATTGTGGATGACACCTACTACATTCGCATTTGGGACGTCGGACTCTCCGTGTTGAATGACCAGGACGAATTTGAATTGCTACCCAACGGGGAAAAGTTTGCCGGGGAGCGCATCTATTCCATTCTCAAATACGACGATGAGCGCATCCTCCTCGGGACGCGGACCCAGGGGTTTTTTCTGTATGACGGGAAGGATTTTACGCCGTTTAAAACAGAGATTGACGACATCATGGATGGGGAAATCTATTTGCCCGGCCTGGCCCTGGACGACGGCCGTTTCGTCATCAACTCCAACAATGTCGGTGCCTATCTCCTTAGTCACGAGGGTGAGCTTCTCCAAAAATACACATCGGAAACCGGACTCCAGGAGGGAAGTGTACTAAACCTGTACCTGGATTCCCGGGGGGTACTCTGGCTTCCGCTCTTCAATGGGATCTCCAACGTGAACCTGAACAGTAGTTTTACCACCCTGGATTCCAATATGGGGATCAATACCACGGTTTTTGAGGTTGTCCGGCATCAGGGTGTCCTGTACATGAGCAGCAACGGGGGAATCTTATACCTTGACGAATCGGACATGACGGTCCGCCCCATTGAGGGGACCTACGGGCAGGGGGGCAATTTTTTAACATTTCGGGACCGCTTGTATGTCGCAACCAATGGGATGGGGCTTATTGAAATCATCGGAACGAAGTTCAGGGACGTTCGACGCGATCAGAATTACGATTTCAGGGCTCAGTATTTATGGCAAAGTACTTTTGACCCCAACCGCATTTTTGTAACCTATAATACGGGATTGAAAACTTTTTTCTACAATGAAACCACCCGGCAACTTGAAGAGGAATCTACCACCACCAAATTCATAGCGGGAACGGGGAATATCATCGAGGAGCCGGATGGTTCCCTCTGGCTGGATACGACTTCCGACGGGGAAGTGCTGAAGGTCATCCCGGATATATCAAACGGGGCAATGAACCTGGACAACTCTGAATTGATTTACTATGGACCGGAGCAGGGCCTGCCGGATTCCGGCCTGGGGCTCTACGAAATCTTCGACGAAAAAGTGATTTTCTCCGGGGAGGTTGAAGCAACCTTTGGGTACAATGCATCCACGGACCGTTTCGAGGAGAAGGAATTCTTTTTTGAGGAGTATATCGATTGGGACCGGCCGGGTTCGCAGGGTTTCACCAGTGAAGATGGAAAACACTGGTTTAATAGCGGGGCGGGCATCATGATTGCCGAAAAAAAGGCGGATGGGAAAATTTCGGTAAACACCGATACATTCCGGGAACTCAAGAATAATCGCATTTTTACAATTTACCCCGAAGAACCCGATGCCGAAGGCAACTGGGTAGTCTGGTTTTCCGGGCCTGGCGGCGTGATCCGCTACCAGGGACAATTGGATAAGCCGAGCATCCCTGAATTCCAGGTAAACGTCCGGAGCATCACAATGTCAGGGGATTCCCTGCTATACGCCGGCAATATCGCCTACCCCGGGGACCTGGAGATCGACTATGAAAACAATTCGATGACCTTCGGGTATGCCGCGCCCCTGTTTATCGGACAAAAGGATATGAAATACAGTACCTGGCTGACGGGCCTGGACGACGACTGGTCCGACTGGACGGCCCAGACCAGTCGGGAATATATCAACCTGCCCCCGGGCAGTTATACTTTCAAAGTGCGGGCGCAAAACGTATACGGGGATATTTCCGAAGAAGCCTCCGTTCCCTTTAGCATCGACTACCCCTGGTACCGTTCCTGGTGGGCCTATGCGCTCTACCTGATCGGGTTCCTGGCAATTATCTGGATGGCGGTCAAGGCCCGTACCGGCATCCTGCTAAACCAGCAGAAAGTGCTGGAAGACCGGGTGGAGGAGCGCACCCGGGAAGTGCAGCAACGCCTCAATGAACTGGCCACTGTAAATTCGGTTTCCCAGGCCCTGAACGACAAGCTGGAACTCAACGCGCTCATCCAGTTGGTCGGGAAAAAGATGAAGGACGTGTTCAATTCGGACATCACCTACCTGGCCATCCTGGACGAGGAGACCAACGTAATCAATTTTGTATACCAGGACGGGGACGAGATGCCGCCCATGCAACTCGGGGAAGGCCTCACCTCCCGGATCATCCAGAGCGGGGAGCCGTTGCTGATCAACCGGGATACGGATATCATGGCGGAATACAACAAACACGGGATCAAACAGACCGGGAAACAGGCCATCTCCTACCTGGGGGTGCCGATCCCGGTAGAGGACAAGATCATCGGGGTATTGAGCGTGCAGAGCACCAAGCAGGCGAGCCGCTTTACCCAGGAGGACAAAAAATTGCTAACCACCATCGCCATCAACGTGGGCGTGGCCCTGCACAATGCGGACCTGTATGAACAGGCCAGGGAAGCCAAGGCCCGGGCGGAAGATGCCAACGAGGCCAAAAGCGCCTTCCTCTCCACCGTGAGCCACGAGCTGCGGACGCCCCTGACATCGGTCCTGGGCTTTGCAAAGATCATCCGCAAGCGGTTGACCGAGAAAATCTTCCCGGCCGTTACGGTAGACGACCAGAAGATCAAGCGTACCATGAAACAGGTGAGCGAAAACCTCGATGTGGTGGTTTCCGAAGGGGAGCGCCTGACTACGCTGATCAACGACGTACTGGATTTGGCCAAGATCGAATCCGGGCGGATGGACTGGAACATGAAACCCATCTTCCTCCAGGACGTGATCGGCCGGGCTGTATCTGCCACTTCCTCCCTCTTTGAGGAGAAGAAACTGCAACTTAAAAAGAACGTGCCGGACGACCTGCCGCTTATCAACGGGGATGAGGACAAACTCATACAGGTAGTGATCAACCTGCTTTCGAACGCCGTAAAATTCACCAAAAAAGGCTCGGTGACCATCGATGCCTACCGGGAGGAGAACCAGCTGATCGTCGAGGTCCAGGACACAGGGATCGGCATAGCGGAAGAGGACAAGCACAAGATATTCGAACGATTCCGCCAGGCGGGAGACACCCTCACCGACAAGCCCCAGGGCACCGGTCTGGGCCTGCCCATCTGCCGGGAAATCATCGAACACCACGGCGGGATCATCTGGATGAAGAGCGAACCCGGCGTGGGCAGCACCTTCTTTTTCTCCATCCCGATGATGGGGGAGGGCAGCGACCAGCCCATCCAGCTGGAGCGGATCCTCAAGAGCCTCAAGAAGCAAATCAAGCACTCCTCCCAGGTGAAGTCCCAGGAATCCGCCACCATCCTGGTGGTAGACGACGATACCCCGATCCGTTCACTGCTCCGGCAGGAGCTTTCCGATGCGGGGTACCAGGTTAAGGAAGCCGCCAACGGCAAGGCCGCCCTGGACATGGTGCGAATCAGCAAGCCCGACCTGATTATCCTGGATGTGATGATGCCCGAGATCAACGGGTTCGACGTAGCTGCCGTGCTCAAAAACGACCCGGCAACCATGGATATTCCGATTATCATCCTGTCTATTGTCCAGGACAAGGAGCGCGGGCTGCGAATTGGAGTGGACCGCTACCTGACCAAACCCATCGATACGGAGAAGCTGTTCCACGAGGTGGATGAACTCCTGGAACAGGGGGTGTCCCATAAACGGGTCCTGGTGGTTGACGAGGACACTTCTACCGTCAAATCCCTGAGCGATATGCTTTCGGCCCGGGGGTATAAGGTGATGGAAGCCAATCCGGACAGCCTCATGGACATGGCATTCGAAGTCAAGCCGGACATCATCATGCTGAAATCCATCCGGAACGGGGACGAAAAAAGCCTGAAAGAACTGAAACTGAAAGCGGGGATGGAAAACGTGATGTTTTTCGTGTACCAGTAACCCCGGAATTAAAAACCCACTGCGCATATGAATAAAAAATTATTGATTGTCGACGACGAAGCCCATATACGGATGCTGATTGAACAAACCCTGGAAGACCTGGAGGACGAAGGTGTCCAGCTGCTGTTTGCGGACAACGGAGAGGCTGCCCTCAGCATTATCCAGAAGGAGAAACCCGACCTGGTCTTCCTGGATGTGATGATGCCGAAGATGAACGGGATGGAGGTCTGCCAGCGCGTCAAAAAAGAACTAAAGCTCACCGATACCTATATCATTTTACTCACGGCCAAGGGCCAGGAAGTAGACCGGCAAAAAGGCCTGGATATGGGTGCGGACAAGTACATGACCAAACCATTCGACCCGGACGAGATGTTTGAGATTGCTGAGGAAATCCTGATGAAATAAACCGCAGCGCACCATGAAACTCTCCACCTCCCAAAAGGCGCTTCGCCAGGTCCTCAAACGGGACGCCACCATCCGGAACCTCCTGGAGGGGCTCTGTGAGAAACTCGGTGTTACCTTCTGCTTTGAGGATCCGCAGGGACAGGTGCTTTGGGGAAAGCGGGACGATGCCTCCCGGGCGATTCCCATGGAGAACGACGGGGAACCTCTCGGGACCTTCTATTCCGCGGATGAGAATGCACAGCCGGTTATGGAAACCCTGAAAGTCCTTTTTCTCAAAGAATGGGAAAAGAAAAAAATCGGGAAGGAAGTCCTCGGGCTGTATCGGGAGATAAACATGATCTACGGCCTCAGCGAAATGATCTCGGAAAAGATCGATGCGGAATCGATTGCACAAGTTACCCTGCAGGAGGCGGCCCAGATCATCGACACCACCCACGGCCTGTTTTTGATGTATGACCCCGAGCAGGACCGGGTCATTGAAGTGGCGGATTTTGGGGATAACCCGAAAAGGAGCTCCTTTGTCAAGAACCAGGAAGCACTTCTCAAGGAGTTGATCCGTCGGGGGACGTCGGCCATTGTCCCGGGTTCGCGCGTGGCGGCCAATCCGGCCCTGAGCCACCTGAAGGCGGTGATGTACGCCCCGCTCAAGGTCAAGCACCGCACACTCGGCATGGTGATCCTCGGCCATGAGGATGCCGTGGAATACACGGCCGCGGAACTCAAGCTGCTCACCACCATTACGCTGCAGTCGGCCACGGCGATCGAAAGCGCCCACCTGTACCAGAAGGGGCTTGCGGAAGTCAAGGAACGGGAAGAAGCCATCCGAAAAGTCCACGATGCCAGCCAGAAATTCGTCCCCTCGGAGTTCATCAAATCCCTGGGAAAAGTGCGGATTACCGAGGTGGAGCTCGGCGACCTCGTAGAGCGGGAGGTTACGGTCGTATTTGCCGATATCCGCGGTTTTACGACCCTGTCGGAATCCATCAGCCCAAGGGACAACTTTTTGTTCGTCAATGGGTTTAACAACCGGATGGGGCCAATCATCCGCAGAAACGGGGGCTTTATCATGCAATACCTCGGCGACGGGTTTATGGCCCTTTTCCCGGAAGGCGCCCAGGGCGCGCTGAATGCCTCGGTACAGATGCAGGAGCTGTTGCGCGAATACAACGCGGAACGGGCCGCAAAAAAGCGGCTGCCTGTCCAGGTGGGGGTTGGGATGCAGAACGGCAAACTGATTATGGGCATCACCGGCGACAGTGAGCGCCTGGATGCGGCCATCATCTCGGACACGGTAAACACGGCCGCCCGTATTGAGGGGCTTTCAAAGCACTATGGGGCCTCCATCCTGCTCACGGAGGAATGCCGGGAAAACCTCACCGATCCCGGGGCCTTTGATTTTCGCTATCTCGGCCAGGTCCAGCTCAAGGGAAAGAACAAACCCATTGACCTCTATGAATGCATTGACGGGGACGCAGAGGATTTACGGGCCCACAAGATCCAGCACCTGCCGACCTTTGATGAGGCCATGGACCATTATTTCAACCGCGATTTTGCCATGGCCGCTGTCACCTTTCAGAGAATCTTCAAGATGCATGAAAACGACCTGCCGGCTAAACTATTCCTGAATCGTTCCGCCCACCTGATCACCCAGGACCTCGGGGACGATTGGAAGGGCGTGGAAACGATGACTACCAAGTGAGGCAAGGGCTACCCGAGCCAAAGATGCCCTGAAGTTGTCCGGGCAATTCGAAATTTGATTTATATTTGCAGACCTTTTGCCCTTTGGGCAGGGAATTGCAGGCGTGGTGGAATTGGTAGACACGCTAGATTTAGGATCTAGTGCCGCAAGGTGTGTGAGTTCGAGTCTCTCCGCCTGCACACGGGAGATGCCGGCTTCTTCGGGGGCCGGCTTTTTTATTTTGGATTCACCTGGGTTCATCAGGAATCCGGACATATGAATACTGTACTGCTAATATTAGCCCTCAATTTAGCCGGAACGTGATAGCCCGGGACTACCCAAATAGGCACCTACCTTAATTCCCGGCTTTCGGGTAAATACATATATGCATCCTGGTCGTGCAGAAAACCGGTTGGGGTCCTGCCGGTGATCAGCTTAAAATCCTTTGTAAAATGTGCCTGATCAAAATACCCGCAGTGGTAGGCCACATTTGTAAGATTTAAATCACTGCGAGATTGCATGGCGTTCATCACTTTACCAATTCTCAGGAGCCTGAGGTATTTCTTTGGTGAGATGCCCATTACTTCCTTGAATTTTCGTTCGAGTTGACGCTGACTGATATTGAGTTCAGCACTCACATCCTTCAGATCGCCGGTGGCCGATTGACGCAATATCTGGGTCGCTTTGGTAAAATAATTCGAAGTTTCCGGCTGCTTCGATAAAAGGGCAAAGAGGTGTTTTTCAGTTATTGCAATCCTCTCAGCAGTGGTGTCCAGCTCCCGAAGCCGGTGACAGAGATCCCGGAATCCGGGGTCCAGGATTTGTTCTATATCGGCGTAGGATTCCAAAATATCCGGGCCTCCTAGCTTAAGGATTATGGAAAGAGCTTCCGGCTTGAAGCGAATGGCAAATACCGTGACGCTCTGGCTGAAATGAACCTGGTAAGGTTGGCAAAACATCCCGATCAACATATAGTCCGGGGTGGCGGTAAGGCCCCGCGACCCAGGCAGGCGGCAATATGTTTCCTCCAGGTGGACAATCAATTCCAGACATCCGTTGGGGATTACGGTAAGGCTGCTTTCGGGTAAGGCCTGGCTATTCATTTCACCAGTAAAATAGCAGGCAATATACGGGGCCAACTGATTGGCAGGCTGGAATTCCTGGATAGTGTGCATAATGGATGGGATTCCTGTAATTTATTAATCCTGAAAAGCCAAGACAAGCTTTGATGGGCGTTTTTGTCCTTTCAGGCAATATTTTCCCAGACTTCCCGCAGTACCTGGTCTAAATCGAGTAAGGTCTGTCTGCAATCTCCGTTAAACGAAGAACCATGCATGGTCGCCAGTGTCGTTGGCCGCAGGTCTGCCAGCTGGTTGAGGATGGAGCCGGTCCGTTTTGTGTAAGGGGTATAGCCCATTAGCGGACCATTTTCAAATTCGAGCAAGGATTGACTATGGAGGTCCAGGATGTCTGAATCTGTTAATTCTTTCACGTCCCCGTTCTGATGCAGCAGATCGGAGCAAAGCAGGGTTTTATTGGTTTCTTCAAATAAAACCCCGGCATCCCAGCCGTGTGGCAAATGTGGGGTGCGGATAAACCGATACCGGTACTTGCCTGTTGAAAGAATGGCATCCTGAGCCATAGCGTGGGCCGGCCGGATTGAAAAATCCCCCATGTTTACCAGTGCACCGACTTCACTGCAAACAGGTTGTGCATGGGGGGCAATTTGCAACCACTCATTAAGGGCTCCGCATTCATCGACTTCAAAGTGACTGAAGCCAATCCACTTAATATCGGCCGGGTTGATTAATGAGCTTACTGCCTCTCGTAAAACCGGAAAGAGTTGTTTCATCCCCGCATGATAGAGCATGGGTTGTTCGTCCCGAATAAGAAAATGATTGAATTGCAAATTCATTTCCGGGATATAGATGGAGATGCGGAATACATCCGGGGCAATTTCTGTAATTTTCATAATGCACGGTTGTTAGGAATTCACCCCAAGGTACATATGCATACAGATAATTAATTGTAAAAAACCGACACGACTATCCAAAATGCTACCCGCCTTTTGGTTGACAAGACGAAAAACCTCGAGAAAGGAATAACAATCACATCTGCGAATCCCACTCCTCGGGGATGGGCCCGGGGATGGCTTCCGGGTCATCGCCCACCATCTGCCGGATATCGATTTCAATGCCCCGGGACATGGTGGTGATGGGCACGTCGTTCGGATTCCCTTCGAACGGGTTTTCCGAGACATCGCCAATGCGCTCCATGGAAAGGAATATCCAGGAAATTACCACGCTGAACGGCACGGACAACCAAACAAAGTTCAGGGCAATAAACCGAAATACCGGATTCTGGTCCCCGGTTTCCAGCAGGGACTGGCCAATTTGGTCGAATTCGCTCATCAGGGCAAAGGGTAACAGGAGGATAAACAACCAGACAAAATATAAATTGAGTGTGGCAAATTGCCGGGGGTAGGGGAAGTTTTTGATCCGCTCGGCCTGGCCCTGAAGGGTGAAGAGCTCCGTGAGCATGCCCTGCATTTCCATATGCCGGAAGTCTTCAATCAGCCCTTTTTGCCGTAAATCGGCCAGGTGTTTGGACTGCAGGTTCAGACAGGCAGACTGCTTGTTCTTCAAACTGAGCACATAGCGTTTTTCTTCGTCGGAAAGATACCCCTCCAATTCATCTTCCAGGGAATAGGTGTACTCGCGGATTTCCATACGCTCCATATATTTCTGGTCAATCTTGTTGTATGTAGTGACTTCCCAGGTTTTTTTTACGCGAAGCGCGTGCCGGAGGGAAGTCATCCACGCCACATGGCGCAGGACCATGGCAACCCGTATGGCTTGCAAATCTTTGGGGCTTTTCGGGGTGTCGGCGAATTGGTTGGTGATAAAGTCATTGATCATCGCGGTAAAGGAGCGGGAGGTGTTCACAATGCCGCCCCAGATTTTTCGCGCTTCCCAGAGCCGGCCATAGGAAGCATTGTTTTTAAACCCGATGATAAAGGCAAGGGCCGTACCCACCAGCCCGATGGGAAGCCAGGGGAGGTGCAGCCATTTCCACCCCAGTAAATGGTAGGGCAGGACCGGGATGACGGCAATGATTATAAAAAAGATAATATAGCGCCGGGTCCATCTCAGGAATATCGGCAGTGGATAATTGCGTCTTGTATACATGATTCAGGTTGGATGAGGTCGGTTATCAGTCTTGGGTTGAACGGGTTCGGAGTTTAACGGTTTTTCCCGCCTCCGCGCTCCGGCGCGCCGCATCGAGGATTTCCATGACGATCAGGTTGTTCTCCAGGGAGGAGAGGGCCATCGGGTCGGGATGGATGTTGCCCCGCACGACGGCGGTGAAATACAGGAAGGGGTCGTTCAGGGGGGCGGGCCGCTCTTCCAGGCGGAGGGATTCTTCCCGGAACCCGTCATAGCCCTCCGCTATCCGCACCCGGAAATCGTGGCGGTTATCCGCAAACACCGACCCGGTTAACCCGTGGATCACCAGGTCCTTGCGCCCGATGGGCCAGTTCCAGGAGGCTTCGATAATGCCCGCGGCACCGGGGTATTCCAGGAGCACGATGGCCTCGTCCTCCACTTCCGGGTTGTTTTCCGGCTGCAATTGCCGGGTGATGGCGGTGACGCTTTCGGGCCGCTGCCCGTTCATCAGCCAGGTGATCAGGTTGGCCCCGTAGCAGCCAAAATCGGTCAGGGCGCCCCCTCCGTTGAGCTCCGGGTCTGTCAGCCAGGCGAGGAATTCCGGCGGCACCCCGATTTTCTTCGGTCCCCGGTGCCCGTCCCGGACCCGGATCTTCCGGATGGCCCCGATGGCCGAGTCGCCGACCGCCCTGCGATACGCCTCGTGGTTGCTGGCGTACCAGGTGGTTTCGTAATTGGTCAGGAGATGGATATTGTTTTCCCGGGCCAGGGCCGCCATTTCCCTTGCGTGCTCCAGGTTCACCGCCAGGGGTTTTTCCACCATGACGTGTATGCCGCGGGGCGCGCAGGCCTTTACGATGTCCAGGTGGTCGTAAATCGTGCCGAAGGCGGAAACCGCCTCGGGGTTCTCCGCATCGAGCATGGCCTCGAGGCTCTCGTAGACGCGATCGGTGGGGTAGCCGTACTGCTCGCAATATTTCCGGGCCACTTCCCGGTTGGGCTCGGCGATTCCGGCAATTTCGATATCCCCCCGGGCAGCGCTTGAAAATACCCAGTTCACATGCCCGTGGGTCAGGCTGGCCACCCCCACGCGCATCGGCGCATTCGCGGATAGCGGATTGCGGCTTTCTGCAACTTCCGGCTGGGCCAGGGCATAACCGCTCGCCAAAAGGAAAAGGACGGTGGCCAGTAGTTGCCGGCCGATGTTTCTTTTCGGCAACCGGCCCATAGGCTTCGGAAATCGGGAAATTCGCATGTTGGGTGGTGGTTTGTGTATCTAAATGTAGGGAAATCACCCCAAAGCCAGCCCGATATCCCGTTACGGGGTGGCCGGCCGCCAGCGACACGGAATTTTCGGCGGACCCCCGTTGCTTCCTCCCCGACTTTTCCTATTTTAGTAAAACGTGTCTGAAGTACACGTGGCTATGCAGCCGGGTGACTGAGTTGCCGAATGGCCGGTGGCCCCCCTGCCAAACTGAACAAACAACCATGACCTTTATCCGGGAAGACTTCTTATTGGAATCCCCCCAGGCCCGTACGCTGTATTTTGACTACGCCGCAGACCTGCCGATCATCGACTACCACAACCACCTTTCCCCCCGGCAAATTGCCACGGACCATAATTTCGAAAATAGTACCCAGGCCTGGCTCTCGGGCGACCACTACAAATGGCGCGCCATGCGCACCCTGGGGATCGGGGAGGAATATATCACGGGGGACGCCCCGGACGAGGAGAAGTTTATGAAATGGGCCTGGGCGGTCCCGCAAACCGTACGAAACCCCTTGTACCACTGGACCCACCTGGAGCTCCAGCGATATTTTGGGATTACCGACCTGCTGGACGAGCGAAACGCACGGGACATCTACGAGCAGACATCCCTCCAGCTGCGGCAACCTTCGCATAGTGCCCGGGGTCTGCTGGGCAGGATGCGGGTAGAAGTGGTCTGCACCACGGACGACCCGGTCGATTCCCTGGAGTTTCACCGTCAGGCGCAATCCCTTAAAACCGGCCCGCGACTGCTGCCGGCCTTCCGGCCGGATGCCGCCTATTCCATCGGCGACCCGAAGGCGTACAGCCGCTACCTGGACCGGCTCGAGACGGCCGCCGGGATGAGCATCCGCAATTACGCCGATTTGTTGCAGGCCCTGGACGCGCGCCTGGCGTATTTTCACAAACAGGGTTGCCGGATTGCCGATCACGGTTTGGGACAACTCGCTTTTTTCGCCACCCCCTACTGCGACATCGAGAAACTTTTCCGGGATGTCCAGGCCGGGCGTGTCCCAGAGCCGCAGGAGATGCGTTATTTCGAATTTGCGACCCTGAGCCACCTGTGCCGGCAATACCACAGCCGCGGCTGGGTGCAGCAGTTCCACCTGGGCGCCCTGAGGGATACCAACACGCGTATGCGGGAGACCCTGGGCCCGGATACGGGTTTCGACTCCATCGGGGACTTCCCCCAGGCCCGCGGCCTGGCGGGCTTTCTGGACCACCTGGACCGGTCGGACCAGTTGGCAAAGACCATCCTTTACAACCTGAACCCCTCCTGGAACGAGGTTTTCGCCACCATGGCGGGCAATTTCAACGACGGCAGTATCCGGGGGAAGATCCAGTTCGGTTCCGGCTGGTGGTACAACGACCAGCTCCAGGGGATGGAGCGGCAGCTGGATGCCCTGTCGAACATGGGCCTGCTCAGTTGTTTTGTGGGGATGCTGACGGATTCCCGCAGCCTGCTTTCCTTCCCCAGGCACGAGTATTTCCGCAGGCTGCTTTGCAACCTGCTGGGGGCGGATATCGAACGGGGCCGTTTACCGGACGACACCGACTTTCTGGGAAAAATCGTCCGCGACATCTGCTACTTCAATGCCAAGGCGTATTTTGATTTTTAAAACAAATGCATCCGCCCCAGTGAACCGTAAACGCACATCCCTGAAAACCATTCGAGCCTTCCTGATTGGGGCCGGCCTCTGCCTCGTGTTGGCCGGCTGCCGGCAGGGACCCCCCGGGCGGACCATCCACCTGGCCCACGGCCTGGATGTCACGCACTCCGTCCACCTGGCCATGGTGCGGATGGGGGAGGACCTCGAGCGGCTGTCGGGGGGGCGTCTGCGGATGGAAATCTTCCCGAACCAGCAACTGGGTAGCGAGCGGGAAATCCTGGAACTGCTGCAGATCGGCACCCTGGACATGACCAAGGTATCGGCGGCCACCCTGGAGAACTTTGCGCCCAAAACCCGGATCCTCGGGCTGCCCTACCTGTTTCGCGACCGGGAGGCGGCCTTCGAGATCCTGGACGGCCCAATAGGGCAGGAACTCCTGGACGACGGCCTGGAATTCTGGCTGAAGGGCCTTGGGTTTTACGATGCCGGTTTCCGGAGTTTTTACGCCATGGACCAGCCAATTACCCATCCGGATGACCTGGTGGGCAAAAAAGTCCGGGTGATGGAAAGCGTTACGGCCATCAACATGATCCGCAGCATGGGGGGTGCCCCAACCCCGATTTCCTGGGGGGAACTCTACACGGCCCTGCAGCAGGGGGTGGTAGATGCCGCCGAAAACAACCCCCCGAGTTTCTACCTGGCCAGGCACTACGAGGTCTGTAAGTACTATTCCCTGGATGAGCACACCTTCTCTCCGGACGTACTGATTGCGGGTACCCGGTTCTGGGACCAACTGAACGAGCAGGAAAAGGCCTGGATCCGGGAAGCAGCGGATAACTCCATTGCCTACCAGCGCGAATTGTGGGCCCTGGCAGAGGCGGAAGCCCTCGAAAAGGTCGCGGCGGCCGGGGTTGAAATATCCCGTCCGGACAAACGGCCCTTTGCCGAAGGGTCCCGGGAGGCTTACCGGCTTTACGAGGCCGATACCACCCTGGGCCGGCTCATCCGTCAAATCAAAGAATTTCAGCAATGAAGACCTTTCGCCAACGCCTGGACCGGTTACTCGCCTCCGCCCTGATACTTATCATGACGGCCATGGTGCTGAACGTGCTCTGGCAGGTCTTCAGCCGGTACGTATTGGGAACGCCCAGCTCGTTTACCGATGAGCTTGCCCGCTACCTGATGATCTGGCTCGGGGTGCTCGGCGCCGCCTATGTGGCCGGGAAGAACGGGCACGTAGCCATCGACATCCTCCCCCGCCGGGCGAAACCCGGGACGCAACGCCGGCTGCGGCAGGCGGTGAACTGGATTATCCTGCTCTTTTGTTTTTTCGGGCTGGTTATCGGGGGTGGCCGGCTGGTCTTTGTCACCTATGTCCTGGAACAATACTCCCCGGCCCTCCGCCTGCCGCTGGCATACGTCTACCTGGTGATCCCGCTCAGCGGCCTGATCGTTATCTACTATAAATCCCACGACCTGTTAAGGCACTGAACCATGGAATATATCCCGCTGCTTGTCCTCATCCTGAGTTTTATCTGCCTGCTGGCCATCGGAACGCCCGTGGCCTGGAGCATCGTCGTTTCCGCCACGCTCACGCTCCTGGTGAGTATCCCGATGCTGCCGGCCCTAACGACCGTTTCCCAGCGAATAGCGGCCGGGCTGGACAGTTTTGCGCTGCTGGCCATTCCGTTTTTTGTCCTATCCGGGGAACTCATGAACCGGGGCGGCATTGCCCGCCGGCTGATCGACTTTGCCAAAACCCTGGTGGGGGCCTTGCCAGGGGGGCTGGCACTTATAAATATTATTTCCGCCATGCTCATGGGGGCCATTGCGGGTTCGGCCCTGGCCTCCGCTTCAGCCATGGGAACCATGCTCGGGCCGGAAATGGAAAAGCAGGGGTACGACAGGGAGTTCGGAGCGGCCGTGAATATCACCTCGGCTACCACCGGCCTGGTGATCCCGCCCAGTAATATCCTGATTGTCTATTCCCTGGCCAGCGGGGGCGCATCCATTGCCGCCCTCTTCCTTGCCGGCTATATCCCGGGCATCCTGACGGGTTTTTTCCTGATGGTCGTCGCCTGGGCCTGGGCGCGGAAAAAGGGATACCGGACCGGGGAGCGCAGCAGCGTCGGGCAGGTTTTCCGGACATTCCTGGATGCCGTGCCAAGCCTCTTGCTGCTGGTGGTGGTAATCGGGGGGATTGTGGCCGGGATTTTTACGGCTACCGAAGCCTCCGCCATTGCCGTCCTGTACAGTCTGGTTTTGGGCCTGGTGTATCGGGAAATCACCCTGGACAACCTGCCCCGTATCGCCCTGGACGCCTCGGCAACCACGGCTATTGTCATGCTGCTTATCGGCGCGTCCATGAGCATGTCCTGGGCGCTTTCCTATGAACACATCCCCCAGGAAATCAGCGAAGGGCTGCTAGGCATTACCGACAATAAGGTGGCCATCCTGATCCTGATTAACCTGATCCTCTTGCTGGTGGGCATCTTTATGGATATGACCCCGGCGGTTTTGATATTTACCCCTATCTTTTTACCGGTGGTGACCAAATTGGGGATCGACCCGGTGCATTTCGGAATCATCATGATCCTGAACCTGTGTATCGGGCTGTGCACGCCCCCGGTGGGATCCGTGTTGTTTGTGGGCGTAGGGATTGCCAAAACCAGTATCGAAAAAGTGGTCCGACCCCTGCTGCCGTTGTTTGTGGCCATGATCATCGCCCTGTTCCTGGTGACATATATCCCGGAACTCAGCCTGTGGCTGCCATCGCTTTTTGACCTGTAGGCCGCGCAGGCAGATGTTGCCGGGATAAAAAACGGCCGACCCAAAAGGATTGATCAATTAGAAGAATATAAACAACCAAAATCAATGCAACCAATGAATCGCATCAGAATGACGCATCCGGCAGCCGTGTTATCGGCACTCCTTTTGCTGGCGGCCTGCGCGGGCGGACCCGAAGACGATACCCCCTGGCAGGAACTCTTTAACGGGGAAGATCTCTCCGGCTGGACCCAGCTCGGGGGGGAGGCCGAGTACGCCGTACGGGACGGGGCCATCGTGGGAACCACCGTCCACGACACGCCGAATTCCTTCATGGCCACCGAGCAGCTGTACGAAGACTTCATCCTGGAACTGGAATACCTGGTGGACTCCACGATGAATTCCGGGATACAGGTACGCAGCAACAGCCACGACTATTATATGGACGGGCGGGTCCACGGGTATCAGATTGAAATCGACCCTTCCGACCGGGGCTGGAGCGCAGGGATTTACGATGAGGCGCGCCGCGGCTGGCTCGTCCCGGTTACCGACAACCCGGACGCCCAGGCGGCATTCCGGCAGGGCGACTGGAACCACTACCGGATCGAAGCGATCGGCGATACGCTGAAGACCTGGATTAACGGGGTGCCCGCTGCCCACCTGATAGAC
The DNA here is from genome assembly GCF_982776155.1 of Robiginitalea sp. NCBI lineage: Bacteria > Pseudomonadati > Bacteroidota > Flavobacteriia > Flavobacteriales > Flavobacteriaceae > Robiginitalea > Robiginitalea sp. Next base: position 19,330 of record NZ_CEXZKX010000003.1, read on the forward strand.
GACAAAACCTCAGAAGGCTTTATCGCCCTGCAGGTTCACAGCATCGGGGACGACGCACAGGCCGGGACGGAAATTATCTGGAGGGATATCCGGATTCTGACGGACAGCCTGGCACGTGCTTATTCCCGGGATACGCCCCTGGAACCGGTGGTCACCAAAAACAACCTGACGCAGGCCGAAAAGGAGGATGGCTGGCAGCTCCTCTGGGACGGGGAATCGACGGAAGGTTGGCACGGGGCCCGTCTTAAAGACTTCCCGGATTACGGCTGGGAAATCGAAGACGGGGTGTTGACCGTTCTGGCATCCGGCGGAGGCGAATCCGAGGCAGGGGGCGATATCGTCACCGATTCGCTGTACGGGGATTTTGACCTCCGCGTGGATTTCCGGATTACCGAAGGTGCCAATAGCGGCATCAAATACTATGTGGACACCGAATTGAACAAAGGGGAAGGCTCGGCCATCGGCCTGGAATACCAGATCCTGGACGACGAGCGCCACCCGGATGCCAAACTGGGCAACCACGAGGGTAGCCGGACCATGGCCTCCCTGTACGACCTGATCCGGGCGGACCCCGCCAAGCCCGTCAACCCGATCGGGCAGTGGAATACGGCGCGGATCCTCTCGCGGGACGGGCATGTGGAACACTGGCTCAACGGGGTGAAAGTGCTGGAATACGAGCGAGGCAGCGACGCCTACCGCCAGCTGGTATCGGAAAGCAAATACAAAATCTGGCCGGGCTTCGGGGAAGCCGGGCGCGGGCATATCCTGCTGCAGGACCACGGCAACCGGGTAAGTTTCCGGAACATCAAGATCAAAACACTAAACTGAGAATCCATGGCAACTCGAAGAGATTTTATACGTACAACCTCCGCATCGGCCGCAGCCCTTGGCCTGCATGCATCCCTGTTCCCCCAGGCCGGCCTGTCGGGAATCCTGGGGGCGAATGAAAAAGTGGTGTGCGCCTGTATCGGCATCCGTAGCCGGGGCAAGGCGCATGTGCTGGCCATCAACGCCTACCCGGATGCCATCCTGAAATACAATTGCGATGTGGATGACAGCATCCTGGAGGAACACAACGCCTGGTGCGAGAAACGGCTTGGATCCGTACCCCAGGTGGAAAAGGACTTCCGTCGCATCCTGGACGACCCGGAGGTGGACGCAGTCTTTATCGCCACCCCCGAACACTGGCACGCCCCCATGGCGATCATGGCCCTGCAGGCAGGCAAGCACGTCTATGTGGAAAAACCCTGCAGCCACAACCCGGCGGAAAACGAGATGCTGGTGGCCGCGCAAAAGAAATACGGCAAGGTCGTTCAGATGGGCAACCAGCAACGTTCGGCCAAAACCTCCATCCAGGCAATCGACGATATCCGAAAGGGCGTTATCGGGAATGTCTACAAAGGGGAAGCCTATTATTCGAACAACCGGGGGTCTATCGGAACCGGCAGGGAAATTCCCGTTCCGGATACCCTGGATTGGGAGCTCTGGCAGGGGCCTGCCCCGCGAACGGCCTACCGGGACAACGTACACCCGTACAACTGGCATTGGTTCCGTCGTTGGGGTACGGGGGAGATCCACAACAACGGCACGCACGAAATCGACATTTGCCGCTGGGCACTCGGGGTAGACCTGCCGCAACGGGTCAGCTCGTTCGGCGGAAAATTCACCTATGACGACGACTGGGAGTTCCCGGATAACCAGCAGGCCACTTTTGAGTTTGCGGGGGGTAAATTCATCACCTGGACGGGTCACAGCCGGGGAATGATGAAACCCGAGCGACCCGGCCGTGGGATTACCATTTACGGGGACAAGGGCACCATTGAGCTCAGCCGGAATTACTACAAGCGGTACGACCTGGGCGGGAACCCGGTACAGTTTGAGTTTGAGCCCGAACTCAGCGCCACCACGGACACCCAGGGGATCGGAAGCCTGGATGTGGCCCATGTGGCCAACTTCTTCGACGCCATCCGCAAGGGCGATGTCCTGGCCGCACCCATAGACGATGCGAGTAAATCCACCATGCTGTGCCACCTGGGGAACATGGCCCAGGATGCCGGCCACGACCTGACGGTAGATCCTGCAACCGGGAAGGTGTTCAACAGCGAAAAAGCGATGCAGTCCTGGGGCCGTTCCTACGAGAAAGGCTGGGAATTGAAGGTGTAGTAGCCGGAGCTGTACTGCGGGCTGCCTCCTGCCTCAGGGCGATCCCGGGCAACCCCGGCCGCGAATTCCCTGGCGGTTCCCCGGGGAGCCGGGTTCAGTTGCCTGCCACCGTGTTGCTCAGCGTCCCGATGGGCGGGATGGTAATACGGATTTCGTCTCCGGGCTTCAGCGAGAAGTCATTCGGGGGGACAATTCCCGTACCCGTCATCAAAAAGCACCCATAGGGAAAGGACATTTCGCGGTACAGCCAGGTGGCCAGTTCCTCAAACGACCGCTTAATCTGCGAAATCTCCACCTGCCCCGCAAAGGCCTCCGACCCGTTGCGCAAGATGACAATCCTTATTTCCGTATCCCCGGGGAGGGGGGACTCCGGCAGGTAGAGGCAGGGCCCAAGGGCTGTGGATCCGTCATAGGACTTGGCCTGGGGCAGGTAAAGCGGGTTTTCCCCTTCGATGCTGCGGGAACTCATGTCATTTCCGATGGTGTAGCCGGTAATGGCACCCATCGGGTTCAGGAGCAGCGTGAGTTCGGGCTCCGGGACGTCCCACCCGGAATCCTTGCGGATCCGCACGGCCCCTCCGTCGCCAGTCACGCGATAGGGAGCCGCCTTGAAAAACAATTCGGGCCGGTCTGCCTCGTAGACCCGGTCGTAGAATGAGCCGCCCCCCGCGTCCCGGGATTCCTCCATCCGGGCGCTCCGGCTCCGGTAGTAGGTTACCCCGGATGCCCAGACCTCCTGCCGGCCTATCGGGGGCAAAAGCGTTTGGGGGGATCCGAGCGGATTGTCTGCAGGCGTTGCGCTCCTCAGGAGTTCGGCTGCCTTCTGCCGGGGAGCCGTATGGGAAGCCAGGGCGTCCCAGGCGGCGTCTAACAGAAAAAATGAACCGTTCTCATCGGCAACGGGTCCGGCGGTGGTGTTGTAGATTTTCATATGTGAATAAATATACGCGATATCTGTTTTGTGACGTGCAGGATTGGGCAGGTTGAAAAAAAATACCGGGTTACCCCGGGAAAAGAAAAATTTCTTTGTTCACATTTTCAAAAAACAGTACATTTGCCACCCGATTTAAGTGAAATCGGACCGGGTCCTGAAAAGGACTTACCCGGGATGCAGGTGTGGTGGAATTGGTAGACACGCTAGTTTCAGGTACTAGTGCCGCAAGGCTTGGAGGTTCGAGTCCTCTCACCTGTACAAAAAAGAACCCCTCCGGACAGAGGGGTTTTTTGGTTTCAGGGCTACTTGATCTCGCGTTTGGTGCTTCCCCCGGTCATAGTGCTTTACGTCCTGAGATAATATTGTAAAGGATTACAATCACTGCAATTACGAGCAATACGTGGATCAGGCTGCTGGTCCCCAGTCCGGGGATGATTCCGAGCAGGCCGAGGAGCCATGCGATAATACAGATAACGGCTACGAGCCAGAGAATAGATTTCATAGAGGTTGCTTTTGATGATTACCCTTGTAATGTCGCCTATTTGTTAAACAATCGTGTTCGCATGTGCAAAAAATATGGGCACAAACCATCCGGGCAACGTGCTGGCAACCTGATGATTTATCAGAAAAAACCAAAAAAAAACCCCCGGATGTTACACTGGGGGATGGCCGGAAACGTTTAACGCTCCACAGGTTTCTACAATCAGGGTATTGGTCCGGAGATGTCAGAAAACTCCGAAGGCTGCCAGGATAAGGGAGATGATTACTGCACCGAGTACCAGTACGAGCAGCACCACCATCACGGTCAGGAAGCCGTTCAGGAATCGTGTCCCCACAGATATTTGATCTTCCATAATCATAAAGTGTTTCCAACAAGATACTAAATTACAGGGCAATAGCAGCTTCGGCCCCGGCTGAAATCGACAAACATCCGATAATCCCCGTGGAAGTGTATTTGGGACACGGAGCGGGCCGGCTCCTTCAGATAGTGCGGCCGTAACCGTTGGAAATAAAAAACCCCCGGGAAACCGGGGGTTTTATATGAGCTGGCAACTAGCCCGTCACTCTTTGATGATCTTGACCGACTCGGTAATGACACCGTCGGTAATGATCAGGTAGTAGATTCCGGACGGCGCCTGTTCGAGCGACTGGATGGACACATTGGTCTCATCGCTGCCCTGGGCATCCATGGTACCCGTACCCAGCACCTGGAAGCCGGACGAAATCAGCCGGTATTCCAATGGGTTGTTTTTGGGGATCGGAAACTTCAGGTTTACCTCGCGCCCCTGTACGGGATTCGGGTAGGCGATGGTTTTGGTCAATACTCCGCTCGTTTTCCCGCTGGTGTTGTTGCCCGAGGTTGTGAATGAGAGCGTTTCGCGTGCTATCACGCTGCCGCTTGCGTTCGGGCCTGCATAGAATGTTGCCGTCAGCGTATAACTGCCATTCGGGAAGTCATTTGCGTTGTAATTGCCTCCGTTATCCCCAAAGAGGGCATAGGGGGCCAGATTCTCAGTCTGGGTGCGATTTTGCGCCCCATTCAGGACCATCAAAACGCTTTCCACCCCTGACGCCGTAGTCGTCACCCGGATATTCCGGTCAAAAGGACTGCTGATATTTGTCCCGGAGGTCAGGTTCCGGACCACCTGGTTCGAATTGGCATCGATTAGGGTAAACGTGACATCGTCGTCCGCAGGGGGCGGCGTACTGCCCCCACCTGAAACAATCGAGAACGACAGGCTCAGGGTTTGCCCGGTAGACGGGTTCGCCGTAACAGTATAATTCCCGTTGGGAAAGGACCGGCCAACCGGGTCCACCCCGATATCGCCGAATACATAGTACGGGGCGAGGCCTTCATTCTGAGTGTTGCTGATAGGGCCCGACAGATCAAAGAGGACATTGCCCACGTCTACCGGGTCGGTGTCTGCCCGGATACTCAGGCTGTTGGGCAGGTCGTCCGCATTGAGCTCGATGCCCGGGGTGAGCACGCCAATTTCCGTGTTGTTGGCTGCATTGACCAATACCAGGCGAACCACGCCGCTGTCTCCGGAAGGTGGTGGCGGGGGAGGGTTGTCGCCACCGCCATCGCCATCGCCATTGTCGGTAATTGTAAAGTTGTAGCTCAGCGTGTTGCCGTTCACGGCCTGGGCCGTGATGCTATACGTTCCCGGAGGAAAATTCCGGCCTATCGGGTCCACCCCGATATCCCCGAATAGGTAGTATGGGTCGTCCCCTTCCGTTTTAGACTGATTGATCGGGCCGGACAGGGTGAAATTGATGTTGCCTATGGAGGCCGAACTCGTATTAGCCCGGATACTCAGGTTGGCCGGCAGGTTGGACTTGTCCAGCGTCAGGCCGTTGGTGATGTTGGCAATATTGGCGTTGTTCGCCGTATTTACCAGGGTCAGACTTTCGATGGCGCCGTCTGAAGCAGGCGGGTCTTCGTCGCCGCCATCATCGCCACCTCCACCGGAGGGTGGGGGTGCGCTACCCACGGAAATACTTACTGTGGCATCATCTGTGGCCCCGTCGTTATCGGTAACGAGCGCCCGGATGGTATAATTCCCGCTGGCGAGATTCTGGATCGTATAGGGCGTGTAATTTGCACCGTCCGTGTCCACCAGGTTTCCATTTAGGAAGATCTGGTGTTGGGCAATGCTGCCGTCCGAATCGTTGGCATTCAGCTGAACGGTTACGCTGCTACCTGCTGCGAAACTCTCACCGTTATCGGGGTTGGTGATGTTGACCGTCGGCGCGTTGTTGTCATCTCCGCCTCCATCGGGTGGTGGGGGTGGGGGTGGGTTGCTGCTGCCGTCGCAGATGGTCTGGGCACGGGAGAGGCTTTCAGAAGCCGCCTCCGAATATTGATTCTCTTTATAGACGACCATCCGGTCGATAAAGTGGTTCCGGGACCTTGCGGACAGCTGGATGGTAATTACTCGCGGACTGTTCACCTGAAAATAGACATCATGGGCATCGAAATCGCTGGTCACGGTTCTCCAGTCCCAGCCCAGATTGTTCATATAAATCTTGAACCAGTTATTGGAACTGGCACCTTCCGGCGCAGGTGATTTTCCGGATCCCCGGGGATAAACCCGGCTATTGCCGCGCAGGCCGTAAAAATCATTGACGTTCTGGATCCGCAGCCAGGTATCGTTGTGTTCGGTGCTGCTGTTTCCTTCGCCGACACGACTTCTCCATTTAAACCGGTAGGTTCCGGGATTGTTGATTCTGACGGTATATTGAATGGTACCGGTCCCGGGTGTTTGAAACGATTGGGACCCGGTCCAGGTGATATAGCCATTGCCCGTGGAACCATTGCCGGACTGCTGTCGCCAGGCACCCGTGAGATTCACGTTTTCTGCCTGGATTACGGCGATGCCGTTTTCTTCTTCAAATGTGGCGCCGCTGCATTGGGCCGACATGTTGTACGATAGTAAAATGCCCAAAAAGAGCATTAGGGTAGTTTTCACGCTCATGAAATTGATGTGTTTGTGGGGTTAATAAGAAGGTATAGGATCGCTATGGCGAAACGTTCGTGCATGGTGGGGTTACATGAATGGTTCGTTAAAGCGGTGAATGGGGGAAAGTATCACCTGTATTTCATCGACAAAAGGATACCATTTGTCTATGGGGCACAAAAAAAGGGATTTTTTTCGCCAAAAACAATACGCTGTTGAAAAATAATGGATTGAGTCACAATTTGTTAACATTCGGTACATGCCAGCACGCCCATAGGGTCGGTTTCCCATATTTCCCGGCGAAATTTCCCGCAACAGACAGGTCCGGAACCCGGTATTTCATTCGGCGGAACCCGGCATTTCTTTGGGAAATCATCAAGAACCCGGCACCCACTCGGCGGCAGCCGATGGCATGCGGGCTATTCCAGCAGCAGGCGATTTTCCGGCAACAGGCCTTATTTGCGCAGAAGGCGTTTGCTGAGTTCCTCCAGGGAGATTCCTTTGGTCTCCGGCATCATGAAATGGACGAATAACAATTGCAGGACCATCATAAAGGCAAAAAATCCGAATACCGGGGCGGGCCCGATCCACGACATCAGGAAGGGTACCGAAGAAGGGATGAGCCATGCGAGGACCCAGTGGACCGAACAGCCAAAGGATTGGCCCGAGCCCCTCAGGTGGTTCGGGAAGACTTCCGAGATAAATACCCAGATCACCGCCCCCTGACCGATGGCGTGGGAGGCGATGAATACAAAGAGGAAAATGGGGACGGCCATCCCGGTCCAGTTAAAGAAGAAGGCAGCCGCCACCAAAGCCAGGGAGACGATATAGCCGAAGGATCCGTAGTACATGAGCGTCCGCCTGCCCAGCCGGTCGATAAGGTAAATGCCCAAAAGCGTAAAAACCAGGTTGGTCACCCCGATGCCAATACTGCTGAGCAGGGCCGTACTCTCTTCAAGGCCTGCCAGCTCAAAGATCCTGGGGGCGTAGTACAGAAATGCATTGATCCCGGAAAACTGGTTGAAAAAGGCAATGAGGAATGCCAGCAGCAGCGGGAAGCGGTATTTTTTCATAAATATCGTTTCGGCCCCTGCCTGTACATTCGCTTCCAGGTCCCTGACGATGTCGCCCACCGATAACTTCAGGCCGAGCTTTTCCAGTATGCCTGCAGCTTCCTCTTCACGGTGTTGGGTGACCAGCCAACGCGGGCTTTTTGGGATGCCAAAGGCAAATGCGGTGTAGATAAGGGCCGGAAAGGCCTCCACGCCCACCATCCACCGCCAGTCGTTGTCGCCTATGCCGTTTAACAGGTAATTCGAAAAGTAGGCCACCAGGATGCCGAATACGATATTGAACTGGTACATGCCCACCAGCCGGCCCCGTTGGTCTGCCGGTGCAATTTCCGAGATATAGGTGGGGGCTGCCACGGTAGACGCCCCGATGCCGATCCCGCCCAGGAAACGAAATATCCCGAAGGTAACCGGGTCGTTGGAAAGGGCCGATCCGATGGCGGATACAGAATACAGCACCCCGATCCAGATGAGCGTGCGCTTCCGGCCAAACCGGTTGGTGGGGAAACCGCCGAAGATCGCCCCGATCACGGTTCCGAATAGGGCCATCCCGATTACTACCGTGCCGTGATAGGCATCCGAAGTTTCCCAGAGCAGCTGCAATTTCTTCTCCGCCCCGCTGATCACCACCGTGTCGAAGCCGAAGAGGAAACCGGCCAGGGCCGCAATCAGGGATATTTTAAAGATTTTGGAATCCATCGCCGATATTTGTTTGGTCAATACCGGTAAAACTACAGAAAAATTGCGGTTAAAGCGCGTGAAGGCTCAGCGCCGTGCAGGTTCATTCCCCACTCCAGCCGCTGCCTGGCAGTCCCGTTCAGCGTGAAAATTTCCCCCTTGGTGTTAACGGCCGGAAACAAGAGCCATACGAGGCCGGAGGGTGTCCTTGGCCTTTCGGGGCGGCCCGGGTGTATCCCGTTCTTTTTGCCGGTTGCGCAACCCGGCCGTATCCGGAGCCGCAGGGGCGGCGTTTTCCTCGTCCGCACGGCGGGACTTCTCGCGCAGGTCGGGGAAGCAGCCCAGGAATATCAGCAAGAGGCCGGCCAGGGCCAGGCGTGCAGCAATTCGAAACATGGAGATAAGGGGTTATCCAATCAATTTACGGATCCCGGCAAGGATTTGGATGCTGGCGCCCGCATTTTTATCGATGTAGTCCCGGTTGATCGCGCCGATTTGCCTGCGGTAGGTGGCGTTGTCCAGGAGTTTCCCGGCGGTTTCTTCAAACTCCAGGGGCCCGGCCACCGGGAGGATGCCTCCGGCTTCCACCAGTGCCTCCGCCTCCCGGAACCCGGCATAGCGCGGCCCGATCAGGACGGGAATGCCAAAGACGGCCGGTTCGAGCGTGTTGTGCAGGCCGGTGGCAAATCCGCCCCCCACATAGGCCAGGTCTGCATAGCTGTAGATCCGGGTCAATAGGCCAATGGTGTCGATCACCAGGATGTTTTCACCGGCGGGGAGACCGGGTTCCCGGGGGGTGTCCCCGGACTTGCCAGAGGCTAATCCCCCGGCCTCCTCCAGACGTTTGGACCACTCGCTGTAGGTTACCGCCCCACTGCCCAGTCGCTTCATCAGTTCACCCACGGTTTTCGAATCCGTTTTGTGCGGGGCAATCACCGCGCAGCAGGTGGCCCCGGCCCGGGCCCGGACAAAAGGAAGGATGGCTTTTTCGTCCTCCGGCCAGGTGCTGCCGGCAACCAGGCAATTCCGCCCTTTGACGAATGCCTCCATAAAGTCCAGGCGGTTGTCGCGGCTCCGGATTTCCATGACCCGGTCCAGGCGCGTGTCCCCGCAGACGGCAATCCGGTGGATCCCGATATCATTTAGCAGGGATGAAGACAACGGATCCTGGACGTAAAATTGCCGCACCCCCTGGAGGGCCCGCCGCATCAATCCGCCATACCATTGAAAGAATACCTGACGCTCCCGGAACCGGGCAGAGAACAAAACGAGCGGGATATCCCGGCTCCGAAGGCCGGCAAAGAAGTTGGGCCAGACCTCGTACTTTACGAAGAGGGCGATATCCGGCCGGGCGCCATCCAGGAATTCCCGGACGTTTTGCCGCGTATCCAGGGGGAGGTAGCAGGTGCCCGCCCCGGGCACCTTCCCTTTTTTCACCTCATATCCGGAAGGGGAGAAGAAGGTCACCAGGAACTGATGGCCGGGATAGGCGACCATGAGCCGCTCCAGGACCGGCAGTCCCTGCTCGAATTCCCCCAGGGAAGCCGTGTGCATCCAGATCAGCGGCCGGCCGGGTTCCCGGAAGGATTCAAGGTAACCCATCACCCCCCGGCGCCCCCTGAGGAAACTCCGGATTTTGGGCGAGAATACGGCCGGGATATGGAGAAAGACCGAGGCCAGGCGAACAGCCAAGTCATACAGGAAATACAACGGCAGCGGGTTTTGGGCTAAATTACGGTTCTTTTGGAATTCCATTGTCCGAGGGGTCCGAATTTTGTAAGTTTGCGATGACAACGCACACCTATGCGAAAAATTCAAATGGTCGACCTCGTGGGCCAGTATGCGGATATACGCGAAGAAGTCAGGAAGTCTTTTGACAGCATCCTGGAATCCGCTGCCTTTATCAACGGGCCCGAGGTAAAAGCATTTCAGGAAGACCTGGAAGCCTACCTTGGGGTTAAACACGTGATTCCCTGCGCCAACGGGACGGATGCCCTGCAAATTGCGATGATGGGCCTCGGGCTGAAACCCGGGGACGAAGTGATCACTGCGGATTTCACCTTCGCCGCCACCGTTGAGGTCATCGCCCTGCTTGGCCTGACCCCTGTTTTGGTGGATGTGGAGCCGGACACCTTCAACATCGATACGGAAGCGGTCCGCAAAGCCATTACGCCCAAGACCCGGGCCATCGTCCCGGTGCATCTTTTCGGGCAATGTGCGGATATGGAGACACTGCTGGAGATTGCCCGCGAACACGATCTGTTCCTCATAGAAGACAACGCCCAGGCCATCGGCGCCAACTACCTGTTCAGCGACGGTCGCCTGCAGAAGGCAGGGGCCATCGGACATGTGGGAGCCACCTCCTTCTTCCCTTCAAAAAACCTGGGCGCCTACGGAGACGGGGGAGCCCTCTTTACGGATGACGATGCGCTTGCGCACCGGATCCGGGGAATCGTCAATCACGGGATGTACCAAAGGTATTACCACGACGTGGTCGGGGTGAATTCCCGCCTGGATTCCCTGCAGGCTGCCGTACTTCGCGCCAAGCTCCCGCACCTGGACCGGTATTGCGAAAAACGCCGCGCGGCGGCCCGGTATTACAACGCCTCCTTCAAAGACCAGGAAGGAATCACCGTGCCAACTACCGTCAGGTCCTGTGAGGGCATATGCGATACCTGCGACTGTCACGTGTTCCACCAATACACCTTGCGCATTGGAGGCGGCAAGCGCGATGCGCTGGCCAAGCGGCTCACCGAGGCGGGTATCCCGCACGGCATCTATTACCCGGTACCCCTGCACCGGCAGAAGGCCTATGCGGATGCGCGTTACAAGGAGTCGGATTTTGCGGTCACCAACCAACTGTCGGAAGAGGTGATTTCCCTGCCAATGCATACGGAGCTGGATGAGGAACAGTTGGCGTATATCTGCCGGACCGTCCTCGAATTTATCGAACAGGCCGAACCCAGCAGCGGGTTGATTTAACAGGTCCATGCAAACATTTAAAAACGCTTAATTCATGAAAGTACTCGTAACCGGGGGGCTGGGCTTTATCGGTTCCCACACGGTGGTGGAATTGCAGCAGGCAGGCCATCAGGTAGTGATTATCGACAACTGTTCCAACGCTTCGGAAGATGTCCTGGACGGGATCTTTGAAATCACCGGGCAGCGGCCGGAATTTGAACGAATGGACCTCCGGGAAAAGGCTGCGGTCAACGATTTTTTTGCACGCCATACGGACCTCGGCGGCGTCATCCATTTCGCGGCCTCCAAGGCCGTGGGGGAAAGCGTCGAGAAGCCCCTGCTCTATTACGAGAACAACATCGGCACGCTGGTTTACCTGCTGCAACAGCTGGTGGCCAGGGGGGGGAGTTCCTTTATCTTCAGTTCTTCCTGCACGGTTTACGGGCAGGCCGACCAAATGCCCATTACCGAAGATGCGCCGGTGAAACCCGCCGAATCGCCCTACGGGAATACGAAACAAATGGGGGAGGAAATCATCCGGGACACCTGCCGGGTACACCCGGAACTCCGGGCGATTTCCCTCCGCTACTTCAATCCGATCGGGGCGCACCCCAGTGCGGCTATCGGGGAGTTGCCCCTGGGGGTACCTGCCAATCTGGTGCCGTTCATTACCCAGACGGCGGCGGGACTGCGGGAGGAATTGTCGGTTTTTGGGGACGATTACCCCACGCCTGACGGCACCTGCATCCGCGATTATATCCATGTGGTGGACCTGGCCCGTGCCCATGTGGTAGCCCTGGAGCGGCTTTTCGGGCAGCAGAACCAGTCCAATTACGAGGTGTTCAACATCGGGACGGGTACGGGGAGTTCCGTGATGGAGGTCATCCGGAGTTTTGAGCGGGTCTCGGGCGAAAAACTGAATTTCAGGGTGGTGGGACGCCGCAGCGGGGATGTGGTTGAAGCCTATGCGGACACCACCCGCGCCAATAACGAATTGGGCTGGAAAGCGGAGTCCTCCCTGGACGATGCCATGGCATCCGCATGGACCTGGGAGAAAAAAGTGCGGAAGCTCTAGGGGGTGGGTCGGATGCCGTAATGCAAAAACTGGCCCCCGTTCCTGACATTCGGTGCGAATTATTGTATTTTTGATAAATTATTTTGCCGGAGGCATAGATTATTTCAGATGGATAGATATTCCTTCTTAAACGCGGCTCATACCGCTTTTTTTTCAGACCTATACGATCGGTACCTCACCCACCCGGACAGTGTTGAGCCCAGTTGGCGCGCATTTTTCCAGGGATTTGATTTCGGGATGGAAAGCGCCCTGGAGGAAATCGGCATCGATGCGGAGGCCGGGGTGGTGCGCACGGCCGGAGGGGATGAAGCGGCCATGCCGCTCTCGCTCAAAAAAGAATTCCAGGTGGTGCGGCTCATCGACGGGTACCGCAGCCGCGGGCACCTGTTTACCCAAACGAACCCGGTAAGGGAGCGGCGCACCTATACGCCTTCCCTGGAAATCGAAAATTTCGGATTGGAGGAATCCGACCTGGAGAAGGTGTTCAGCGCGGGGGATATCATTGGGATCGGCCCGAGCACGCTGCGGGAGATCATCGACCACCTCACGCGGATCTACTGCGACGCCATCGGCGTGGAATACATGTATATCCGCAGCCCGGAGCGGGTAGAGTGGATCCAGCAGTGGCTCAACGTCAATGACAACCACCCGAATTTCAGCCCGGAACGAAAAAAATACATCCTCCGCAAACTCAATGAGGCGGTTTCCTTTGAAGGCTTCCTCCACACAAAATACGTCGGCCAGAAACGTTTTTCCCTGGAAGGGAATGAATCGCTGATCCCGGCGGTGGACGCCATCGTGGAGCGGGCAGCCGAACTGGGCGTCCAACAGTTTGTCATGGGAATGGCCCACCGGGGCCGCCTGAATGTACTCACAAATATTTTCGGGAAACCCGCAACCGATATCTTCAGCGAATTCGAAGGCAAGGACTACGAACAGGAAATTTTTGACGGGGACGTGAAATACCACCTGGGGTGGACCTCCATGCGGAAGACGAATTCCGGGGATAGCATCAATATGAACATTGCGCCCAACCCCTCCCACCTGGAAACGGTTGGGGCGGTGGTTGAAGGGATTACCCGGGCCAAACAGGACCGGCACTTCCCCGAGGATTTTTCCAAGGTCCTGCCAATCGTGGTCCACGGGGACGCCGCCATCGCCGGCCAGGGCATTGCCTACGAGGTGGTACAGATGGCCGGCCTGGACGGGTACGGCACGGCCGGTACGATCCACATTGTGGTCAATAACCAGATCGGCTTTACCACGAATTATCTGGACGGGCGTACCTCCACGTACTGCACGGACGTGGGGAAGGTGACCCTGAGCCCGGTACTCCACATCAATGCGGACGATGCGGAAGCCGTTGTGCACGCTGCCCTCTTTGCCCTGGAATACCGGATGAAATTCAGGCGGGATGTATTCCTGGACCTGTTGGGTTACCGCAAATACGGCCACAACGAAGGGGATGAGCCGCGGTTTACGCAGCCCAAGCTCTACAAGGCCATCGCCAAGCACCAAAACCCCCGGGATATTTATGCGGAACGGCTGATGTCCGAAGGCGTTATCGATGCGGACTTTGTCAAAAAGCTGGAAGAGGACTACAAAGCGAAGCTGGAGGAAGAACTCCGGGACAGCAAGAAGGAAGATAAAACGCGGATTACCGCCTTTATGGCCGACGAATGGGACGGGTTTGAAAATGTCCGGGAATGGGAAATGATGGAGCCGGTGGAAACAGGGGTCCCGAAGGACAAGCTGGAAGCGGTTGCCCGGGTGATTACCCAACTCCCGGAAGACAAAAAATTCCTGCGCAAGGTAGACAAGCTCGTCAAGGAGCGCCACAAGATGTTCTTTGAAACCAACCGCCTGGATTGGGCCATGGGGGAGTTGCTCGCCTATGGCACGCTCCTGCAGGAGGGATTCGACGTGCGGATTTCCGGGCAGGACGTGGAGCGGGGGACATTCTCCCACCGCCACGCGGTGATGAAGGTGGAAGAAAGCGAGGAAGAGGTCTTGCTGCTGAACCATATCTCGGAGGAACAGGGCGATTTCCAGATCTACAATTCCCTGCTTTCCGAGTACGGGGTGGTTGGATTCGAATACGGGTACGCCATGGCGAGCCCGAACACGCTCACCATATGGGAAGCCCAGTTCGGGGATTTCAGCAACGGCGCCCAGATCATGATCGACCAGTATCTCTCGGCAGCGGAAGACAAATGGAAGTTGCAGAACGGCCTGGTGCTTTTCCTGCCCCACGGCTATGAAGGCCAGGGTGCGGAACACTCTTCGGCCCGGATGGAGCGCTACCTGCAATTGTGCGCCCGGGACAATATGTATGTGGCTGATGTCAGTACCCCGGCCAACCTGTTTCACCTGCTCCGGCGCCAGATGCTGGTCAACTTCCGCAAACCGCTGGTGGTTTTCACCCCGAAGAGCCTGCTCCGGCATGCAAAATGCGTCTCCACGGTAGAGGAACTTGCGGAAGGCCGGTTCCAGGAAGTGATCGACGATGCCGGGGCATCGGTTAAAAAGGTCAAATCCCTGGTATTCTGTACGGGGAAATTTTATTACGACCTGCTCGCAGCCCGGGAGGAACTGGGCAGGGAGGATGTGGCCCTGGTCCGCCTGGAACAATTGTTCCCGCTGCCGGTGGTGCAGATGGAGGAGCTTATCGAGAAATATTCCCATGCGGAAGACCTGGTTTGGGCACAGGAGGAACCCAGGAACATGGGTGCCTGGAGCCACCTGATGATGCACTTCCCGGATGCCTCGCGTTTCCGCGTGGCTTCGCGGCGCTTTTACGCTTCCCCGGCAGCGGGCAGCCCGGCGCGCTCCAAGATGCGGCACCAGCAGGTAATCGATTATGTTTTCGATCCGAAAAAAGACAATATGAGCCGGCCGGTTCCTGCGGATGTGGCAACGGACGAAGAATGACCCGGGCGGCCGCCGGCAAAATACCATTGGGATAGGAAACAGTAAGATTTTGTTTCACACAGCAACTGAAAAAATACAAAAAGAGGAAATCGCATGATTCTAGAAATGAAAGTACCTTCTCCGGGCGAATCCATCACGGAAGTGGAAATTGCCCAATGGCTCGTTTCGGACGGGGACTACGTCGAAAAGGACCAGGCCATTGCCGAGGTGGACTCCGACAAGGCCACCCTGGAGTTGCCCGCCGAGGAAAGCGGGGTGATCACCTTGAAAGCCGAAGAAGGGGATGCCGTGGCCGTTGGCGAAGTCGTTTGCCTGATCGATACGGATGCGGAAAAGCCGGACGCTTCCGGGGGCAAAGACCAGGAAGGCAGCGCCGGAACGGATTCCGTGGGCAAGGGGGATGAAGGCTCTGGCGGAAACGCCGAAAAGGAACTCGACAAGCAAAAAGAACAGGCAGGCCAGGCCGGGGGATCAAAGGCCCCGCAACCCAGGCAGGCCAAGGAAACCTATGCTTCCGGGGTTGCATCGCCTGCAGCGAAGAAGATCCTCGATGAAAAAGGCATCGACCCGGCATCCGTGAAGGGCTCTGGAAAAGACGGCCGCATTACCAAGGACGACGCCGTTAAAGCCGTGCCTTCCATGGGCAGCCCCGGAGGTGGATCCCGCGGGGAGTCCCGGAGCAAACTTTCCATGTTGCGGCGCAAGGTGGCCGAACGCCTGGTATCCGCCAAAAACGAAACAGCCATGCTGACGACCTTCAACGAGGTGGACATGTCTGCGGTATTCGATATCCGTGCGGAACACAAGGAAGCTTTTAAGGAGAAGCACGGGGTGGGACTCGGCTTTATGTCGTTCTTCACCAAAGCCGTGATCCGGGCGCTCCAACAGTTCCCGGCGGTGAATTCCATGATCGACGGCAAGGAAATGATTACCTACGATTACTGCGATATCAGCATCGCCGTGTCCGGACCGAAAGGCTTGATGGTGCCGGTGATCCGCAATGCGGAAAACCTGAGTTTCCGCGGCATCGAAGAAGAGGTCAAGCGATTGGCGCTCCGGGCCCGCGACGGACAGATCACCGTTGACGAAATGACCGGGGGTACCTTTACAATCTCCAACGGCGGCGTCTTCGGTTCGATGCTCTCCACCCCGATCATCAACCCGCCCCAGAGCGGTATCCTGGGGATGCACAACATCGTCGAACGGGCCATCGTCCGCGACGGCGCCATCGCCATCGCGCCGGTAATGTACGTGGCGCTTTCCTACGACCACCGGATTATCGACGGGAAGGAATCTGTCGGATTCCTCGTGGCTATTAAGGAGGCGATCGAGAACCCGGTGGAACACCTCATGGACGGGGACCTGAAAAAAGCGTTGGAGCTCTAGCCGGTACCCCGGCATCGGTATTCTCGGATACCGGAAACAAAAACGGATTAATTATTGCGATGCCCCGGCCCCGGCCGGGGTTTTTATTTGAGATAGAGGTTGCAGGAATCGTAGTCGATGACTGCCTTGCCGCCGTGCAGGATATCCGCCCCGAGGATGCCGTCCACGGGGGGTTCGTCCTGGCTTTCCAGGGCCTGGTTCACATGGCTGAGGTCAAAGAGGACAACCTGCATGTCCGGGCGTTCCCAACCTTCCAGCGCCAGGGTGTTCCCATCGGAAACCAGGGTCTCCATATCTACTGCTCCTGCCCCTGCGGCCCGGATCTCGGAGATTTCGGTAAGCAGGCGGAAGCGCTCCGTCCGGTCGAGCCCCACGCAGGTATTGGAGGCCCCGGTATCCAGGATAAAACGGCCGGTCACCCCGTTCAGGGAACCGGAGAGCGCCAGGTGGTCGGTGCGGGTGCGTTCCAGGGGCATTGCGCTGAAGCCGCGGTCCAGCAGGAACTTTTTAAGGGTGCCCATGAGATTTTTTGATAAAGATAATCCTATTTTTGCGCCGTGACCCTGACAGATACACACGCCCATTTATACGTGGAAGCTTTTGACGAGGACCGGGCCCGGATGATGGCCCGTGCCCGGGCCGAAGGCGTGGAGCGGTTTTTTATCCCCGCCATCGACTCCGCCTATACGGAGCGGATGCGGGATTTGCGGGAAGCTTACCCGGATGAGGTTTTCCTCATGTGCGGTCTGCACCCCACCCACGTGAAGGAGGATTTTGAGGCAGAACTCCGGCATGTCGAACGCGAACTGGACCGCGGGGGCTACGTGGCCGTCGGGGAGATCGGGATTGACCTGTACTGGGACCAAACCCGGCTCGAAGCCCAGCAGGAAGCCTTTCGCCGGCAGATCCGGATGGCAAAATCCCGGGGGCTGCCAATTGTTATCCATTGCCGGGAAGCCTTTGACGAAATTTTTGAAATCCTCGCCGAATGCCAGGGGCCGGACCTGCGCGGCATCTTCCACTGCTTTACCGGAACGCTGGAACAGGCCCGGCTCGCCCTGGCCTACGGGATGAAGCTCGGGATTGGCGGGGTGGCTACCTTTAAGAACGGGAAGATCGACCAGTTCCTGGACGAGCTCCCCCTGGAATCGCTGGTGCTGGAAACCGATTCGCCCTACCTGGCGCCGACGCCCCACCGGGGTAAACGCAATGAACCCGCCTACCTGAAATTCGTGGTTTCCCGCCTGTCGGAAATCTACGGGATTCCCGAAGCGCGCATCGCAGAAATCACGACGGAGACTTCCCGGGAGGTCTTTGGCGTTTAAAAAGTACGTCTTATGGCCAGAAACGGCACCGGCATCTTGCTCATCTACACGGGGGGAACCATCGGAATGGTCCGCGACTACGGGTCGGGATCCCTCCGCGCCTTCGACTTCAACAACCTGCTCCAACAGATACCCGAGCTGCACCAGCTCGATTGCCGGATCGATACGGTGGCCTTTGCCAACCCGATCGACTCCTCAAACATGGATCTGCCGCACTGGCAACAACTCGCCACCCTGATCGGGGAGCATTACGACCGGTACGACGGCTTCGTCGTTTTACACGGCAGCGATACGATGAGCTACACGGCTTCGGCCCTGAGCTTCATGCTCGAGAACCTCGCCAAGCCCGTTATCCTGACGGGATCCCAGCTTCCCATCGGCGACCTGCGCACCGATGCGAAGGAAAACCTGATTACCTCCATTCAGATTGCCGCCCTGTCGGAAGGGGGCGAGCCCCTGGTCCGCGAGGTCTGCCTGTATTTTGAGTACAAATTGTTCCGCGGCAACCGGACGACCAAGGTCAATACAGAGCACTTCGAAGCCTTTGATTCCCCGAACTACCCGCCCCTGGCAGTGTCCGGCGTCCACCTGAAGGTCCGGAAGGAAGCGCTTTGGCGCACCCCCAGAAAAAGCGCCCTCAAGGTGCGCACGGACCTCGTGAACCAGGTAGGGGTGGTGCGGCTCTTCCCCGGGATGCACCCGGACTGGCTGCGCCACCAGCTCGGTGCCCCCGGTTTGAAAGGGGTGGTACTGGAAACGTTCGGGGCCGGGAATGCCCCGTCGGCCCCCTGGCTCCTGGATGCCCTGAGGGAAGCGGCCGGCCGGGGATTGCACATCGTAAACGTAACCCAGTGCAGCGGGGGCTCCGTTTTGATGGGGCGTTACGAAACCAGTTCGGGCCTGCTGGATATACCGCTGATCGACGGACGGGACATTACGTCGGAAGCCGCCCTGGCCAAGCTCATGTACCTGCTCGGTTCGTCGGTTTCCCCTAAGTCCTTCAAAACCATATTTGAATCCCCGCTACGGGGTGAGATGTCCCAAAATTAACCGGGCAAAATTTCATATAATCCTAAATTTTTTGTTTATTGGGCACCCCGTTTTTCGGGTATTTTAGAGAGGTGGCCGAGTGGTCGAAGGCGCACGCCTGGAAAGTGTGTATGCACCAAAAGTGCATCGAGGGTTCGAATCCCTTCCTCTCTGCACAAAAGGGAATCACCGCCGCACCGCGGCGGTGATGCTCTCAAAACAAGCGCCGTCAAAAGCCCGCTTTTGAAAGTCGCGGTTTTGAGAGCATACCGGTCGGCGCAGCCGAACGGAGATTCCCATGCTTGTCCGGCACACTGATAGAGGTTGAGGGATCAGCGCAGCTAATCCCGGAGGCGGATTGAAATGATGAAGGGGGGAAACCGGTCGGCGCAGCCGAACGGAGATTCCCATGCTTGTCCGGCACACTGAAAGAGGTTGAGGGATCAGCGCAGCTAATCCCGGAGGCGGTTTTGAAAGATTCACAAGGATTTTCTGAACCAGGCTGAATATATGCTGAAAACCCTCGGGTTTTTTAAGGATTCCGGGGCCTGGAGCCCCTGATTTTAGTTTTTTAATTCCAATTTTTTGTTATCTTTAACCCTAATAACTAATCTAAATTTAAGTTTGAAAAAATGAAAAAATTATTCTCATTCCTGGCTCTGGCTGGGCTATTTGTCCTCGGAACAAATACGGTAAGCGCTAAAGCGCCAGCAATCCTTTCAAACCTGTCTTCAACCCTGACTACAGCGACTGTTATGCTACAGGACGATGCAGCTGCTGCCGACGACAGAGGATTTACCCAGGTTCTTAAAGAACAATTCATCCAGGGGGGTGCCGGATTCATGGGCATCGTACTGCTCTGTCTGATTCTCGGACTGGCGGTAGCCATCGAGCGGATCATATACCTCAATATGGCCAGCACGAACACGACCAAGCTGAAGCAACAGGTAGAAGATGCGCTGGCTTCCGGCGGTGTTGAAGCGGCCAAGGAAGTTTGCCGCAACACCAAGGGCCCCGTTGCCTCCATCTACTATCAGGGTCTCGACCGGGCCGGTGAGAGTATTGAATCTGCCGAGAAGGCGGTAGTTGCCTACGGCGGGGTTCAGATGGGACAACTCGAGAAAAACGTATCCTGGCTTTCACTCTTTATCGCCATTGCCCCGATGCTTGGGTTCATGGGAACGGTAATCGGTATGATCCAGGCCTTCCAGAAAATTAGCGCAGTAGGTAACCTGAGTGCTTCCCTGATTGCCGGGGATATCCAGGTAGCCCTGTTGACGACGGTATTCGGTCTGATTACTGCGATCATCCTTCAGATCTTCTACAACTACATCATTGCCAAGATCGACAGCATCGTCAATGATATGGAAGATTCATCGATCATCCTGATCGATATGCTGGTTGATCACAAGAAGTAAGTCGGACGCCTAATACCATAGAACATGCATAAGATTGTAAAAATATTATTGATAGTTCTGGGAGCGATTGCAGCCATTCTGTGGTTTATGCTTCCCGAAAGCGAAATGCCGGCTTCCGAGGCGATTGACAGCGGTGCCATGAACGGGATGTTTATCATCATGTACATCCTGTTGGGAATCGCAGTGGTCTCCAGCCTGTTGTTCGCACTTAAAAACCTGTTCTCCAACCCGGCGAGCCTGAAAAAGACGTTGTTTGTCATCGTCGGCTTCCTGCTGGTAGTCGCCATCGCCTATGTCCTGTCGGACGGGGCAGACGGCACCGTTGAGGAAATGGCGGGAAGAGGCGTGACAACCACCGAGAGTACCGTGAAGAATATCGGCGCAGGCCTCAATATGTTCTTCATCCTGGTGATTATCGCCGTAGCTTCCATGCTGTGGGGAGGGATCAAGAAAATGTCGAATAAGTAAATCCAAGGAATATGCCTAGAAGAGGAGCACCACCGGAAGTAAATGCAGGGTCCATGGCGGATATCGCCTTCCTGCTGTTGATCTTTTTCCTTGTAACCACCACCATTGAAACCGACGCGGGGCTGGACCGTATGTTGCCGCCCATCGAGCCGCCGGAAGAGGATGTGGTGATTAAACAGAAGAACATCTTCACGGTGAATATCAACAAGAACGGTCAGTTGCTCGTCGAAGAGGAGCTTACGGAGTTGCAGGACCTGAGAGAAAAAGCCATGGCCTTTCTGGACAATGGCGGAGACGGAACCTGCAATTACTGCAAAGGCGCCGGGGATGAGGCATCATCGGATAACCCGGGCAAGGCGATTATTTCGCTCAAGAACGACCGGGAGACCCGTTACGGCACATATATTACGGTTCAGAACGAACTGGTAGGTGCCTATAACGAGCTCAGGAACCGGGAGGCACAGAGGTTGTACGGCCGGGATTTTACGGATATGGAAGCGGAGTATCTCAATCCCGAAACCGACGAGGATGTCCGGGAAGAACTGAAGGAAAAGGTGTTGCGTGTGCAGGAACTCTTCCCTCAGAAACTTTCGGAGGCCGAGACAACTTCAAATTAAAAAAGACGAGACATGGCTAAGTTTAATAAGAAAAAAGACGGCGACATCCCGGCGGTATCCACGGCATCGCTGCCGGATATTGTTTTCATGCTGCTGTTCTTCTTCATGACGGTTACCACCATGAAGGACAATACGCTGATGGTGGACAATACGTTGCCCAATGCGAGTGAAACCAAGAAGCTGGAAAAGAAGGACCGGGTAATTTACATTTATGTGGGGAAACCCACTACCCAGTACCAGAAGACCTTTGGTACCGAGCCCAAAATCCAGTTGAATGACAAGTTTGCCAGTGTATCCGAAGTCGGGGATTACATCCTGCAGGAACGGGCCAAGAAGCCCCAGGATATCCAGAATGTGCTGACCACGGCACTCAAGGTAGACAAGGAGGCCAATATGGGCCTGATATCGGATATCAAACAGGAACTGCGCAAGGTTAATGCCCTGAAGGTCAATTATACGACCTACGAAGGGGATGCCTTCCGGAATATCCAGTAGGAGTCATTTTTTCAAAACCAATTTAGATGTAAAAAACGCTTCAGTCTTTGAAGCGTTTTTTTTATGTTGTACATATGAAAGCCCGAATCGCCACTTTCATCCTGCTATTTTGCCTGGTCCCTGTTATCGGTCAGGAAGGCAATCCCACGGGCACGGATCTTCCGAAGGACTCCCTGGATACCGGGGCGCCCCTCATCGATTCGGAATACCTGGAAGACCAGTTCTACGTCGGGTTCTCCTTTAACCTGCTCCTGAACCAGCCGGAAGGAGTCTCCCAGAATAACCTGATATCCTACGGGATCTATATGGGGTTTATCAAGGACCTTCCCATCAACCCGAAGCGTACCCTGGCCCTGGGAATCGGATTGGGATATGGCGTGAACTCCTATTACAGCAACCTCAGGGCCATTCAGAATGGCGAGGATTTCCAGTACATCATCCTGGACGAGGAGGACTCCTACAAGCGGAATAAAATCGAGACCCACCTGGTGGAATTGCCCGTGCAGTTCCGATGGCGGAATTCCACGGCAACGGATTACAGTTTCTGGCGCATCTATACCGGATTCAAACTGGGGTATGTGGTCGGATCCAGGTCCAAATTTGTCACCTCGGAATTTAAAGACAGTTTTTACAACACGGATACAGACAATTTCCGCTACGGCCTGACGCTGAATATCGGTTACAATACGATAAACTTCCACGTGTACTACGGCCTGAACAACCTGTTTGAAAGCGATGTCCCCGGGCCTGACGGCGCCGACCTGGACATGGTGCCCCTGCGGATCGGGTTGATCTTTTACATCCTTTAGAACCAGAAACGGACCAGGATCAGCTGGGATACCAGGCCAATCAGCCAGCCTGTGAGGACGGAGGCGCGTCCGTGAACCTGCAGGTAGAGGCGGGCAGTCCCGACCAGACCCGTACAGAGCGTACAGGCGCTGATAGCCAGGACGATGTTTTTTTCAAAATGGATGCTCAGGGAAATCAGGTACATCAGCAACGTGCCGACGCCCGCCATGTGGAGGCTTACCGGTTTGCCTGCCAGGGCCAGCAGCAGGGAGGCAACCGTGGCGATGATCATCCCGAGGAAATAGAAGTACAGTTCCGCCGCGTAGTTGTTCGGGATCACCCGGAACAAAACCATCAGGAGCAGGACCAGAAAAATCAGCAGCGGATAGATGCGTTCCTGGGGCCGCAAGAGGCGGGAGGTTTGCATCATGCCCAGGTTACGCAGGATGAGCATGCTGATTACCGGGATGATTACCGTGAGGATGAAGACCGGCAGGACGTTGCCGCTTTGCATCTCCAGCGGGCTGAATTTGGGGGTGATTCGGAAATACAGGACCGTGCCATAGAGCGGGATCAGCAGCGGGTGGAACAGGTAGCTGACGAGCTGGCTGAAGAAGCGCATTATATTTCTTTTCGGAGTCTCGCCACCGGGATGCCCAGTTGTTCGCGATACTTGGCGATGGTCCGTCGGGCAATCGGGTAGCCTTTCTCCTTGAGGATTTTTGCGAGCTTGTCGTCCGTGAGCGGTTTCCGTTTGTTTTCCTCACCCACCACGGTTTCCAGGATCTTTTTGATCTCCTTGGTAGAGACATCTTCCCCCTGTTCGTTCTTGATGGACTCCGAAAAGTACTCCTTGATGAGCCGGGTCCCGTATGGCGTGTCCACGTATTTGCTGTTGGCCACCCGGGATACCGTCGACACGTCCATCCCAATCTGGTCGGCGATATCTTTCAGGATCATCGGTTTCAGGTTGCGCTCATCGCCCGTCATAAAATATTCCCGCTGGTATTCCATGATGGCATTCATGGTCACATACAGGGTTTGCTGCCGCTGTTTGATAGCGTCGATAAACCACTTGGCCGCATCGAGTTTCTGCTTTATGAACATCACGGCGTCCTTCTGCTGTTTCGATTTGTCCCTGGCATTTTTATACCCGGCCAGCATATTGCTGTATTCCCTTGAAACATGCAGCTCGGGGGCGTTCCTGCCGTTGAGGCTCAACTCGAGTTCCCCGTCCACTATCCGGATGGTAAAATCCGGTACTACGTGTTCCACGATTTTGGTGCCGCCCGAATAGGATCCGCCGGGTTTCGGGTTGAGTTTCTCGATTTCCCCTATGGCTTCCCGAAGCGCCTCCTCCCCGATATCGTGTTTTTGGAGGAGCTTTTTATAGTGTTTCTTGCTGAAGTGGTCAAAGGATTTCCGGAGGATCTCAATGGCCATCTCCACGGCAGGGGAGGGCTCCTTCCGCTCCAGTTGCAGCAACAGGCATTCCTCCAGGGAACGGGCGCCCACCCCGGGCGGGTCGAGCTGCTGTACCTTTTGGAGCACTTTTTCAATGGTGGCCTCGTCGGTGTAAACGTTCTGCGTAAATGCCAGGTCGTCCATGATGTCGGCCACGGGGCGCCGGATGTAACCGCTTTCATCCACGCTGCCCACCAGGAATTCCGCGATGGTCCATTCCTGGTCATCCAGGTACTCCGTATTGAGCTGGTTGAGCAGGTGCTGTGTAAAGGATATGCCCGCTGCATAGGGCACCTGCCGGTCCGAGTCGTCTTCGCTGTAGTTGTTGGCCCGGGTACGGTAATCGGGTATTTCGTCGTCGCCCAGGTAGTCGTCGATGTTGATGTCTTCCGCCTCGATCCGTTCGCTGTCCTCGGATTCGTCAAAGGTGTCGGCGTATTCGTCCTCCAGGGTGCCCGTGTCTTCCTTCCCGCTTTCCAGGGCCGGATTTTCCTCCATTTCCTGCTTAAGCCGCTGTTCAAAAGCGAGTGTCGGCAGCTGGATCAGCTTCATCAGCTGGATCTGCTGGGGCGACAGCTTCTGTGACAGTTTTAATTGCAGGTGTTGTTTCAGCATGGGATTGGAAGTAGTCCGGAGTCTTCAGGGTTTGATTTAAAATTACGCAAAAGCGATCAGAATTCTGCGTTCTGTGGCGTTCGGGGGAAGGGGATTACGTCCCGGATGTTCCCCATGCCGGTCGCAAATTGCACCAGGCGTTCAAAGCCCAGGCCAAAGCCGCTGTGGACGGCCGTCCCGAAGCGACGCAGGTCCAGGTACCACCAGAGTTCTTTTTCGTCTATGCCCAGTTGCTGCATCTTTTCCTGCAGGACATCCAGGCGTTCTTCCCGCTGGGAACCCCCGACGATTTCCCCGATCCCCGGAAACAGGATGTCCATGGCCCGGACGGTTTTCCCATCGTCGTTCAGCCGCATGTAGAAGGCCTTGATTTCTGCCGGGTAGTTAAACAAAATCACCGGGCACTGGAAGTGTTTTTCCACCAGGTAGCGCTCGTGCTCGCTTTGTAAATCGGCGCCCCAGGCGTCTATGGGGTACTGGAATTTCTTTTTCTTGTTGGGCTTGCTGTTTCGCAGGATTTCGATAGCCTCCGTATAGGTAACCCGCTTAAACGGCTGGTCCGTGACAAAGCGCAGTTTTTCAATCAGCCCCATGCCCGAGCGTTCGGCCTGCGGTTTCCGCTTTTCTTCATCCTCCAGGCGTTTATCCAGAAAGGCCAGGTCTTCCTCGCAATGCTTCAGGACATAGCGGATAACCTCCTGGATGAAATCCTCCGCCAGGTCCATGTTCGCATCCAGGTCGTAAAAGGCCATCTCGGGTTCGATCATCCAGAACTCGGCCAGGTGGCGGGAGGTATTGGAGTTTTCCGCCCGGAAGGTGGGGCCGAAGGTATAGACCTTGCCCAGGGCCATGGCGTACGCCTCGGCTTCCAATTGACCCGAAACCGTCAGGTTTGTTTCCTTTCCGAAAAAGTCTTCCCCGAAATCCACATTGCCGGACTCGTCCCTGGGGGGTGTCAGCGGATCGAGGGTGCTCACCCGGAACATCTCCCCGGCCCCTTCCGCATCGGATCCGGTGATGATCGGGGCGTGAAAATAGTAGAACCCGTTCCTGGTGAAATACTCGTGTACGCCAAAGGCCAGGGCGGAACGCACCCGCATCACCGCGGCGAACGTATTGGTGCGGATTCGCAGGTGGGCCTGCTCCCGGAGAAATTCCATGGAGTGTTTCTTGGGCTGAATCGGATAGCTTTCCGGGTCGGCATCCCCGTGGATTTCCAGCTGGCTTACCTGTACCTCCACCTTTTGGCCGCGGCCCTGGCTTTCCACGAGCGTTCCCCGAACGGTCAGGGCTGCCCCGGTGTTGATCCGGCGGAGTGTTGCCTCGTCAAAATTTTCAAAATCCACGACACATTGCAGGTTCTGCAGCGTCGACCCGTCGTTCAGGGCGATGAAGCGGTTGGAACGAAAGGTTCGGACCCAGCCGGATACGCTGACTTCACTGAGCAACGGGGCTTCGCTGAGGATGGATCGTATACGCGTCATATTTCCTTTTTGTCTGTCGGTTAAACAGCGTCAAAGATACGGTATTGATGCAAACTGTGCCCGTAAAAATAGGTGGTTCCGGGGCTGTGCCCCTGGCTAATCCCGGTCCTGGCCGGAGCCCGTCCCCCCGGGGAGGATGTCGATCTGCGGCTTTTTGAGTACCTGCTTGTTGGCGATGTTCCGTTCCAGGGAGAGCAGCAGGGACGGCAACAGGATCAGGTTGGCGAGCATGGCAAAGAGCAGGGTGGCCGAAACCAGGGCCCCCAGGGCCACCGTGCCCCCGAAGTTTGAAATGGTGAACACGGAAAACCCGAAAAACAGGACGATGGAGGTGTAGAACATGCTCACTCCCGTTTCGCGCAGAGCAGCATAGACGGACTTGCGGATGCGCCAGTGGTTGCTGATGAGTTCCTGCCGGTATTTGGCCAGGAAGTGGATTGTGTCGTCTACGGAAATCCCGAAGGCAATGCTGAAAACCAGGATGGTGGAAGGCTTGATCGGGACGCCCAGAAAGCCCATCACCCCTGCGGTTATCACCAGGGGGAGTAGGTTCGGGATCAGGGAGATGACGATCATCCGGAACGACCGGAAGAGGTAGGCCATGAGCAGGGAGATCAAGCCGATGGCCAGGGCCAGGGAGAGGACCAGGTTCCGCACGAGGAATTTTGTGCCTTTCAGGAAGAGCAGGGCCTTGCCCGTGAGGGAGACATCGTACCGCTCCTCCGGGAAAATCTTGGCGGCCTCCTCCCGGAGTTCCTGTTCAATTTCCTCCATGCGGTCGGTTTTCATGTCCTGCATAAAGGTGGTGATCCGGGCCACCTGCCCGGTGGAATCCACAAAGCTCTGGAGCAGGTTACCGTTATCTTTGGATTTCCTGGCGATATCCAGGATAAAATTGTTCTCCTGGGACGTCGGCAGCTGGTAGTATTTGGGGATGCCGTTGTAGTAGGCCTGCTTGGAATACTTAACCAGGTCCACCACGGAAATGGGACGGGAAAGCTCCGGAATGTCGCGGATCACCTCCCCGAGTTGGTCCATCCGGCGCAGGGTGGCCGGTTTCAGGATGCCGTTGCGCCGGCGGGAATCGACCACGATTTCCACGGGCATGATCCCGTCGAATTCGGCTTCAAAAAAGCGGATATCCTGGAAAAATTCGGCCTTCTTGGGCATGTCCTCTATGGGGCTGCCCGAGATGCGGATCTGGTAGATCCCGATGATGCTGGCCACTAGCGTGCAGATAGCCACGATGTAAACGGTAATGCGCTGGTGCCGCACGATCCGCTCCATCCAGTTTACAAAGGCGTCGATCCACCGTTTGTTGAGGTGCTTCAGGTGTTTTGTCTTGGGCAGCGGCATAAAGCTGTAGAGGATCGGGATAATCAGCAGGGAAAGCACAAAAATGCCCAGGATGTTGATGGAGGCGACGATGCCGAATTCCGAGAGCAACCGGCTGTCCGTGATGATAAAGGTGGCAAAACCGGAGGCTGTGGTGACATTGGTCATCAGCGTGGCATTGCCGATTTTGGAGATCACCCGCTGGAGGGAAAGCGCCTGGTTTCCGTGTTTTTTTACTTCCTGTTGGTATTTGTTGATCAGGAAGATGCAATTGGGGATGCCGATTACGATGATCACCGGCGGGATCAGGGCTGTCAGCACGGTGATTTCGTACTGGAGCAGGCCCAGGGTCCCAAAGGCCCACATCACCCCGAAAATAACCACGCAGATCGAAATCAGCGTGGCGCGGATGGATCGGAAGAAGAAAAAGAAAATCAACGAGGTCACCGCTAGGGCGGCAAAGATAAACTTGCCGATTTCGTCGATGATATTCTGGGAGTTCATCGTCCGGATATAGGGCATCCCCGAGACGCGGACATTCATCCCGGTATCCTGTTCAAACTCCGCCACCAGGTTGCGCAGGTCGTTCAGCACAAAATCCTTGCGGACCTTTGTATTGACCAGGTCCTGGTCCAGGTAGACCACGGACTGGATGGTCCGCCCCTCTTTGTTATAGAGGAGTTTTTCGTAGAACGGCATGCGGTTGAATAGCTCGTCGGTAAGGCTGTCGAGTTGCCCGGTGGTACGGACACTGTCGGCGAGCCAGGGTTCCAGGCGGAATTCCTGGGCCTCATTGTCTTTGACCAGGCGTTGCAGGTTGTCCGTGGAAAGGACAAAATCGATCTCCGGGAACGCCTCCAGCTGTTCGTTGAAAATATTCCAGCGGTTAAACGCCTCCGGTTCAAACAGGCGGGAATCCTTAACGGCCAGTACAATCGTGTTTCCCTCCTCCCCGAATTGTTCCAGAAAGGCGCCGTACTCCAGTGTAGCCGGGTGGTCGTCCGGGAGCAGGTTGGCCTCTGTGTTGGAGAACTGCATGTTTTTCCACTGGGTGGCCAGCAGGACGGTCACCAGGGCAATCCCAACCAGGATCAGGATGCGGTTGCGCAGGATGATGCGGGCTGTACGGGCCCAGAAGCCTTGTGTGAGTTTGAATGCCATTCCCAGGAGTCGGCCGCAAAGGTAGAAAACATTCGGCAGCGAAACCAAATTAAAAGCCTCCCGGCCAAAAGTTTAGTAGCTTGCAACAAGAACCCGCGCCATGGATGAAAAACATCGCAGATACCGGCGTCGCGCCCGTCGCGCCTACCGGTTGCTGATTGTGCTTTGCACGCTGGCGCTCATAGCGGCTGCCCTGATCTGGTACCGGGCGGACGGGGCGTAAAAAAACCCCCTGTCAAAAAGGGGGTTGGTGCTGTGTGTGGCCGGGACGCAGGGGTCCCTTTCGGCACAGAAGTCCCGCTACACCTTCATGATTTCGGCTTCCTTGTGCTCCAGGATGCCGTCCACGCGCTCGGTGTATGTGTCGGTGAGTTCCTGGATGTCGATCTCGGCATTCTGTTCGAGATCCTCGGAAATGTCCAGCGCCTTAATCTCCTTGTTTGCGTCCTGGCGGGCGGCGCGGATACTGACTTTCGCCTCTTCCGCTTCTGCCTTGGCCTGCTTGACGAGCTGCTTGCGGCGCTCCTCGGTCAGCGGGGGGACATTGATGATGACCATTTCCCCGTTGTTCATCGGGTTGAACCCCAGGTTGGCATTGGTGATGGCCGTCTCGATATTCGGGATCATGGCCTTTTCCCAGGGCTGTACGGAAATTGTCCGGGCGTCCGGGGTGTTTACGTTGGACATCTGGTTCAGGGGCGTCTGGCTCCCGTAGTAATCCACCATCACGGAGGAAAGCATGGACGGGCTGGCTCTGCCGGCCCGGATTTTCACGAGCTCTTTTTCCAGGTGGGAGATTGCATTATCCATGTTCTCCTTTGCGCTGTCCAGGATAAATTGAATGTCTTCGTTCATGGTATTAACTGGATATATCCATTAAAGGTTAACAACGGTTCCGATATTCTCGCCGGAAACAATTTTCATCAGGTTTCCTTGTTTGTTCATGTCAAATACGACGATCGGCAGTTCATTTTCCTGACTCAGGGTGAAGGCTGTGGTATCCATGACCTTCAGGCCGCGGCTCAGGACATCCTTAAAGCTGATGCTGTCGAATTTGGTGGCGGACTTGTCCTTTTCCGGGTCGCTGGTGTAGATACCGTCCACCCGGGTCCCCTTCAGGATCACGTCTGCCTCGATTTCGATGGCGCGGAGCACAGCTGCCGAATCTGTGGTAAAGTACGGGTTGCCCGTGCCCCCTCCGAATATGACCACCCGACCCTTCTCCAGGTGCCGCATGGCGCGGCGGCGGATAAAGGGTTCGGCCACTTCATTGATCTTGATGGCAGACTGCAACCGAGTGTCCAGCCCTTTGTCCTCCAGGGCGGACTGCAGTGCCAGGCCGTTGATGATGGTGGCGAGCATCCCCATGTGGTCGCCCTGGACGCGGTCCATGCCGTTACTCGCGCCGGCCACCCCCCGGAAGATATTTCCCCCGCCAATAACAATGGCAACCTCCACGCCTTTTTCGACAACTGCCCGGATTTCCTCTGCGTACAAGGCCAGTCTGCCGGGGTCGATGCCATAAGACCGGTCGCCCATCAGGGCCTCTCCGCTGAGTTTTAAAAGGATTCGTTTGTACTGCATGGGGTGTGGCTTGGTTTGCGAACAAAAATAATCAAAAATTATTAGCCCGTCCGGGCCCTGAGGCCCCGTTAAAGTGCCAAATTAATCTAAAAACCAGGGGGAATCACGATTAATTTCTATATCCTTGCGAAAATCCAATATACACTATGAAAATTCGGTTTTACCACCTGATGCTATCCCTCCTCCTGGTGGGCTGCAGCGCTACCAGAAACCTCCCGACGGCGGGGGAAACCCCCATTAAGGCCAGCCTGGACCTGGTGGATGTACGCGATGACCGGGTACTGGTTGCCCTGGACCCCGGGGCGTTTATCGCTGGTGAAGTGAAATTTTACATCCCCAAAACTGTGCCGGGTACCTACAGCGAAGATAATTACGGACGCTATGTGGAAGGCCTTGCGGCCTTTGACTATAAGGGCAATCCGATGCCAGTAGTCCGCGAGGACGACAACACCTGGTCCATCTCCGGCGCCCGGGAACTCGACCGGATTACGTATTATGTCAACGATTCGTACGATTCGGAGGCCACCGGGGACCCCGCCCCGTTTTCCCCCGCAGGGACGAATATCCTGGCCGGGGAACACTATATGTTGAACCTGCACGGGTTTGTCGGCTACTTCGAGGGCCTCAGGGAGCAGCCGTACACCCTGGAGCTGCGCATCCCGGAGGGGCTGTATCCGGCCACATCCCTGAGCGGGAGTCCCGGGCCTGACGGCACGTTTACCTATAGCGCCTCCCGCTATTTCGAGGTCATCGACAACCCGATTCAACTCAGCGGGGAGCCGCCGGCTACCTTCCAGGTAGGGGATATCACGGTGAACATCAGTGTACATTCCCCGAATGGTGCCTATTCGGCTGCGGCCATTCAACCCGCCATGGAGCGGATGATGCAGGCGCAAAAAGCCTTTCTGGGCGACATCGACGGCACCCGGGAATACAACATCCTGCTGTACCTCTCCACCCTGGACAACGATGCCCGGGGCTTCGGGGCCCTGGAGCACCACACATCCACCGTGGTGGTCCTCCCGGAGCAGCTCCCCGCCGCGCAGCTGGAGGAGGCGATGGTCGATGTGGTTTCCCATGAATTTTTCCATATCGTCACCCCCCTGAATGTCCACTCGGAGGAAATCCAGTACTTTGACTACAACGCCCCCAAAATGTCCCGCCACCTGTGGATGTACGAGGGGACTACCGAATATTTTGCCAACCTGTTCCAGGTCCGGCAGGAATTGATTTCCGAGGAGGACTTTTACAGCCGGATGGTTACCAAAATCCGGAATGCCTCCAATTACAACGATTCGCTGTCGTTTACGGAGATGAGCCGGAATGTCCTGGAGGAGCCCTACGAGGCGGAGTACGCCAACGTGTATGAAAAAGGGGCGCTGATCAATATGGCCCTGGATATCCGGCTGCGGGAGCTGAGCGGGGGCACGTACGGCGTCCTGTCGCTGATGAAGGAACTCTCGGCCAAATACGACGAGGATACCCCGTTCCGGGACGAAGCCCTCTTTGATGAAATTGTAGAGATGACCTACCCGGAGGTCCGGGATTTTTTCCAGGCGCACGTCATCGGGAACACGCCGATAAATTACGCGGCCTACCTGGATAAGGTGGGCCTGGATTTTGGGGAGCAGGAGGTTGAAAGCGGGATTTTCCTCAAGGATATGCAATCCCAGATGCCCTTTATCGATGTAGACCCGGACAATACGGACTACATCTTCCTTCGCAGCGACATTCCGCTGAATACGTTTTTCACCGGCCTGGGCGCTCAGGGGGGAGACGTCCTGAAAAGCATCAATGGCACGGAGGTGACCCTCAATGCCATGCGGATGCTCATTGGCCAAAGCTTTGGCTGGGGCCCGGAAACCGAGGTGCGCATGGTGGTGGAACGGGACGGGGAGGAAATCGTCCTTGAAGGGACGGTGGGCAACCCGACGGTTACCGAACTGCTGATCCTGCCCGACTCGGAAGCGCCGGCTGAGGCTGTGCGTCTCAGGGAGGCCTGGTTGAAGGGGTAGGGAAGAAGGTGCCCGAATCATCCGCGGCTTGTACCGGCCGACGGAATTTGCGACGAGGCATAAAAAAAGCCTCCCCGGGCAGGGGAGGCTTTTTTACTGTGGATACAGCGCGGTTTACCCAAGGGCAACGCGCTCAAAACCGGTGACCTTCAGGTCCTTGTCGGCCGATTTTACATATTCGGCAACACTGATCTTACCGTCTTTGATAAAGGCCTGGTTCACCAGCGTATTATCCTTGAAAAAACGCTTGAGCTTGCCTTTGGCAATATTGTCGAGCATCGCCTCCGGCTTGCCCTCCTCCCGGAGTTGGTCCTTGGCAATCTCGATTTCCTTGTCGATGGTCTCCTGGTCCACCCCGCTTTCGTCCAGGGCAACCGGGTTCATAGCCGCAGCCTGCATGGCCACGTCTTTAGCTACCTCGGAGGCGCCGTCTACTTCGGCAGACAAGCCCACAAGCGTGGCAATCTTGTTCCCCGCGTGGATATACGACCCGACAAACGGAGCGCTGAGGCGGCGGAAGTCGCCGATCTCAATTTTTTCGCCGATAACGCCGGTTTGCTCAATGAGTTTTTCCTGTACGCTGATCCCTTCGAAATCTGCGGCCAGCAGCTCTTCTTTGCTGGCATGTCCCAGGGCAATTTCGGCCAACTTCTGCGCCAGGGATACAAACGTATCGTTTTTGGCCACAAAGTCGGTCTCGCAGTTCAGGGAAACGATCACACCTTCGGTGTTTGAATCATTGACCCTGGCGATGGCAGCTCCTTCGGACGAATCGCGGTCTGCGCGCTTGGCAGCCACCTTCTGACCTTTTTTACGGAGGATTTCGATGGCTTTGTCGAAGTCTCCCTCGGCTTCCACCAACGCATTTTTACAGTCCATCATGCCTGCACCGGTAGATTTTCTCAATTTGTTTACCTCAGAGGCGGTAATCTTAACCATGTTCTTTATGAATTTGAGGGGGACGGTATCCCCCCGTTGTGTTAAATAAAATATTCCTGGCTTAAAGCGGTTTTACTCTACCCCGCCTTTCGCTTTTTCCTGCCACTCGGCAAGTTCTTCCCACTTGCCGTCAGCGGCCAATTTGGCTTGTTTCGGCCAGCTTTCCGGATCCAGGTGCGCCATGCGCGAACTTGCTTCCGTAAGGATTTCCTTGATGGCATCCGGCTTGGTCCCGGCCAGGGCGGAATAGGTGCTTACCCCCGCTTTGGTCAGGGCTTCGGCAGCCTTCGGCCCGATACCTTCGATTTTCGTCAGGTCCTCGGCTTTGCTATCGGTTGCTTTTTCAGCGGCTGCTTCTTTCTTTGCCGGGGCTTTTTCCTCCTCTTTCTGCTCCTTTTCAGCAGCTTTCGGCTGTTCAACCGGGGAGTCGGATTTTACGGTTTCGGGCTCGGCTGCATTCTCGGCCTTCACCTGTTTTTCAGCCGGCTTTTCCTGCTCTACCACCGGTTCGGACTCAATTTCCTTGGTCTGCTTTGCCGGAGCCGGAGCCTTGTCGGTCTTGGCAACAGCCGGGGCTTTTTCAACCACGTCCGTATCGGCATCCCTGCCTTCTTTCTCGGCGGATTTTTCGGATTTGCGCTCGGCAAGCCCGTCGGCGACGAATTGGGTTACCTGGCTCATGATCACCTCGATGGATTTGGAGGCGTCGTCATTGGCCGGGATCACAAAATCGATCGGGCGCGGGTCCGAGTTGGTATCCACCATGGCAAAGATGGGGATGTTGAGTTTCTGGGCCTCTTTCACGGCGATGTGCTCCCGCATGGTGTCCACCACGAAGAGGGCGCCGGGCAGGCGCGTCATGTCCGCGATGGAACCGAGGTTCTTTTCCAACTTGGCGCGGAGCCGGTCTACCTGCAGGCGCTCTTTTTTGGAAAGTGTATTGAAGGTTCCGTCTTTTTTCATCCGGTCGATGGAAGCCATCTTCTTCACCGCCCTGCGGATGGTGACGAAGTTTGTCAGCATCCCGCCCGGCCAGCGCTCGGTGATATACGGCATATTCACCTCGGCTACCTTCTGGGCAACGATGTCCTTGGCCTGCTTCTTGGTGGCGACAAAAAGGATTTTGCGCCCGGAAGCGGCGATTTTTTTGAGGGCTTCGCCAGCTTCGTCCAGCTTGGCGACGGTCTTGTACAGGTTGATAACGTGTATCCCGTTGCGCTCCATGTAGATATAGGGAGCCATGTTGGGATTCCACTTGCGTGTGAGGTGGCCAAAATGCACCCCAGCCTCTAACAGGTCTTTTACTTCAGCTTTTACAGCCATTTTTGAAAACTTAGTTTACGTTCTTTGAATGAGCAATGGCCGAGTGGTGGTCCCGACCCTGGGGGGCCGGCACATGCCTCCGCCATTTAGATGCTAAACTAAATGGGTCCCTGTCCCGGGATTTCCGGTTCAGGGGGTAACTAGTCTCTCCGAAGAGATCGTTTCAAGGAACTTGGGTTATTGAAAATATATAAAGGGTACCCCCTGCGCGCGGCAGGGGATACAGGATATTAACGTTTGGAGAACTGGAACTTCTTCCGGGCTTTTTTCTGACCGTACTTCTTGCGTTCCACCATTCTCGGATCCCGGGTCAGGAGGCCTTCCGGCTTCAGGGTGGCCCGGTGTTCCTCGTCAATCTCGCACAAAGCGCGGGAAAGCGCCAGGCGCACGGCTTCCGCCTGCCCGGTGATGCCCCCGCCAAATACGTTGACGCTTACATCGTAGTTGTTCTCGTTTTCCGTCAGGGTGAAAGGTTGTTTCACCTTGTATTGAAGTGTTGCCGTCGGGAAGTATTCCGCCAGGTCTTTTTTGTTCACAGTGATGGAGCCATTGCCCTGGGAAACATATACCCGTGCCACGGCTGTTTTCCTCCTGCCGATTTTATGAATCACCTCCATTATCTAAGGTCGTTAAGATTGATTGCTCTGGGTTTTTGGGCTTCCTGGTCGTGCTGCTCGCCGGCGTAGACCCGCAGGTTGCGGAACAGGTCCGCGCCGAGCCGGTTTTTCGGGAGCATGCCTTTAACGGCTTTCTCGACCAGTGCAGTCGGGTTTTTCTCGTGAAGCGTGCGCGCAGTCTGTACGCGCTGACCGCCCGGATATCCCGTATAACGGATATATTCCTTGGCATCCCATTTATTTCCGGAAAGGGAAACTTTTTCGGCGTTGATCACCACGACATTGTCGCCGCAGTCTACGTGGGGCGTGAAGTCCGGCTTGTACTTTCCCCTCAGGATTTTTGCCACCTTGGAGGCGAGCCTTCCCAGGGTCTGCCCCTCGGCATCCACCAGCAACCACTCCTTCTGAACGGTGCTTTTATTGGCGGATTTGGTTTTGTAGCTTAATGTATCCACTACTTATTTCTTTTATGCATTAAACACTTCAATCCCGAATAACGGGCTGCAAATGTACGATTAATAAGTTGAATTACAAATGCCTGTCCGGCAATATTTTTTTGTCTCCCTGCAACTTTTTCAGGCTGCGCCGGATCGATGTGTTAAAAGAACGCAAATAACGGTTAAATCCTGTAACAGTTGTCGTTTTCCCCGGTCTTTTATTCAGACATCAATCAACTGACAGCCATGACCAGATTCTCCACGGCCCTCCTCTGCACGCTGGGGGTTATCGCCCTTTCACGGGGGCAGGATACCGCCGAAATCCCGGAACCCGAACCCCCTGCCAGCGCCGTTACGGCCGATGAGGTGCCCAGGCGCAACTATATTACGGCGGCAATCGGAGCGGAGAGCGTCCCGGTCATCGACGGCACTCTGGACGAAACGGTATGGAACCAGGTGGAATGGGCCGGGGATTTTATCGAACAGCGTCCCGACGAGAATACGCCCCCGGCCCAGCAGACCCAATTTAAAATCCTCTACGACGCCAAAAACCTCTATGTGGGTATCCGGGCCTTTGACACCGAACCGGATAAAATCGTCAAACGCCTCTCCCGGAGGGACGGGTTTGACGGGGACTGGGTGGGGATCTTTATCGACAGTTACCACGACAAGCGGACCAGTTTCGGATTTATCGTTTCGGCAGCCGGGGTCAAGGGGGATGTTTTTGGCTCCAACAACGGAAACAATGAAGACGATACCTGGAACCCCATCTGGTATGTGAAGACCCGGACGGATGCAGCGGGCTGGACCGCCGAGATGCGCATCCCCATGAGTCAGTTAAAGTTCAGCGAGGCCCCGGAACAGGTATGGGGGCTGCAGGTGATGCGCCGGTTTTTCCGGGATGAAGAGCGGTCTGTCTGGCAGCGCCTCCCCGTGGACACCCCGGGATTTACCAGCGAATTCGGCCTGCTCACGGGGTTGAGGAATATCGAGTCGCAAAACCAGTTGGAGATCCAACCCTACACGGTGGCCAGGAGCGAGACGTTTGATCCCCAGGCGGGCAACCCCTTTGAAGACGGGAGCGAAACCGGTCTTACCGGGGGGCTGGATGCCAAGATTGGAATAACCAACGACCTGACCCTGGACTTGACCATCAACCCGGACTTTGGCCAGGTGGAAGCCGATCCGTCGGCTATTGCGCTGGACGGTTTCCAGATTTTTTTCCGCGAACAGCGCCCGTTTTTTATCGAGAACAAAAACATCTTTGACTATCCGGTGTCCCCGTCCCAGGCGGGCAACACCTTTGGCTCGGACAATGTGTTCTATTCCCGCCGGATTGGACGGAGCCCCCAGGGGTTTCCCGAGACGGCCGACGGGGAATTCGTGGACCAGCCGGCCACCACGCCCATCCTCGGCGCGGCAAAATTCAGCGGCAAGACACGCGACGGCTGGTCTGTGGGCCTGCTCGAGAGCCTGACGGCGCGGCGGTCTGCAGTAATCGACAATGCGGGGCAGCGTCGGCGCGAGGTAGTGGAACCCCTCACCAATTACCTGGTGGGGCGGGTCCAGAAGGATTTCAACGAAGGGGACACCTACGTGGGCACCATCGTCACGGCCACCAACCGGGAAGCCCTGCCGGAAACCCTGGAATGGTTGCACGAGGCGGCCTATACGGGTGGGGTGGATTTTAAGCACCAGTGGAACAACCGCGACTGGTACCTGGGGGGCAGTCTGGTGTGGAGCCACGTCAGCGGCAGCGAGGCCGCCATTCTCAGGACGCAGGAATCCATTGCGCATTTGTTCCAGCGCGTGGGGGCGGACCATGTGGATGTAGACCCGGCCAGGACTTCCCTGACGGGAACTGGGGGCAACCTGCAGTTGGGCAAGGTGGGCAACGGGCATTGGCGTTTTGAGAGCGGGGCCACCTGGCGTTCCCCGGAACTGGAACTCAACGATATCGGCTTTCAGCGGCAGGCGGACGACATCCGCCATTATACCTGGGTGGGCTACCAAACCCTGAAACCGGATAAAACCTTCCGGCGGGTGGGGATTAACTACAACCACTGGAGCGCCTGGGATTTTGCGGGGAACCACAACCTGGTGGCTTTCAACACAAACAGTTGGCAGAATTGGGCGGGCAACTGGTTCACGAACCTCGGGCTCACCTTCCGGCCACTCCAATACGACAATTTCGCCCTGAGGGGCGGGCCGCGCCTCCGGCAATCCGCCAGCATCAGTTTCTGGAATGGTATCAATACGGACAGCAGGAAGAAGCTCCGGTTTAACATTTTCCAGAACGGCTCGCAGGCCCTGGACGGGTCCCGGGATTACTATTATGTGGAAGGCGGGTTTACCTATCAGCCATTCAACGCCCTGCGGATTTCCGCTTACCCGGGCTTTGAGCTGAACAACGACAAACTCCAGTATATCGACAACCTGGTCAGCGGGGGAGAGCCGGTATACCTGAATGGCACAATCGAGCAGCGCACGCTGTCCATGTCGCTGCGGGTCAATTATACAATCAACCCGAACCTCACCCTGCAGTATTGGGGGCAACCCTTTATATCCCGGGGCCGCTATTCGGAATTCAAACATATTTCAAACCCGCTGGCCCCGCAGATAGCCGAGCGGATTACCCCCTTTGGCCCTGGGCAGATCACCTTTGAGGAGGGGGTGTATTCCGTAGACCGGGCGCAGGACGGGAGGGTGGATTTCACCTTCGGGGACCCGGATTTTTCCTTTATACAGTTCCGGTCCAACCTGGTACTTCGGTGGGAGTACGTACCCGGGTCCGAATTGTTCCTGGTCTGGTCCCAGGACCTGACCGCTTCCGGGGACCCGGCCGCAGCCCTGCTGGGCAGTCTGGAATCGAATATCTTCGGGGAAACGCAACCGCGCAATATCCTGCTGCTCAAGGCCACTTACCGGTTTGCGCTGTAATTCATTTCGTGTTAAAACAACACATTTAACTCTTTTTAACTTTTGGCGCATATCCCGCAGATGCATTAAGCCTTATTTTTAGTCCAAACAAACCTAACTGAATGCCAACCCTGTTTCCGCGAATTCTCGGCGGAATCCCTGTTATTTTCCTGCTGCTTTGGAGCCTGGCCGGATGTACGGATCCCGTGGACCCGGAATTCAGCTACCGGGAGGGGCTTGTCTATATCGATGCCTTTGCATCTAATGACCCCGGCGCCTCCTATGTCCAGGTTTTTGAATCCGGGGAATCTTTTGGCCGGCAGACGAATGAATTCCTGGAGGGGGCCGATGTGCGGTTTATCCGCAGTCCGGACGGCCGTGAAGTAGTGTTGTTCGAATCCGGGGACCGGTACCTGCCGCCGGCTGATTTTGCAGTGCGAATCGGCGAGCAGTGGCAACTCCGGGTTGAACTGGCAGACGGACGCCGTTACTTTTCCACAGCCGAGAGCCCTGTAGCGCCTGTGCCCATCCGGGAGGTATCGGTATCCTACGACCCGCAGCTCGTATTTGCGGAAGACTACGACCGGGAGGTGCCCGGGCATCGGCTTTCGGTAACTTTTTCAGATCCTGCGGGGGAGGAAAACTATTATTTCTGGCAGTTCCGCAGTTATGAGCAATTGGTGTACTGCCACATCTGTTACAATTATTCCGTCTACCGGGACGGCGAGTGTTTTACCCCGGACCCGGATCGCCCGGGCCCGCCCCTGAAGGAATACTACACCTACAGTTGCGAGGATGCCTGCTGGCAGATCCGCTACAACGACCGGGTGGAGGTGTACTCGGATGAATTCTCCGACGGGACCACCACCACGGGCCTGCCGGTGGCCGATATCCTCCTGTACCAAAAGCGCAACGTCCTCGTTAAACTGCAGCAATATACCCTGGGCCGGGATGCCTACCGGTATTACAAGACGCTGAAGGACCTGGTGGACAACAACTCAGGCTTCAACGCCCCGCTACCAGCGGCCCTCCTGGGCAACCTGTACAACCCTGACAACCCGGACGAGTATGTCCTGGGGCGGTTTACCGCAGCCGCCCAGGTGTCCCGGGACGTTTTTATCGAACGGATTGGCCTGGAAGAAGCCCAACTGGAAGATCGGATCGTAGGACAAGCCGAGGAATACGGGTCGGTGCCCCCGCCCGTTACCTCCAGCGCCCCCTGTCTTTCTGGACCCTACCGCACGGCAGTCGAACCCGAAGGATGGCCGGAATGAACAAGCCAGCCGGACATACCTGCAGCCAATTCAGGGGCCACCTTGGGTGCATTCTCCTGCTCCTCTTCTGCCTTGCGCCTGTAAATGCCCAGCAGCGGGAAGCCACCATCTCCGTTCAGGTGCTGGATGCGGCGGGAAACGCCCCGCTGGAAGGGGTACAGGTAGCCATCCGGGAATGCCGCTGCGGGGGGATAACCGACCGGGACGGGCGCTATTCCAGGGTCCTTCCACAGGGGAGTTATTCAGTGGAATTCTTCTACCTGGGTTTCCAGGGGGTACAGCGGCAGGTGGACCTTCGCGAATCCGTGGACCTGGTAGTGCGGATGCAGGAGCAAGCCGAGGAGCTGTCCGAAGTGGTTTTGCGGGCCCGACGGATTGCCGAGAACCTGGAATCGCCCCAGATGGGGGCCCTGGAACTCGAGATGCAGGAAATCAAAAAGATTCCCATGGCCGCCGGGGAATTCGACGTGTTGCGGGGCATGACGCTCCTGCCGGGGGTCAATAATGCCGGGGAAATCAGCAACGGGTTGTCGGTTCGCGGAGGGTCCCTGGACCAGAACCTGATCCTCTACGACTACGCCCCGGTATTTAACCCGACCCACCTGTTCGGGTTGTTTTCCGTATTCACGCCGGAGGTAATCTCCCAGGTAGACCTGTACCGGGCGAACATTCCCGCGCGGTTTGGCGGACGGACGAGTTCCGTCCTGGATGTAAAGACGCGCAATCCGTTTCCATCGAAGTTTAAGCTGAATGGGGGGGTGGGCCTCGTATCCTCGCGTTTGGCCATTGAGACCCCCCTGATCAAAGACAAGCTGAATTTGTCCCTCGGGGGGCGGGCCGGTTTTACGGACTTTCTGCTGCCTTTATTTTCGGAAAGGCTGGAGAACACGCGGGCCCGCTTCCACGACGCCACGATGAAACTGCTCTGGCTGGCCGGGGAAAACGACCAGGTGGCCCTGACCGGGTTTTATTCCTGGGATTTTTACCAGCTGGACCTGATTACCCGTATTCAGGACATCAATGCCGCAAACAACCAGTATAAGTTCCGGACCCTGAACGGCACCCTGGCATGGACCCATGTATTGGATGATTCCTCTACCTTGCGCAACATCCTGGTAGCCTCGGATTACCAGCCGGAAAACATTTTCCCCGAAGCCGAAAGCGACAATGAGATACGGTATAATTCCTCTATCCGCTATTTGAGCCTGAACTCGGAATACCAGCGCTTTGTAGGCGAGGGACTGGACTGGTATGCCGGTTTGCAGGCAGCCCGGTACCGGATAGCACCCGGCAGCCTGGACCCGGGTTCCGGCAACAGCATCAACCCGGTGGAACTGCAATCCGAGCACAGCTATGAGTTCGGGGCCTACGCCAACCTGAACTGGTCCCCCCTGGAAAACCTGTCGCTTTCCGCCGGGTTGCGACTCAACCATTTTGTATTGGTGGGCCCGTTTACCCAGCCCGCCTTCGACCCGGATACAGGAAACCTGATCGCCACCACATTCTTCGAGGACGGGGCAGGAGTCAAGACATACAATGGGTTGGAACCCCGTCTGGGCCTGAATTACTCCCTGGGGGAGTTCACCTCCGTCAAGGCCAGTTACGCCCGGCTGAATCAGTACCTGCAAAACCTGTACAATACCACCACCCCGCTTCCCACCTCCCGATGGAAGACCTCCGACCCGCTCATCGGCCCGCAACAGAGCGATGCCTTCGGACTGGGGATCTATCAGGGGCTCGCGGACAACGAGATGGAAATTTCCCTGGAGGGATACTACCGCGCGTCCCGGAATAACCTGACCTACAAGGCAGGCGCGGATTTTTTCCTGGAGCCCTACCTGCAGCGGGAAGTGATCCAGGCCGACGGGAAAGCCTATGGGGTGGAACTCAGCTTCCGCAAACCCGAGGGGAAGGTCAACGGCTGGTTTAACTATACCTACGCCAGGAGCTTCCTGCGCAGTAACGGCACGGGGCTCCGCGAACGGATCAACGACAACGATTGGTACCCCTCGGAATTTGACCGCCCCCATGTATTCAACAGCACGGTTAACTTTGAGGGCGACCTGTACAACACCTGGAGTTTCAATTTTACATTGCAGTCCGGGCGGCCCTATTCAGCCCCGAACAGCGTCTTCAGATACCAGGATATCGATATCCCGATTTTCCTGGACCGGAACAATGCCCGCCTGAGGCCCTACCACCGCCTGGATTTCTCCTGGACGGTCCGGTACGGTAAAAAACTGGACCGCCGCTGGGTGGGGGACTGGACCTTTACCATTTACAACGTGTACGGCCGGCGGAACCCCTTTAACCTGTTCTACTCCCAGCGCCAGGGGGGCGAATTCGGCGAT
The DNA here is from genome assembly GCF_982776155.1 of Robiginitalea sp. NCBI lineage: Bacteria > Pseudomonadati > Bacteroidota > Flavobacteriia > Flavobacteriales > Flavobacteriaceae > Robiginitalea > Robiginitalea sp. The sequence goes on from NZ_CEXZKX010000003.1 coordinate 61,648, forward strand.
ATCTTCCTGGAAAGCCCGCTGGGTGCCTACGAACTATCCGTGCTGAACAGCCCGCTCTTTGCGATTACCTACAATTTTTCCTTCGATTAAAATAGGGGGACACGCGCCTAATGCGCTTCCAGCCAGGTTTCCCCGAAGCCCATATCCACTACCAGGGGGACGGCGAGTTCATAGGCGCTCTCCATCTCCGATTTGATCAGGGCGCTCACCGTATCGGCTTCTTCCCGGTAGCAGTCAAAGACCAGTTCGTCGTGGACCTGCAGGAGCATCCGGGTTTTGAAGTTGCCTTCCCGCAGCTTTTGGTAGATCCGGATCATCGCAATCTTGATAATGTCGGCCGCGCTTCCCTGAATCGGGGCGTTGACGGCGTTCCGCTCGGCAGCACCCCGAACCACGGCGTTGCTGCCATTGATGTCCTTGAGGTAGCGACGGCGGCCCAGGACGGTCTGTACGTAGCCGTGCTCCCGGGCAAAATCGATCTGGTCGCTGATATAGTTCCGAAGTTTCGGGTACGTTTTGTAATACGTGTCGATCAATTCCTTGGCCTCGGTGCGGCTGAGGTTCGTCTGGTTGCTCAGCCCAAAGGCTGACACCCCGTAGATGATCCCGAAATTAACCGTTTTGGCGTTCGACCGCTGCTCCCGGGTCACCTCTTCCAGGGGGACCTGGAATACCTGGGCGGCGGTCGCTGCGTGGATGTCTTCGCCCCGTTTGAAGGATTCAATCATCGTGTCCTCCTCGCTCAGGGCCGCGATGATCCGGAGTTCGATCTGGGAGTAATCTGCGGCCAGTAATTGGTACTCCGGGCTGCGCGGGATAAAAGCTTTCCGGATTTGCCGGCCCCGTTCGGTGCGGATCGGGATATTCTGCAGGTTCGGGTTGTTGCTGCTCAGCCGGCCGGTAGCCGCCACGGTCTGCATGTAGTCTGTATGCACCCGGCCGGTGGACGGCGCCACCTGCTGTGGCAGGGCATCCACATAGGTGCTCTTGAGTTTGGTCAGGCCCCGGTAGTCCAGGACCATCTGTACAATTTCGTGCTCCTTGGCCAGGCCGGAAAGCACGTCTTCCGCGGTGGAGTATTGCCCGGTCCGCGTTTTCTTGGGTTTGTCCACCAGCTTCATTTTATCGAAGAGGATTTCCCCGAGTTGTTTGGGCGACCCGATGTTGAATTCTTCCCCGGCTGCTTCGTAGATCTTTCCCACCAGGCCTTCGATATCCTTTTCGAGCTCCCCGGAGAGTTTCTCCAGAAAACCCGTATCCAGGTTGATGCCCTCGAGCTCCATGTCGGCCAGCACCCGCAACAACGGGATTTCGATTTCCTTGAAAAGTTCTTCGGTCTGGGCCTCCCGGAGTTCCGGCCCAAAGAGCTGGGCGAGCTGGAGCGTGATATCCGCATCCTCCACGGCGTACTCGGTCTGGTCCTCCAGGGGGACGTCCCGCATGCTCAGTTGGTTCTTGCCTTTTTTGCCGATCAGGTCGCTGATGGGGACCGGGGTGTAATTCAGGTAGGTTTCGGCCAGCACGTCCATGTTGTGCCGCATATCCGGGTTGATCAGGTAATGCGCCAGCATCGTGTCGAATAGCGGCCCCCGTACCGGAATTCCATAGGTGCTGAGCACCTTGATGTCGTACTTGAGGTTCTGCCCCACTTTTTCAATGGTGTCCGACTCAAAGAACGGCCGGAGTTCTTCGAGGACTTCCCCAGCGGCTTCCCGGCCTTCCGGTACGGGCAGGTAAAATCCTTTATGGGCCTCCCAGCTAAAGGCAATCCCCACGAGCTCCGCCTCAAGCGGGTCCAGGGAGGTGGTCTCTGTGTCAAAACAAACGCGGTTTTGCGCCATGAGGCTTTTCAGGAATAATTTCCGCTCCATGCCGTCTCCCACGGCCTGGTAGAGGTGGGATACATCTTTGATGGTCTTACGGCCCGAATAGGCTTCCACCTGCTCCCCCTTGGCGTCCGCCTCAAAGAGGGAAAACTGCCCGCTGCCCGCTTCGCGGTTTTGTTTTTTTGCCGTTTCCGTGGTGCCAACGGCCGGGCCGCTCTCGGTCTCCCCTGAAAAGAGTTTGAGGAATTGGTCCCGGAGCCTGCGAAATTCCAGTTCTTCAAACAGCTCCTGTACTTTCTGGCTGTCCGGCATACTCAGTTCAAAGTCTTTTTCGTCAAAGGTGACGTCGCAATCCACGCAAATGGTGGCCAGTTTCTTGGAGAGTTTGCCGAGCTCCGCGTTTTCGATGATCCGCTCTTTCATCTTCCCCTTGAGCTGTTCCGTGTTTTCAAGCAGGCCTTCCAGGGATCCGAACTGGTCGATGAATTTCTTGGCGGTCTTGTCGCCGACCCCCGGGAACCCCGGGATGTTGTCGCTGGCATCCCCCATCATCCCCAAATAGTCGATCACCTGTTCGGGACGCTCCACCCCAAAGCGTTTCTGGACCTCGGGAATGCCCCAGATCTCAATTCCGTTCCCCATGCGCGCCGGGCGGTACATAAAGGTGTTTTCGGTCACCAGTTGCCCGAAATCCTTATCCGGGGTGACCATATAGACCTGGTATCCCTGCGCCTCGGCCTGGCGGGCCAGGGTGCCGATGATGTCGTCCGCTTCCAGGCCGCTGCGTTCAATGCAGGGGATGTGCATGGCCTTGAGAATATCCTGGATCCAGGGGACGGCTACCCGTATGGCATCCGGGGTTTCGTCCCGGTTTGCCTTGTATTCCGGGAAGAGTTCGGTGCGCTCCGCACTGCCGTCCTTGTCAAAACATACGGCCAGGTGGTCGGGTTGTTCGCGGCGGATCACGTCGAAAAGCGAATTCATGAACCCCATGATCGCCGAGGTATCCATGCCCTTGGAATTGATGCGGGGATTCTTGATCAGCGCGTAGTACCCCCTGAAGATCAAAGCATAGGCATCGAGCAGGAACAGGCGTTTTTTCTCAGACATGGATGGCGGTTTTATGGTGGTTTAAAACTACTAAGATTCTCAGGATTTCAGGTAGGTTTCGCTCGGGATGTTCCGGTGTCCTTCCCCGTTGTAAAGCCGGTAACTGAAGCCGGGGTGAATGCAATACGCGCCGGTTTGCCCCTGTTTGTTCAGGGCGATAAACCCGATTTGGAAATCGGTGCGTCCCCGGTTCTTTGCCATGATGCGGCGAACGCCTTCCTCGCAGGCCTGCTGGGGGGACATTCCCTGGCGCATCAGTTCGACGATCAAAAAACTCCCCACAGTCCGGATTACCTCCTCGCCCAGGCCGGTGGCGGTGGCCCCGCCCACCTCATTGTCCACGTACAGCCCGGCGCCGATGACCGGGGAATCCCCGACGCGCCCCCGCATTTTAAAGGCCAGGCCGCTGGTGGTACAGGCGCCGCAAATATCCCCGGCCCAGTCCATGCAGAGCATGCCGATGGTGTCGTGGTTCTCGATATTGATAATGGGTTGATATTCCGCGGTCTCTTTCCACTCCTCCCAATCGCTGCGGGAAGCTTCCGTGAGCAACTCCCGCTTTTCGAAACCCTGGTCCCGGGCAAACTGGGCCGCACCTTCCCCGATCAGGATGACGTGGGGGGTTTCCTCCATCACTTTCCGGGCCACGGATACCGGGTGGACGTAGCCTTCCAGGCCCATTACCGAGCCGCAATTTCCGTTGGCATCCATGATGCACGCATCCAGGGTCACGAAACCGTCCCGATCCGGCCGCCCGCCCAGCCCCACCGTCTGGTTCCCTGCATTGGCCTCCTCCACCCGGACGCCTGCTTCGGATGCATCCAGGGCATTGCCCCCCGCGTTCAGCACGGACCAGGCTTTTTCCGTGGCGTTCCCGAAATCCCAGGTGCAGAGGGCAACAGGGCCCGGTGCAGGAGGGGTCCCTGCCAGGTTGGCTTCTCCGTGGGAGGCCGGATGATCCCGGCATCCCGCCAGGGTCGCAGCGCCGATGAGGCCGGCTGACCCCAGGGAGGAATTTTTTAGGAATTTTCTTCTGTGCATGGTTTGAAGCGGTTATTTTAGGATCCTAAAGATACGTATTTATGCTTGTTGAGGTTTGCGCCAATTCGGTGGAATCGGCCCGTGCCGCCCAGGATGCAGGGGCCGACCGGGTGGAGTTTTGCAGCGAGTTGGCCGTGGGCGGCATCACCCCGTCACGAGGGCTCCTCGAGGAGGTCCGGCAGGCGGTTTCCATTCCCGTCCACGTCCTGATCCGCCCCCGCAGCGGGGATTTTAATTATTCCCACGCGGAGTTCCGCGCCATGTTAAGCGATATACGCCATTGCGTGGGGATGGGGTTTGAGGGAATTGTCAGCGGTTGCCTGCAGCCGGACGGGCGGGTAGATGTGGCCCGGACCCGGGAACTCCTCGGAGCAACCGGGAACGCCCGGTTTACCTTCCACCGCGCCTTCGACCGGAGCACGGATCCCCATGCGGCCCTGGAAGCCCTGGAGGAGCTCGGCGTACAGACCATCCTGAGCAGCGGCCAGGCCCTTTCGGCTCCGGAAGGCCTCCCGCTTCTCGAATCCCTTCAAAAACGCGCGCGCCGTATCCGGATGATGCCCGGTGGCGGCATCCACCCGGGGAATATCCGCCTCTTCGCCGGCAAGGGATTTGAGGCGGTCCACCTATCCGGCATCCGCAAGGGTCCGGCGAGAGAAACCTATCCGGGCCCGCCCATGAATGCCCCGGGACTGCTTCGGGAAACGAAGCCGCTGGTCTCCGACCCGGAGGTGGTGAAAGCGGTCGTGGACAGCCTGAAAGCGATAGCCGACGGGGGCTAGGAGCCGCCCAAAAAACGGTATATTTGAAAAACGCAACGAATGATCCGCTGGCTGCTTTTTATCCTTGTTTATCTCCTGATTTGCCTCTATACTTTGCAGGCCCTCCGTTCGGGGACACGCCTGCCCTGGATCCATTACCTCTACATCGCCATCACCCTTCTGGTCCTCGGGAATTTTGTCTACCAGTTTACCTGGGGCGAGGCCGAGGGCCGGGTGCTTAGCCGGCCAAAAAGCTACGCCTTTGGTTTCCTGCTGGCCGTCCTGACCTTTAACCTGATCACGATGATATTCCTCTTTTCAGAGGATATTTTCCGGGTGTTGGTGGCGGGCTATCACAAGGTCCTGGGAGGGAAGGGCGAGTTCAGCCTGCCGGGGCGGAGGCGCTTTTTGAGCCTGCTGGCACTGGGGGTGGCCTCCCTGCCTTTCGGGGCGCTGCTCTACGGGATGTATCGGGGGAAGTACAACTTCAAGGTGCTGAAGTACGAGTTGGAATTCAAAGACCTCCCGCTGGCTTTCCACGGCTACCGGATTACGCAGATTTCCGACGTGCACAGCGGCAGCTTCGACAACTGGCCCCGGATATCCTACGGGGTGGACCTCATTAACCAGCAGGAAAGCGATGTGATATTCTTTACGGGCGATCTGGTGAATAACAAAGCGTCCGAAATGGATCCCTGGAAGGATCTGTTTTCCCGGCTCCGAGCACCCGACGGGGTATATTCCATCCTCGGGAACCACGATTACGGGGATTACGTGGAATGGGAGTCGGAGGAACTCAAGGCCCAAAATCTGGAAGACCTGAAGGCGCTGCAGCGGGAGATGGGCTTCGACCTGCTGCTGAACGAGCACCGTTACCTGCAGCGGGGGGATGACCGGATCGCCCTGGTAGGCGTGGAAAACTGGGGTCGCGGGGGGTTCAAGAAAGCCGGCGATTTGCGGCAGGCCACGCAGGGTATAAGGGAAAACGATTTCAAGATTTTGCTCAGCCACGACCCTTCCCACTGGGAAGACAAGGTCATCCACGACCCGATGCACTTCCACCTGACCCTGAGCGGCCACACCCACGGCATGCAATTCGGTATTGAGATTCCCGGCCTGGTTAAATGGAGCCCGGTGAAATGGCGCTACCGCTACTGGGCGGGCATTTACGAAGAGCTTGGGCAGTTCATCAATGTGAACAGGGGGTTCGGTTTCCTCGGGTATCCGGGCCGGGTGGGCATCTGGCCGGAGATTACGGTGATAACGCTGAAAAAAACCGGTTTAACTTGAATTTAACGGCCTGCGCCCTTCAATAACAGGCACTTTCAATTCCCATTTGGCAAAATTTCTTACTTTTGAGCGGTAACCCAATGCCATCTGTATGTCAAAATTCGGTGAACTCATCGATCAGAATCATCCGGTACTGCTGGATTTCTACGCGGAATGGAACGAGCAATCCACCGCCATGCACCCCGTTTTGAGGGACGTGGCCGCCGCCCTGGGCGACAAGGGTAAAGTCATCAAGATAGATGTCGACAAGAACAAGGAACTTTCCCAGGCACTTCGCATCAAAGGCCTGCCCACCCTGATGATCTACAAAAAGGGGGAAATGGTCTGGCGCCAAAGCGGCGAACAGGATGCGAATACGCTGATTGGTATTCTCAACGAATACGTTTAGTTTGATTTGAAAATTTGAAGATTTGCCAATTTGAAGATTGGGAATCTTTCAATAGGAGAATTTGCCGATTTGAAGATGGGCAATCTTTCAAGATGAGGTTTTGTCGATTTGAAGATTGACTAGCTCCCATACTCCCGACATAAAGGTTTAATGACATGAAGTAGTATGTCTTAAGCGTTTCGGATAGCATGTCTTCGGCTGGATTGAACTACCTCAACCAAATTTTCAAATCCTCAAATCCTCAAATCCTCAAATCAATTAGAAATACTATCCGCCGGTACTTCCGTGCGGACATTGTCTTCCATAGTCGTATCCGAAACCGGCATCGTGTCTATCAGGTCCGGGTCGGCCATCTCACCGGGGTCGGCAGGGGGCAGCTGGTCCAGCAGGTTATCCCGGTTCATAAAGGCAATCCGGTCAATCTGCTCATTGAAAATAAGCGTTTCCTTTTCGGCCAGTTCCCGGTCGTTGTTGTCGATCAGGATATTGTTCAGGCGCTTGTAGGCCTCCAGGTCCGAGAGGATTTCCTCTGCCCGTTCGTATTGTTCGTCCAGGGGGATCCCGGCGTAATAGTCGATGCGATCTACGTAAATGCCTTTTAGCTGGTAGTATAGCTCCCGGGCTTTCTCGGTATCTCCCACCTTGTAATACCCGTCCACGAAGGGCTCCACAAAGGTGTAGAATTCAAAGTGTTCCACCGGCAGGTGGGTCATGGCCAGGTCGATGATGTCGCGGGCTTTGTCAATCTTGTTCTCTGCGATCAGCTCCTCCATAAGCCGGGCCAGGTTGGACCGGAAAGAGAGCCCCTGGGAACGCGTCTGTACATCGTGATAGATGTCATCGCTGCCGGAATTCCCCCAGTACCAGTTCATGGCCACGTCGTACATCAGGTCCGTATCGATGCGCCCCAGCTCAAAACTGTTGCGGTTCCCGGTCCGGATCGGCACCAGTTTATAGGCGAGCCCGTCGAGTTGCAGGTATTCCTTCATCCACAGGTATTCCGCCTGGTCAAAGCTGCCGCCAGAGAAATAAATCGGCCGTTTCCAATCGTTGTTGGCGAGGATGTCGAGCATCAATATCCGGTTTTTGGGCAGTACTCCCGGCAGGTCGATGTCGATGTAGTCCACGATCAGCGCGGAGTCCTTTTCCTTGACCAGGCCCGAAGCCAGGACGTTTTCCTTGTTTACGGGCACCCGGATTTTATTGGTGGGGTAGAAGACGGTTTCCAGGGTGCTTTCGGGGTATTCCGAAGTATCCGCGCCGATGCGCTGCAGGTAGGAGCGCAGTTTGGTTTCCGGCCGGTCGCTGGCAATCCAGTTCATGAAATCCTTAATGTCCCACCGGTTTTCCGTAAGCTGCTGGTGGTAGATCACATCCCGGTTCCCGTAGCGGTAGAGGTTGTGCGTGAGCTGGGAGGGGATCGGGTCGCTTTCGTAGGCCTTTCGCTTCATCTGGTCCACGTACCAGTCCGTGGCAAACAGGCTTGTACAAATAATGCGGACGTCCGTGCGGTACTTTTCGATTTCCTGCACATACCACAGCGGGAAGGTATCGTTGTCCCCGATGGTGAAGAGCATGGCCCCCGCATCTTCCTGGCAACTGTCCAGGTAGGCCATGGCCGTGGATTTGGCGGTGTAGCGGCCGGAGCGGTCGTGGTCGTCCCAGTTTTGGGCCGCCATCAACAGCGGTACGGCCAGCAGGCAGATGGCGGTAACGGCCGGCGCCCAGATTTTCGGTTTCACCCAGCGCTTGAATTCTTCAAACAGGGCCAGTACGCCCAGCCCGATCCAGATGGCAAAAACGTAAAACGACCCCACCAGCGAATAATCCCGCTCCCGGGGTTGGAAAATGTAGGGGTTCGTATAGAACTGTATCGCGATGCCGGTAAAAAGGAAGAAGACCAGGAGTACCCAGAATTGCCTCGGATTGCGCGAAAGCTGGAATACCAGGCCGATGATCCCGAGCAGCAGCGGGAGGAAGTAGTAGGTATTCCGACCCTTGTTGTCCAGTTTGTCCTGTGGCAGGTTCTCCTGGCTGCCCAGCCGGAGCGCGTCGATAAACCCGATCCCGCTCAGCCATTCGCCATTGCCATTGTAGCGGCCCTGCTTGTCGTCCTGTTTCCCGACAAAATTCCACATGAAATAGCGCCAGTACATATAGCCGAACTGGAAGCGCACCATATAGTCCAGGTTCTGGCCGAAACTGGGCGGATGCACCTTGAGGTAGTCCCCGAACCTGCTGAGGAACCCGATGTACTGCCCTTCGTCGATTTCTCCGGAGGCCAGGCCCTGTCGGAGCTGGTTGGCCGCCTGCCGCAATTCGGCGTTGTTTTCGGTAAGGCTGAACTCCAGGGGGCCGAAGTACCGCATGTAGTTCTCCGCGTGCTGGTCGCTCCACATCCGGGGGAGCAGGCCCACGTGTTCCGGGTTTGGCCCGGGCAGGGCTTCCTTGTAATAGTTGACGATCTCGTACTTGCCGAGTTCGTGGTTCTGTTCGTATTTGGGTTCGTCATCCCGGTTTTCCCCGGCCGGGGCAAAGCGGTCCGAATAATAGGTGCCGTAGATGGGGCTGTCCACCCCCGGGTATTGTTCCCGGTTGTAATAGGCCAGCAGCGCCCGGGCGTCTGCCGGGTTGTTCTCGTTGATCACCACGTTGGCATTGGCGCGGATGGGCAGCATGAGCCAGGAGGAAAAGCCGATAAACATAAACAGGCCGCAGAGCACCACCGTATTCGCCTTGATATAATTGTTTTTCCGCGTGTAGCGCAGCCCGTAGTAAAAGGCGCCTGCAAAAAGCAGCCCCATGATGATCGTCCCCGAGTTAAAGGGCAGGCCCACCTCGTTGATAAAGAACACCTCGCTCCATCCAAAGAGCACCAAAACGTAGGTGAGCGAGAATTTGTAGACGAGCATCAGCACGGCTACCACGGCCACGTTGGCCAGGATAAACTTCCAGGGGGTGATGGCATCGCCAATGCGTTTGAAGAAATAGAGCAGGCCGATGGAGGGGATGGCCAGAAACCCCATAAACTGTATCCCGAAAGTAAGCCCCGTTACAAAGGCGATCAGTACCAGGTAGCGGTTGCCCCTCGGGTTGTCCATATTGTCCGTCCACTTCAGGCCCAACCAGAACAGCAGGGACATGACCAGGCTCGCCATGGCGTATACCTCGGTTTCCACCGCATTGAACCAGAAACTATCCGAAAAGGCCAGCGACAGGCAGCCCACCAGGGCGGCCCCGAGAATGGCCATCCCTTTCGCATCCGTAGCCGATTGGTTCCAACCTGTGAGTTTGCGCCCCAGGTTCGTGATGGTCCAGAACATAAACAGCAGGGCAAATGCGGAGGAAACCCCGGACATCATGTTTACCAGAAATGCCACGTTTTCGGGCCCCGGGGCGAACATGGCAAAAAACGCCCCCATCATCTGCATAAATGGGGCCCCCGGCGGGTGGGCCACCTGCAGTTTTGCCGAGGTGGAAATGTACTCCCCTGCATCCCAGAAGCTCCCCGTGGGTTCTGTGGTAATTCCGTAGATTACAAGAGCTACTAAAAAAACAAACCACCCGAGGAGGGTGTCCCACTTATCGAAGTTTTTGGCAAACATGAAGCGTTCCTTTTAAAAGGGTTGGGGCGAATTTAGTAAATAACCCCCACTTCCCCGGGTATTTTTGGTAAAGCTTTAACAGCGTCGGGACCCCTGTTCGGAATCGCTATTTATGGAAAAATTTGTTTGGCGTAAACAAAGTTTGTTTTAAATTTGCAGCCTCTTATGGCACTGGCCTATGGTGTAATTGGCAACACTACTGATTTTGGTTCAGTCATTCTAGGTTCGAGTCCTAGTAGGCCAACGCTCAAAACCCCGGGATACCCCCGGGGTTTTTTATTTTCAACCGGATATCACCCGCTCCAGTAAGTCCCCCACGTAGTAAGCCACCACTGCGGCAGCAGCGCCCAGGGCCAGGACCTCCACCACGGCCCGTAGCATCGGGGTACGGTTCACATAGGCCTTGAGCAGGCCGATAAAAAGGAAGCCGAAACCGGTCAGGATACAAGCCACCAGGAATTGGTTCACCTCCAGCGGGTACAGGTAATCCACTACATACACGAGCAGCGGCACCAGGCCGATTGCCAGAAAGGAGCCAAAAGTTACGGCCCCGATCCGGATGGCCGATTTCCCGGAAGCGGGCTCCAAAGATGCCTCCGGGACCGCATCGGCCCCGGATTTTTGGGCCCCGCGGAGTTTCAGCCGGTTATCCCGCGCCGTATTATGCGAGAGGTAGGCGCCTACCGACATGGCAAACCCGTCTGCGATCAGGTTGGCAAAGCCCAGGATAATGATCACGGCGCTGTCCAGGCTGGCACCTACCGAACCGGCAACCACGGCAAAGGTCGTTACACACCCGTCCATGCCGCCATAGACAAATTCGCTGAGGTAGGCTTCGTATTTTTTGAGAAAGGAGGGTTCCATACGGCGGTTTCTCGGAGTCATCGGTCCGAAAACCGGATTTCACTGACTTGCCGGAAGACATCCGTATCCAGTTTTTTGGATTCTGTATCCAGCAGTTCCGGGTCCACCACCCATTGCATAAAATCGATCAGCGGGACCTGGGTAACCATCCCGCCCTGCACTTCGCGTACCAGGGCTTCGTCCCGCGCGTGCTCCAGCAGTACCTGTTCGAGCTCCTCGTACTGCTGCCGGGCCAGGGCCCAGAATGCGTACGCCCGCACCACGGCGTTCTTATGGGAGGTGAGCAACAGGAGTTCATCCGGGCAGGCCAGCTGGGAGAGCCGGATGAAATTTTCATATTGGCGGGTGGTTTCCCCCGAAAACCCTACGTAACTCCCGTGAATTTCATTCACAACAGCCAGGGAATCCGCAATTGCCGCAATGTGTTCAGGGATTTCCACCTTGGTTAGATCCCCGGTTTCCTCCGTCTTAACCGCGACAACACCGGGGGTCGTCCCCGCGGATACGGACGGCTGCGCCAGACCCGGGAGGGGCAGGCATAGGAGGGCCAGCAAGGCGAAAAAAAGTCGGGTTGGCGTCATAAGTTGCTGCAAATGTACGCACAAGCAGGTCATTCCGCCAAGTAGCGGCAGTCAAAATCCATATGGCAAGTGGCGGCGGATCGTCCTACCGGCCGGATTCCTCCCTTTGTTCTGCATCGTGGGCCCGTTCTGCATCGTAGGCCTGTTCTGAATCATACGCCTCGTCCAGCAGGTCGTATTCCTCGTCGATTTCGTCCAGGAGCGTGGCGGGTTTCTTCTTATCCCGGATCATCGCCCAGGTCATCACCAGGCTGGTGCCAATGATAATAAATAACAGGATGCCGGGGTCAAAGCCGGCCACCTGTGCCTCCGCCGGGATGGCGTAGAAAAGGAGTACGGTGATCAGGCCGCGGGGCGCGATAAACAACTGGGGGGTGAAATCCCGGCCGAAGAACGGCCGCAACAGTATAAAACGGATGGCGTAGATGGACGCCAGGATCAGGAGGCTGATTAGTAAAACGCGGATACTGAGCAGGGAAGACAGCACAATGGTCAGCCCGAAGACCACAAAAAAGAAGGTTCGCACCACAAAGGCGGTCTCCAGGGTGATGATGTGCAGCTCGTGGTAGATTTGCCGGGCGCGCTCCTCGTTGAGGTGTTTACGCAGGGGACCGGCGAAAAACAACTTCATATTGGCGATAACCAGGCCGAAGACCAGGATAATAATCAGCGAACTCAGGTGGAGCTTCTTGCCAATGGCGTAGAGCAGGAGCAATACGGCGATGAGCAGGAATTGTTTTGCCTGGCTCTTAATCCCCTGGAAGATCAGGATAATCCCGTAGCTGGCCGCCAGGGCGATCACCACGGTGAGCACGATGGTCCCTGCGAAACCCGCCGGCCCCACCGCCTCGGCCGGGTTCAGCTGACCGGCCAGGAAATAGAACAGGATGATCCCCGCGATGTCCGAAAATGTGCTTTCATATATGTGGAATTCCTTCTTGTCCGGCGAGAGGCCCCCGACGCTTGGGATGATGATGGCGCTGGAGAGGATGGACAGGGGGGTGGCGTACAACCAGGCCGAGGAGGTGTCCATGCCGGGCACCAGGGCTTCGAGGATCAGGGCGGCCACCCATGTGGAGGCCAGCAGGCCCGTCAGGGCGATAAACAGGGCCTTGAGGATGGGCCACACCTTGTCCCGCCGGAGTTCGAGTTCCAGGGCGGCTTCCAGTACAATCATAATGAGGCCGACGATCCCGAGTACTTCAAGGGCCCCGAAGAGGTCCGGCAGGGAGGCGCCGAAAAGCTGCAGGCTGTATTGTATCACCACCCCGAGTACGATGAGCATCAGGACGGAGGGAATGCTCGTGCGCCTGGCGAGGCCATTGAACCAGAAGGAGAGGATCAGGACGACCGATGCGGCGATGATCAGGTTGTAGGAGGTGAAAAGTTCCATGGACTTCGGATGGGTTGGCAGGGTAAAGATACCGGATTTCGGCGGCCCTATATACTTAAAACTTAGGTGGGAACATTTTAGTATATCAGAGAAAAAGTCATATATTTGCACCACTTATAGAATAAATGGTTATTCAATGAGGGGACTAGCGGTCCCCTCTTTTGTTGCCAGTAAGTAAATGAAGGACGGCACCATGGAAGGCAATCGACTGCAAAAGCGCGTGAGCGAACTGCTGGAAGAGGCCCTCGCGGCCCGGCCGGAATTGTTCTTGATCGAACTGAAAGTAAACCCGGACCAGTCCATCCAGATCACCCTGGACGGGGATGAAGGCATCAGCCTGCAGGATTGTATGGACATCAGCCGGGCCGTGGAGCACTCCCTGGACAGAGACGAATTCAATTTTTCACTGGAAGTCGGTTCTGCCGGGGCTACTGCGCCTTTGCTGATGCCCCGGCAGTTCCGGAAGCACATTGGCCGCAAGCTGGCCGTGCGCCGGGCCGGGAAGGAAGTGCAGGGCACCCTGACGGCAGCGGATGAGAAGGACATCACCCTGAGCTGGAAAGCGCGGGAGCCCAAGCCGGTTGGCAAGGGGAAACATACCGTTCGGAAGGAGGAAATCATTCCGCATTCCGAAATTGAACAGGCAAAAGTTGTTTTAAAATTTTAACGGCAGATTGAAAAAATGGAAAATCTCGCATTGATCGAATCATTCTCCGAGTTCAAGGACGACAAGTTCATTGACCGGGTAACGCTTATGGCTATCCTGGAGGAGGTATTCCGGGCGGCTTTGAAGCGCAAGTTTGGCTCCGATGACAATTTTGACATCATCATCAACCCCGATAAGGGGGACCTCGAAATCTGGCGGAACCGCGTAGTGGTCCCGGACGGGGAGGTAGAAGAGCCCAACGAGGAGATCTCCCTGTCGGAAGCCCGCAAGATCGAGCCCGATTTTGAGGTAGGGGAAGACGTGTCGGAAGAAGTGAAGCTCATCGACCTGGGGCGTCGCTCCATCCTGGCCCTGCGGCAGAACCTGATCGCCAAGATCCACGAACACGACAACACCACCATTTACAAGCAGTTCAAGGACCTGGAAGGCGAAATTTACACCGCGGAGGTACACCATATCCGCCACAAGGCAATCATCCTGCTGGACGATGAGGGCAACGAACTGATCATGCCCAAGGAAAAGCAGATCCCTTCCGATTTTTTCCGCAAGGGCGACAACGTCCGCGGGATCATCGAAAGCGTGGAGCTCAAGGGCAACAAGCCGTTGATCATCATGTCGCGCACCTCGCCTAAATTCCTCGAGCAGCTTTTCCACCAGGAAATCCCCGAAGTTTTCGACGGGCTCATCACCATCAAGAAGGCGGTCCGGATCCCGGGCGAGAAGGCCAAGGTGGCGGTGGATTCCTACGACGACCGGATTGACCCGGTTGGGGCTTGCGTGGGAATGAAGGGTTCCCGTATCCACGGGATTGTCCGCGAGTTGGGCAACGAGAACATCGACGTGATCAACTGGACGAATAACCCGCAGCTGATGGTCACCCGGTCCCTGAGCCCGGCCCGCGTCACCCAGGTGAAACTGAACGATGAAAATATGACGGCCCAGGTTTACCTGAAGCCGGAGGAAGTCTCCAAGGCCATCGGCCGCGGGGGCCACAACATCCGCCTGGCCGGCCAGCTGACCGGTTATGAGATTGACGTGTACCGCGAGGGCGTTGAAGAGGATGTGGAGCTCACCGAGTTCCGCGACGAGATTGAGGAGTGGATTATCATGGAGCTGCGTAAAATCGGCCTGGACACGGCCCGTGCCGTGCTCGAACAGGACGTCGAAGACCTGGTAAAACGCACCGATCTGGAGGAGGAAACCATTTTAGATGTGATCCGGATCCTCAAAGAAGAATTTGAAGATTAAGCTATATATTAGCACTTTTATTGTAAGAACGAAGGATTTCTATGGCAGAAAACGCAACCATAAGGCTTAACAAAGTCCTTAGAGAACTCAATATATCGCTGGACAGGGCGGTGGACTACCTGGCCTCTCAGGGGCATGAGGTAGAGGCCCGGCCTACGACCAAAATTTCCGGCGAAGTATACCAGGTTTTGCTGGATGAGTTCCGCTCGGACAAGAGCAAAAAGGTTGCCTCCAAGGAAGTAGGGGAGGAGAAGCGGAAGGAGAAGGAAGCGCTTCGTCAACAACTGGAACAGGAACAGGAAGAGAAGCGGTTGGCGCGGGAAAAGCGCCAGTCGCGGACGGAAGTCGTCAGGGCCAAGGCCGATCTGGCCGGCCCCACCCAGGTGGGGAAAATCGACCTGGAAGCGACCAAAAAGCAGGGGGCGCCCACTGAAAAAGAGGAGCCCGCCGCTGAGAAGCCGGTGGAAAAGCCGGCTGAGGAGACGCCCAAGGAGGTTGAAAAACCCGCCGAGGCGCCTGTGGCTGAAACCCCGGCTACCGAAAAGCCGGCGGCTGAAAAACCCGCTGCCGAAAAGCCCGAGGTCATGGAGACCGAGTACAAGAAGCTTTCGGGCCCCAAGATCAAGGACAAGATCGACCTGACCCAGTTCGAGAAGAAAAAGAAAGAGAAGAAGGACGACGGCGACCGCAAACGCCGCCGCCGGAGGATTACCAGCAAAACGGATTCCGGGGCCCGCGGGAAAGCGGGTGGCCGGAAGCAGCGCTTTGCAGCCAACAAGGTAGAGCCTACCGAGGAGGAAGTGCAAAAGCAAGTGCGGGAAACCCTGGAGAAACTGCAGGGGAAATCCAAAAAAGGAAAAGGCGCAAAATACCGCCGCGACAAGCGGGATCAGCACCGCCAGCAGACCGAGAAGGACCTGGAGGCCCAGGAACTGGAGAGCAAAACCCTCAAGGTAACCGAATTCGTCACCGTTGGCGAGGTGGCTACCATGATGGATGTCTCCACCACGGATATTATTTCCGCCTGTATGTCTCTGGGCATCATGGTGACCATGAACCAGCGGCTCGATGCGGAAACCCTGACCATCGTGGCCGAGGAATTCGGCTATGAAGTGGAATTCGTAACCGCCGAGATCGAAGAATCGATCGAAGAAGAGGAGGATGCACCGGAAGACCTGCAGCCGCGGGCACCCATCGTTACCGTTATGGGGCACGTGGACCACGGGAAGACGTCCCTGCTGGACTATATCCGGGAGGAGAATGTGATTGCCGGCGAGAGTGGCGGGATTACCCAGCACATCGGGGCCTACGGGGTGAGCCTGGAGAACGGGCAGAAAATTGCCTTCCTGGATACGCCGGGTCACGAGGCCTTTACGGCCATGCGGGCGCGGGGTGCGCAGGTAACCGACATCGCGATTATCGTAATCGCTGCGGATGACGACATCATGCCGCAAACCAAGGAAGCCATCAGCCACGCTCAGGCCGCCGGGGTACCCATCGTCTTTGCGATCAACAAGGTGGACAAGCCCACGGCCAACCCGGACAAGATCAAGGAAGGGCTGGCGAACATGAACCTGCTCGTGGAAGACTGGGGCGGTAAGATCCAGTCGCACGACATCTCGGCAAAGACCGGGGAAGGGGTTAAGGAGCTCCTGGAAAAAGTATTGCTCGAGGCAGAACTCCTCGAACTTCAGGCCAACCCGGACAAACTCGCTTCGGGTACCGTGGTGGAAGCCTTCCTGGACAAGGGCCGCGGCTATGTTTCCACAGTCCTGGTGACTGCCGGGACCCTGCACATCGGGGACTATGTCCTGGCGGGAACCTGCAGCGGGAAGGTGAAGGCGATGCAGGACGAACGCGGCAAGAACGTGAAGTCCGCGGGCCCCTCAACGCCCATATCCATTCTGGGTCTGGACGGCGCCCCCCAGGCCGGCGATAAATTCAACGTGCTGGAAGACGAGCGCGAGGCGAAGCAGATTGCCTCCAAGCGTTCCCAGTTGCTGCGCGAACAAAACGTGCGCACCCAGCGGCACATTACCCTGGACGAGATCGGGCGCCGGATTGCACTCGGAGATTTCCAGGAACTCAACATCATCCTCAAAGGGGATGTGGACGGATCGGTGGAAGCCCTGTCGGATTCTTTCCAGAAATTGTCTACGGACGAGATCCAGGTCAACATCATCCACAAGGGCGTGGGCGCGATTACCGAATCGGACGTGCTGCTCGCCTCCGCTTCCGACGCAATTATCATCGGCTTTAACGTACGGCCCATGGGGAACGCGCGGGAGGTTGCCGACAAGGAGGAAATCGACATCCGGATGTACTCCATCATCTACGACGCCATCAACGACGTCAAGGATGCCATGGAGGGGATGCTCTCCCCCGAGATCAAGGAGGAGGTTACCGGTACGGCCGAAATCCGCGAGACGTTCAAGATCTCCAAGATCGGGACGATTGCCGGGTGTATGGTTACCAGCGGCAAGGTGTTCCGGAATTCGAATATCCGCCTGATCCGCGACGGCGTGGTGATCTTCACCGGCGAACTCGCTTCCCTGAAGCGGTTCAAGGACGATGTGAAGGAAGTATCCAAAGGGTACGACTGCGGCCTGCAGATCAAGAACTACAACGACATCAAGGAAGGCGATGTCGTGGAAGCCTTCCAGGAAGTGGCGGTGAAGAAGACGCTGTAGGTAATTTGAAGATTTGAAGATTTGCCGATTTGAAGATTAAGCAAATTGAAAACCAGGCAACGTCTCGATTTCGGTGAGTTAAATAACTGGGATTTCCAGTGTCGGGTATCTCGAAGATAGCCTGGAAATTGATGAGCCTGCGTGCGCCGGGCTAGCTTGTAAACGAACGAATAAAAAAGAACCCGGGAGTCCTCATAGGGCCCCGGTTTTTTATTTCTGGGGGTTCGATTTCCTGGATTTTGGAGTAGCTTAATTTTTATACCGCCGGCTTCATCATCACATATTTGTGTGCGCGCAGAACAAATCTCAGCTTGAAATCGCCTATCCCCTGTTCATCTTCAAATTTTCAAATCGGCAAATCTTCAAATCAATTACCGATCTCCAGGCCTTAGCAGCAGGGCCCCGGGAAACTTCTTGCGGACTTCCCGGAATTCGCGCTCGGCTTCAAGCCGCTCCCGGAATCGACCCACTTGCACCCGGTAGGTGGGGGAATCAAATACGATCTTGGCTGTCCACTGGGGAAATTCCTGCTCCACTTCGTCCTTGAGTTCCTCGGCCAGGGAATAGGAGCCGAAACCCACTTGGATGGTGTAGAAATCCGTCTCGCTGTTGCTTTTGGTGTAGATTTCGAGCAACCTGCCTATTTCCGGGTCCTGTTCGATAGTGACCCGGCCGCTTTGGGCAAAGAGCCCGGCAGTTGACATCAGGAGGATCAACAGGGGGGCGAACCGGTTTCTCATAGTGGTGAAAGTGTGACTTTTAGTGAGGCTAAAGGTACCTTTTTTACGGCTTTTTAAGCTACTGAAATACATTATTTAGAACCTTTATAAATTAGAAATTATAAAACCTTTAAGATTTCCAAAATAAAGTCTATGTCGTATTTTTGCTGACAATTTGGGCGCAATTTTAACGGTCTGAATTGGCAGTATTTTTTGAGTTTTTCAACCAGCCGATTCCTACCACAAGGCCAGCAACCACGGCCATTGCGAACATAAATGCCAAAAGCGTGCCAAGTTTGGTGACTGTGTTCACCGGGCTTCAAAAAATATTGAACAGCGACACATGAAAAAGGTTCCGAACCGCCATCCGTTTCCTGCTATTTTTGGTTTTTGTTTAGTAGTTTCTCTGCTCTTTTCACCTACACTTTCCGCCCAGGATGATGCGGCGGCCCAAGAGCCGGCAGCCGAGGCTTCGGCTGCAGCCGGTGGGGAGGAAGGGCCCTGCGGCCCCGGGGATGCTGCCAACGGAAAACAATTGTTTAACCAGAACTGCGCAGCGTGCCACGCCCTGGACCGCCGTATGACGGGGCCGGCCCTGGCAAACGTCGCCGTTCGCCTCACCGAGGAGGAAGGCCTGGACTGCGAGTGGATCTACTCCTGGATCCGGAACAGTGCCGGGAAGATTGCTTCCGGCGATGCCTACGCCAACGAAATTTACGCGGAATACAACCAGGCGGCCATGACGGCCTTCCCGACCCTGAGCGATCAGGATATTGCGGATATCCTGGCATACACCGAGGCGCCGCCTCCCGCCCCTGCCACAGCTGCAGCGCCAGCGGCCGGCCAGGCTGCCGGGGGAGGATCCGGTTCCGGCCTGTCCAACGATTTGGTGCTGGGGGCGCTGTTACTCGTATTCGGGATCCTCGTGGTGATGCTCGTTTTGGTCAACAAGACGCTGCGCCGTATTGCGGAAGCCAGCGGCGTGGTCCTCGAGAAGGAGAAGGCGCAAAAAGGGACGCCTATCTGGAAAGCCTTTGCACAGAACCAGTTCCTGGTCCTGGTAACGGTCATCTTCCTGATGCTCGGCGCTGCCTATTTTGCCTACGGCTGGATGATGCAGGTGGGCGTGGACCAGGGCTACCAGCCCATCCAACCCATCCACTACTCGCACAAGATCCACGCCGGGGATAACGGTATTGAATGTAAGTACTGCCACTCTTCCGCCCGGAAATCGAAGCACTCTGGAATTCCTTCCCTGAATGTGTGCATGAACTGTCACAAGTCTATTTACGAGTACACGGGCAACCCGGAAGGGCCGTCTGCGGAAGACCTGGCCAAGGGGTATACCAACGAATTCTACACGGGCGAAATCAAGAAATTGTACGCCGCCGTGGGTTGGGACGAGGAAACCCAGAGCTATACGGGCGAGAGTCAGCCTGTGGAGTGGGTCCGCATCCATAACCTGCCGGACTTCGTCTACTTTAACCACTCCCAGCACGTGGAAGTGGGTCAGATCCAGTGCCAGACCTGCCACGGCCCCGTGGAGGAAATGGAAATCATGTACCAGGATGCCCCGCTCACTATGGGGTGGTGCATCAACTGCCACCGGGAGACCAACGTCCGTATGGAGGGGAACGACTACTACGAGAAAATTCACGAGGAGCTTGCCAGGAAGTATGGTGTGGAACAGGTTACAGCGGCCCAGATGGGCGGCCTGGAATGCGGCAAGTGCCACTATTAATTTAAGGATCAAATCAGTTTAGACAGATCGCATATGGCATCAAACAAGAAATATTGGAAGAGCGAGGCGGAACTTTCCCCGGACAATTCCATTGTTGAGAAGCTGAAACAAAACGAATTCCCGGAGAAACTCCCGGAGGATGCGTTCCTGGGCGACAAGGAGCAGCTGGCGGGGAGCCAGACTTCCCGTCGGGACTTCCTGAAATATGTCGGCTTCAGCACGGCGGCGGCTTCCCTGGCGGCCTGCGAGGGGCCGGTGCATAAGTCCATCCCTTACGTGATGCAACCCGAGCGGATCATCCCGGGTGTCGCCAATTACTATGCCACGACGATTGCCGACGGGTACGATTTTGCCAGCATCCTGGTGAAAACCCGGGAGGGTCGCCCGATCAAAATAGAAAACAACAAGGAAGCCGCTGTACTGGGCAGTTCGAATGCCCGGATCCAGGCTTCCGTCCTTTCCCTCTACGACAGTACGCGCCTGCAAGGCCCCCGGAGTGCGGAAGGGGATGTTGCCTGGGATGGCCTCGATGCAGCCGTCCGCGCCAAACTGGGAAGTTTGCAGGGTAGCGGCCGGCAGATTGCCCTGCTGACCCAGACCTATGCGAGCCCGTCTACGGAAAAGCTCGTAGCCGAGTTTGCCGAAGCCTACCCGGAAACGGTTCACGTCACCTACGACGCTGTCAGCTCGGATGCTGCGCTGAATGCCTTTGAGGCGAAATACGGGGAACGCGCCCTGGCGGATTACGACCTGTCCAAGGCCGACCTGATTATCTCCTTCGGCGCCGATTTCCTGGGTGACTGGCAGGGTGGAGGCTACGACGGCGGGTATGCTAAAGGCCGGATTCCCAAGGACGGGAAGATGTCCCGGCACGTACAGTTTGAATCGAATATGAGCCTGACCGGGGCGAATGCGGACCAACGCGTGCCCCTGACCCCGGCCCAGCAGAAGGTTGCCCTGGCCCACCTGTATGCCAAGCTCAATGGCACCAGTGTTTCCGGAGACCTGCCCGAAGCGGCGGTCCGGGCCCTGGACCGGGCGGTTAGCCAGATTGCAAAGAACCGGCGCCGCGCCGTAGTCCTCACGGGACTGGACGATGTGGATGCACAATCCGTGGCCCTGTCCATCAACGAAATGCTCGGCAGCGAAGCTTTTGAGCCCGATGCCCCGCGCTATGTGCGCCAGGGGAATTCGGCTGCCGTACGTCAGCTGATTGCCGATATGCAGGCCGGCCGTGTGGGCGCCCTGATCATGGACGGGGTGAACCCGGCCTATTCCCTCCCTGCATCCGCCGGGTTTGCAGAAGCCATGCAGCAAGTAGACCTGTCGGTATCTTTCTCCACCAACTGGAATGAAACCACCGAGCTCTGCACCTTTACGGCAGCGGCGAACCATTACCTGGAATCCTGGGGGGATGCACAGTTCAAGAAAGGACATTACAGCCTGATGCAGCCCGTGATCCGGGAGCTGTTCGACACCCGCCAGTTCCAGCAGAGCCTGCTGGTTTGGATGGGGTCAGAACAGACATGGCACGACTATATCGCCCAGACCTGGGAGGAGGGAATCCTCGCCGGCGGCGATTGGAACCAGGCCTTGCACGACGGCGTCTACGCACCGGGAGGTATGGGGATGGCCGACCCGGAAACAGCCGCTGCAATTGCTACCGATAAAGAAACCGAAGCTGCTTCCCCGGAAGGCGAAGTCAGCAGCGTCGTACCGATTGCCTCCTCGCTCCAGCGACTGGCCGCCGCCACAGGCGGGGGCATGAGCCTCGTCTTGTATTCCAAGGTGGGGATGGGAGACGGCCGGCAGGCGGGTAACCCCTGGCTGCAGGAATTCCCCGACCCGATCACCCGGGTGAGCTGGGATAATTACGTCACTGTATCCAAGGCGGATGCCGCGGACCTCGGACTGGTCAACGAACACGTCGCAAATGGCGGCCTCGACGGCAGTTATGTGAACCTCACGGTAAATGGCGCCACCCTGCAAAACGTCCCTGTCATCATCCAGCCTGGCCAGGCTCCCGGCACCCTTGGGCTGTCCTTCGGATACGGCAGGCAGGTGGGGATGAAATCGGAGATGCAGACCGGGGTGAACGCTTTTGCCCTGTACGAGAATATGGATTCCGTCCAGGAAGTAGCTGTTGAGAAAGCTGCTGGCATGCACGAATTTGCCTGTATCCAGCTGCACAATACGCTGATGGGCCGGGGCGACATCATCAAGGAGACGACCCTGGAAATTTTTAACACGGAAGATCCATCCCACTGGAACCATGTGCCGCAAGTGTCCCTGAACCACCAGGAGGTGCCCGCCACAAGCGTCGACCTCTGGGACCACTTCGACCGCTCGGTCGGACACCATTTCAACATGTCCATCGACCTGAATGCCTGTACGGGCTGCGGGGCCTGCGTCATTGCCTGCCACGCCGAGAACAACGTGCCGGTGGTAGGGAAGCAGGAAATCCGCCGCTCCCGCGACATGCACTGGCTGCGGATCGACCGGTATTACTCATCGGAAGACACCTTTGAGGGAGACAATATTAAGAAAGACGAATTATCCGGCGCCATGGAATCCAAGGCCGGTTTCGAGGAGATGGAAGACCCGGCGGCCAACCCGCAGGTGGCCTTCCAGCCGGTGATGTGCCAGCACTGTAACCACGCTCCCTGCGAAACTGTCTGCCCGGTTGCAGCTACCGCGCACAGCCGCCAGGGTCACAACCACATGGCGTACAACCGCTGCGTGGGAACCCGGTATTGTGCGAACAACTGTCCGTACAAGGTGCGCCGTTTCAACTGGTTCCTCTACAGCGATAACGAGGAATTCGACTACCACATGAATAACGACCTGGGCAAGATGGTCCTGAACCCGGATGTGAACGTGCGTTCCCGCGGGGTGATGGAGAAGTGCTCCTGGTGTATCCAGATGACCCAGAAATCCATCCTGGACGCCAAGCGCGAGGGACGCCCCGTTACCGACGAGGAATTCCAGACCGCCTGTTCGAATGCCTGCAGCAGCGGGGCCATCGTCTTTGGCGACATCAACGACGCGGAAAGCGAAGTGTCCAAACTGGCCGCCGACGACCGGATGTACCACCTGCTCGAGCATGTGGGAACCCGGCCCAATGTATTTTACCAGGTCAAAGTCCGTAATACCAACGAAGCATAAAATTTAAGAAACGTAAATAAGATTCTATGGCGTCGCATTACGAAGCACCGATACGCAAGCCCCTGGTACTGGGTGATAAGGGATACCACGATGTTTCCGTGGATATCGCTGCCCCGGTGGAGGGGAGGGCCAACAAGCAGTGGTGGATTGTATTTACCATTGCGCTGGCTGCATTTCTGTGGGGGATCGGGTGTATCATCTATACGATTTCTACCGGTATCGGTACATGGGGCCTGAACCGCACGGTAAACTGGGCCTGGGACATCACCAACTTTGTCTGGTGGGTGGGTATCGGCCACGCCGGAACGCTTATCTCGGCTGTATTGCTGCTCTTCCGCCAGAAATGGCGTATGGCCATTAACCGCTCTGCGGAGGCGATGACGATATTTTCCGTGGTCCAGGCGGGACTCTTCCCGATCATTCACATGGGCCGTCCCTGGCTGGCCTACTGGGTGGTGCCCATCCCGAACCAGTTTGGGTCGCTCTGGGTGAATTTCAACTCGCCCTTGCTCTGGGATGTGTTTGCGATCTCCACCTATCTGTCCGTTTCCCTGGTCTTCTGGTGGACCGGACTGTTGCCGGATTTTGCGATGATCCGCGACCGGGCCGTAAAGCCCTTCCAGAAAAAGATCTACAGCCTGGTGAGTTTCGGCTGGAGCGGGCGCGCCAAGGACTGGCAGCGCTTTGAGGAGGTATCCCTGGTACTGGCCGGTCTGGCTACGCCTCTGGTACTCTCCGTACACACCATCGTATCCTTTGACTTTGCCACCTCGGTAATCCCGGGATGGCATACCACCATCTTCCCGCCTTACTTTGTGGCGGGGGCCATTTTCTCCGGCTTCGCAATGGTACAGACCCTGCTGATCATCATGCGGAAGGTCTGCAACCTGGAAGCGTATATCACCGTACAGCACATCGAGTTGATGAATATCATCATCATGATCACCGGTTCCATCGTGGGCTGCGCCTATATCACCGAGCTGTTCATCGCCTGGTATTCGGGCGTGGAGTACGAGCAGTACGCATTCCTGAACCGGGCCACCGGGCCCTACTGGTGGGCCTACACCCTGATGATGACCTGTAACGTGGTCTCTCCCCAGGTAATGTGGTTCAAGAAAATCCGCACGAGTATCCTGGTTTCCTTCATCATTTCAATTGTGGTGAACATCGGGATGTGGTTTGAGCGTTTCGTGATCATCGTAACCTCCCTGCACCGGGACTACCTGCCGTCTTCCTGGACGATGTTCTCGCCGACCTTTGTGGATATTGGAATTTTCATCGGCACCATCGGGTTCTTCTTCGTCCTGTTCCTGCTCTACGCGAGGACCTTCCCGGTTATCGCCCAGGCCGAGGTGAAGTCTATTTTGAAATCCTCCGGGGAGCGCTATAAGAAATTGCGGGATGCCGGGAAGCCGCTGTACGAGATCCGCACAGCAGTTCCCCGTACGGCCGACCAGGTTCCGCCGGCTGCACAGGCAACCACTCCGCCCCCTGCGGGCGATGATCCTGCCCAGGTGAGCAGCCTGCTGGATGCGGTAGGAGCCTTCGACCCGGTTACCCAAACCCCGGACAATTTGAAACGGATCAAGGGTATCGGACCGCAGATGGAAGAAAAACTGAACCAGATCGGAATATACACCTTCGCCCAGGTGAGCCGGATGACCCAGCGGGAATACGACCTGCTGGATTCGATTACCGGTTCCTTCCCGGGACGCGCCCAGCGCGACGACTGGGCCGGGCAGGCGAAACTTTTAAATGAAAAACAATAACAGCAATGGCATCCAAGGTTATACAGGCATACTACGATGACGACGACGTGCTGATGCACGCCGTGAAGAAGGTTAAGGCCGCCAGGCACCACATTGAGGAGGTGTATTGCCCCTTCCCCGTGCACGGCCTCGATAAGGCCATGGGCCTGGCGCCCACGCGGATCGCCATTACCTCGTTTATGTACGGCTGCCTCGGGCTGACAGTCGCTATCGTGATGATGAATTACATCATGATCCAGGACTGGCCCCAGGATATCGGGGGCAAGCCCAGCTTCAGCTATATTGAGAACATGCCGGCGTTTGTACCGGTTATGTTCGAGATGACGGTGTTTTTCGCCGCCCACCTGATGGTGATCACCTTCTACCTCAGGAGCCGGCTCTGGCCATTCAAGAAGGCCGAAAACCCGGATCCGCGCAGCACGGACGACCACTTTATCATGGAAATCGAATTGCACGGCGACGAGGCTGCCCTGACCGACCTGCTCCGGGAAACCGGCGCCGTAGAGATCAACCGAGTCGAAAAGTAAAACAGCGCAATGAAGAATACGCTCTATACCGCCCTGATATTCACCGGCATCCTGATCCTGGCCTCCTGCCAGGACAAGCGGGAGCCCAATTACCAGTACATGCCCAATATGTACGAACCGGTTGGCTATGAAGCCTACGACGAGGTGGAATGGCTCCCCGGGGGTTCCATGGCCCTGCTCCCGGCAGAAAACACCATCGCCCGGGGCGCTTTACCCTACGGCCTGGAGAATACCCCGGAAGGCAAGGAATTGTCCCGTGCGCTGACCAGCCCGTTGGATTCCCTGAACCGGGAAGAGAACCTGGCCGAGGGGGCGGCGTTGTACGCGCTGTACTGTGCCATTTGCCACGGGCCCAAGGGCGACGGGCAGGGGAACCTGGTAAAACGCGAGAAAATCCTGGGGGTTCCCAGCTATGCGGACCCGGGACGGAATATCAATGTCGGGACCACCTACCACGTGATCTATTACGGCCAGAACGCTATGGGGTCTTATGCCACGCAGCTGGATGAGAAAGAGCGGTGGCAGGTTTCCGAATACGTGATGAAACTCAAGGAAGATTTAACACAATAAAGCAGCATTGCAGATGTATACTTTCTCGAACAGATTGAAAATCGGATCCGTCATACTCATGGCCCTCGGGCTCATGGGCATGGCCATAGGGTTTATCTCTGCCCCTTCAACGGTTGAGGAGGCCAAGGCCATGGTCTCGGCTTCCCACGACGACGGTCACGGCGGAGGCCATGAAGCTGCTGCGCAAACTCACGAAACTACCTCGTACGACAGTACGACCGAGCACGGGGCAGCTGCCCAGGATGCGGACCACTCTCTCGACCACGACGAGCATCTGCTCCACCAGTTGCAGAACCGCCCCTGGTCGGCCATCTATATCGCCGCTTTCTTTTTCTTTATGCTGGCGCTGGGTACCCTGGCCTTTTACGCGGTCCAGCGGGCAGCCCAGGCCGGTTGGTCGCCCTTGTTGTTCCGGGTGATGGAGGGGATTACCGCCTACCTGGTACCCGGGGGGATTGCCATTTTTGTGATCCTGGTCCTTTCCGTACTCCACATGAACCACCTCTTTGTGTGGATGGATGCCGAAACGGTTGCCCACGATGAGTTACTGCAGGGAAAGGCCGGCTACCTGAACCCGACCTTTTTCCTGATCCGCGCTGCCGTGTTCCTTGGGGGA
This sequence comes from Robiginitalea sp., assembly GCF_982776155.1. Classification (NCBI taxonomy): domain Bacteria; kingdom Pseudomonadati; phylum Bacteroidota; class Flavobacteriia; order Flavobacteriales; family Flavobacteriaceae; genus Robiginitalea; species Robiginitalea sp. Next base: position 88,219 of record NZ_CEXZKX010000003.1, read on the forward strand.
TGGATCGCCTACCGCGAAGTGTCCCGCCGCCTGTCGCTTGCGCAGGACGAGGCCAATGACAACTCGAATTTTATCAAGAATTTCCGCTGGTCTGCCGGTTTCCTGGTGTTCTACCTGGTCACTGAGTCCATCATGTCCTGGGACTGGATTATGAGCGTCGACCCGCACTGGTTCAGCACGTTGTTCGGATGGTATGTTTTCGCGAGCATGTTTGTCTCGGGAATTACCACCATTGCCCTGGTAACAATCTACCTGAAGTCCCGGGGGTACCTGCCGGATGTCAACGACAGCCACATCCACGATTTGGGTAAATTCATGTTCGGCATCAGTATTTTCTGGACCTATCTCTGGTTTGGCCAGTTCATGCTGATCTGGTATGCGGATATCCCGGAAGAGGTGACCTACTTCGTCACGCGGATTGAAGATTTTAAACTGCCGTTCTTCGGTATGGTGGCGATGAACTTTTTGTTCCCGCTCCTGGTATTGATGAACAGCGACTACAAACGCATCAATTGGTTTGTGGTCATGACCGGGATCGTGGTCCTGCTGGGGCACTACCTGGACGTCTACCTGATGATCACCCCCGCTACGGTTGGCGACCAGTGGTATATCGGGGTGCCGGAGATCGGGGCTGTGCTGTTCTTCGGAGGGGCGTTTATTTTCTGGATATTCCGGGCAATGACCAAGGCGCCGCTGCAACCGACGCGGAACCCGTTTATCGAAGAGAGCAGACAATTTCATTATTAGAAGATATTTAGCGAATTATATCCGTTTACAATGACAGCATTATTGACGATCTCTGTTTTGGTTTTAGTGGCTATCGCCATCTGGCAGATGACCAAGATCTTTGAATTCTCCCAACTCAAGGCTAAAACAGCGAATTCGGAAGTTGCCAGCGACGAGGACAACAAGAACAACGGGTACCTGATGTTCGGGTTTTTGGTGTTCATCTATTTGCTCACCATATTCTGTTTCTGGAAATACAGCAAGTTCCTGTTGCCGGAAGCCGCCAGCGAACACGGGGGGGATTACGACCAGTTGATGCTCTGGAGCTTTGTGATCATCTTTATCGTCCAGTTCATCACCCAGGCGCTCCTGCACTACTTCGCCTTCAAATACCGGGGCGAAGAGGGCAAAAAAGCGCTGTTTTACGCGGACAATGACCGTCTGGAATTTATCTGGACCATTATCCCGGTGATTGTCCTGGCCGGACTGATTATCTGGGGCCTGTATACCTGGACGAATATCATGGACGTCAACGAGGAAGACGACCCGCTGATTGTGGAGCTCTATGCCCAGCAATTTAACTGGACGGCTCGTTACGGGGGGGCGGATAATGTGCTGGGGGATGCCAATGTCCGGATGATCGATATCGACCGGGCAAACGTGCTCGGGCTGGATGAGTCCGACCCGAATGCCGCCGACGACATTATTGTGAAGGAATTGCATCTGCCCGTTGGGCGGAAGGTAAATTTCAAGATGCGTTCCCAGGACGTACTTCACTCTGCCTACATGCCCCACTTCCGGGCCCAGATGAACTGCGTACCCGGGATGATTACCGAGTTTTCCTTCACCCCGACGATCACCACCGCCGAGATGCGCCAGAAGCCGGAAGTCATGGAAAAAGTGGCACGCACCAATGCCATCCGGGCAGAACGCGCAGCGGCAGGGGAGCCGAATTCGGATCCGTGGGAATTTGATTTTATTTTGCTCTGCAACAAGATCTGCGGTAAGTCGCACTACAACATGCAGATGAAGATCATTGTGGAGAGCGAGGAAGATTACCAGGCGTGGATAGAGAGTCAGACGACTTTTGGGGAGACCGTTACCGCCGCCGAATAAAATTGCTATAAAAGAAAAAGAATAAAACAAAAGCACTATGTCAGCACACGCACATGCGATCGCCGATGATCACGCGCACGACGATCACGGACATCACCACAAAGAGACTTTTGTCACCAAATATATTTTCAGCCAGGATCACAAGATGATCTCCAAGCAATACCTGATTACCGGCCTGATCATGGGCTTTATCGGTATTGCCATGTCCCTGCTTTTCCGGATGCAGCTCGCCTGGCCCGGGGAATCCTTCCCGGTGTTTGAAGCTGTGTTGGGGAAGTGGGCCCCGGAAGGCGTTATGGATGCGGACATCTACCTGGCCCTTGTTACGATCCACGGGACCATCATGGTCTTCTTTGTATTGACAGCCGGATTGAGCGGTACGTTCAGTAACCTGCTGATCCCGCTGCAGATCGGCGCCCGGGATATGGCATCCGGGTTCCTGAATATGCTGTCGTACTGGATGTTCTTCCTCTCGAGTGTAATCATGGTGATTTCCCTGTTTGTGGAGGCCGGACCGGCAGCCGCCGGTTGGACGATCTACCCGCCATTGAGTGCCCTGCCGATGGCCCAGCCGGGTTCGGGTATGGGAATGACCCTCTGGCTGGTCTCCATGGCGATATTTATCGCTTCCTCCCTGCTGGGATCCCTGAACTATATTGTAACGGTTATCAACCTGCGGACCAAGGGGATGTCCATGACGCGCCTGCCGCTAACCATCTGGGCGTTTTTCGTCACGGCCATCATCGGGGTGATCTCTTTCCCGGTGCTCCTGTCTGCCGCCTTGTTGCTTTTGATGGACCGGAGTTTCGGCACCTCGTTCTTTCTGTCCGATATTTTTATTCAGGGCGAAGTTTTGCACTACCAGGGCGGATCCCCGGTTCTGTTTGAACACCTGTTCTGGTTCCTGGGACACCCGGAAGTATATATCGTGATCCTCCCGGCGATGGGAATAGTTTCCGAAGTGATGTCGGTCAATGCGCGGAAGCCCATTTTCGGGTACCGGGCGATGATTGCCTCCATCCTGGCGATTGCCTTTTTGTCCACCATCGTATGGGGGCACCACATGTTTATCTCAGGGATGAACCCGTTCCTGGGCTCGGTATTTACCTTTACCACCCTCCTGATCGCGATCCCTTCGGCCGTTAAGGCGTTTAACTGGATCACCACGCTCTGGAAGGGGAACCTGCAACTGAACCCGGGCATGCTGTTCTCAATCGGGATGGTATCCACGTTTATCACGGGGGGGCTCACCGGGATTATCCTGGGTGACAGCACCCTGGACATCAACGTACACGACACGTATTTCGTGGTGGCCCACTTCCACCTGGTAATGGGTATTTCGGCCCTTTACGGACTTTTTGCCGGGGTCTACCACTGGTTCCCGAAAATGTTCCAGGGCCGGATGATGAACAAGAACCTGGGCTATGTCCACTTCTGGGTCACCGCAGTAGGCTCCTATGGGGTGTTCTTCCCGATGCACTTTGTCGGGATGGCCGGCGTACCCCGGAGATATTACGAAAACACCGCCTTCCCGATGTTCGATGAACTCGTGGACATCCAGGTGCTGATGACGGTATTTGCCATTATTACGGCGGCCGCACAATTGGTCTTTGCCTTCAACTTTGTCCGCAGCATCTTTTACGGCAAGCGCGGACCCCAAAACCCCTGGCAGGCCACAACCCTGGAATGGACGGCTCCCCAGGAGCACATCCACGGCAACTGGCCGGGCGCCATCCCGGAGGTGCACCGCTGGCCGTACGATTACAGCAAGACCTACGAGAACGGGGAATACATACTGCCCGGACAGGATTATGTGCCCCAGCACATCCCGCTCCAGGATGAAGAAGAGGAATTGCAGCATTAGCGATTTCTGCAACAAATTATTTAGAAGGCCCGTCGGAAGACGGGCCTTTTTATTGGCCGGCAGGGCTCGGGTGGCCGGATAGGGGTGCGGCCATGTGCCGCAGCCAGGGAGGGGCAAGCCGAATCGGGGGAAGCGGGAATTGGTTTATCTTTAGGTCCGAATAAAGAACCATATGAAGCGAATAGAGAAAATACGCGCACTGGCCCTGGTCCTGGCCTTGTTGGTCGGTGCAGGCGCCTGGGCCCAGCGCAAACCCAGGATCAAGGGAAACCGCAACCCGGTGGAAATCACCGAAAGCCTCCCGCCCTTTAAGTATCTCCGCCTGGAGGACGACCTGGAGGTCCGGATCCGGCAGCAGGGATCCGGCGGATACGAGTTGCGGGTAGACGACAACCTGGTGGATGTTTTGCAGTTCCAGGTGCAGGACAGCACGCTTGTAATTTCTTCGTTTTACGATATTACCGGGAGCCGGGCCCTGGACATCACCGTTTTTTTCCGGGAGCTGTCCGGGGTGGAAGTGCTTGCGGGCAAGCTCATCGGCGAGGCTGAGTTTAATGCCGACCTGTTCAGCATCCGTACGGAAGGGGCGGCCGGGGCCGAGTTGCGCCTGCGCGCTTCCCTCTGCGATGTGACGCTTGCGGGCAACAGCAGGGCCGACCTGAATATCGGGGCGGAATCCCTGGTGGTTCGGATGGCCGAACGCTCGGATGCGACTATCTACACGGATAGTGATACGATATCCGCTGAACTCGGGGACAATGCCGACCTGACACTCGAGGGTATCGGCGACCACGCGGTGTTGAGGCTCTCGGGCGAAAGCGGTTTATCGGCCCGAAAACTGGTGGCGGGTATCCTGGAAGCAAACCTTTCCGGGGCGACAACGGCCCGCATCCATGCGGGGACCTCCCTGATCCTGGATGCCAGCGGACAGTCCCGCACTTACCTCTATGGGGAACCCGCGGTGACCTTGCGCCGGTTTGCGGACCGGGCCGAACTTCACAAGGAACCCGACTGATCGGCAATCGGGACTTCACTTAAGCGGGTCGGCGGGATGCCAAATCCATCCACCAGGGCCCGGGCGTGGGGTCGCAATTCGGTACATAATCGTTCTACCCGGCTGCGGATAGCCTTCGACTTCCTTTTGCCGATGTACCCCTGTTCCAGGTACCAGGCAGCATCCGCCTGGATCTCCGACAGGGCGTGGAGCGTCCCGAGTTTCCGGATCAGGTCGGCATGCGGGTCGTCCCCAAGCTCGTTTGCGTGTTCGAGGAATAATTCGAAAGCCAGCAGGGCGGCATAAGCCCGGCCCAGGGCCAGCAGATGCGTCTGTACCTTCAGGAAGGCCTGGTAGGCGGGGACCCCCTTTTTGATATAATCGCGGATCCGTAGGGCCAGCGTATAGGTTAACCGGTCCGTGCGGTAGGTTAGGGCGTGTCGGTGGAAGGCCGGGTTATAGAGATGTTCCCTATCCGTTTTATTCGTGTAGGCCGGGTTGATGGCGGACAGGCGCTTTCCGATTTGTGTCCCGAGAAGCCGCAAGACCCCGAAGAAATCGTCCGAATTGAATTCCGCCCGGAAATCCGTCAACCGGCTTTTTGCCGCCAGTTGCAGCAGGACGGTATTATCCCCCTCAAATGTGGTGAAAATGTCCACGTCGTTCTTCAACTGGCCGATCCGGTTTTCCAGGAGGTAGCCTTTTCCGCCGCAGGCTTCCCGGCACTCCTGCAGGGTCCGGTCCGCGAACTCGGTCACCAGGGCCTTCAAGCCGGCAACCCCGGCCTCCAGCTGACGCGTGTCCGTACCGTCCGCCCCGTCATAGGATTTCAGCAACCGGGTCAGGGCAGCCTGGTATACATAACTGCTGGCCACCGCCGGCAATAGGCGCACCTGGTGGCTCGGGTAATCCATGATCAGATCCTCCTGTACGCGGGCGGCGTCGTTGAACTGCCGGCGCCTGAGTGCGTAGCGAACCGCAATCGACAGGCCAAACCGCGCCCCGGCCAGGGCCCCCCGGGCCACACAAATCCTGCCGCCCACCAGGGTTCCCAGCATGGTGAAAAACCGCTTGTTCGGATTTTTGATATCCGAGTGGTAGCTGCCCGATTCGGTAATGCTGCCGTACCGGTCCAGGAGGTTTCCTCGGGGAACGCGTACCTGGTTGAACCAGATCTTGCCGTTATCCACCCCGTTAAGACCCATTTTGTAGCCGTTGTCTTCCACCCGGATACCGGGCAACAGCTTGCCGCTCCCGTCCCGCATGGGTACCAGCACGGCGTGTACGCCATGGTTTATACCGTCCACGATCAGTTGGGCAAACACCGTAGCCATCTGCGCGTGCATCGCATTGCCGATATACTCCTTGTTGTCGTCAGGGCCCGGGGTATGCACGACCAATTCATCGGACTCCTTTACATAAGTGGCCGTGGTGCGGATTCCCCGCACATTCGATCCGTGACGCGTTTCGGTCATGGCAAAGCAGCCCAGCAATTTGGCCGTGCCAGCGTCCTTCAGATAGGCCTCCCAGTGCCGTTTTGTGCCCAGTTTCTGGATGCTGCCGCCGAACAGCCCGAACTGCACCCCGAATTTGACGCACAGGCTCCCGTCGATAAACATCAGGTTTTCGAAAAGGGCGGCATAGGCGGGCATGTCGTTTTTCCCCCCGTACTCCGGGGGATACGCCAGGGCGCCATAACCCTCTGCAGCCAGGCGTTTTAACTGTTGGAGCACGCGTTGCCGATGGGCTTCCTTATCCCGGACCAGGTGCGGCTCAAAAACCGGGGCGTCCAGGAATTCCCGGAACGTCAGGTAGTCCGGATAATGCGGGCGGAGGCTCAATTCCGCCAGAACTTCCCCCCGGAATTCGCTGGCCACTGCCACCGGGACGGCATTTTGCCCGAAAAGGTGTCGGTAGTGGTTGGGCTGAATGCCCAGGTTGACCTCGATATCCCTCAGGACGGGATGGGGCGAACCCCCCGGCGCCTGCGATTCGGCAAAAGCTGCCGCAAATTCGCTCAGGGGGTAGTCGGCATCTTCCCGGTAGGAGACCCCGCTCCGGACTATCAGGTGGTTCCAGTGACGGAACTCCTCCTCTGCCGGGGGGGATTCCCGGACCAGCCATCCCAGGAGCCGGTTGCGTTCTTCATGGCTCAGGCCGGGGTCGTCTGCGATGGCTTTTTTTACAACGGCTATTTCGGAGGCGGAAAGGAGGTCGTCCGACCAGATTACGTAGAATACGGGCAGGTAGGGGTAGATTCCCTGGGAATACGAATAGGTTTGCATTCCCGTAAATTACGATTTCCCGGGTTTCCCTTCAAGCGCTATCAGCGAATAAAAAACCCCGCTGGCAGGCGGGGTTTCCCTTGCATCTGGAGGCCTGGTCCCAAGCGGATATGCGATTTTGCACTTATTGGGGGCCGGCCGCAACGATTTCCGGGTTAACCCCCGATTCGAATCGTTTAAAATTCTCCCGGAAAAGTGTAACGAGTTTGGACATCGTGGCGTCGTAGGCTTTCGGGTCCTTCCAGGTAGACCTGGGCAGCAATACTTCCGCGGGCACATCCGGGCAGGACTCCGGGACCTGCAGTCCAAAAGCCGGGTCTTCCCTGAAGGAAACGCGCTCGAAATCCCCATGGTGGATGGCGTCGAGCATCGCCCGGGTGTATTTGAGCTTAATCCGGGAACCCTCCCCGTAGGCCCCTCCGGTCCAGCCGGTATTTACCAGCCAGGCGGTGACCTCGTGTTTCCTGATTTTCTCCGCCAGCAATTCCGCGTAACGGTTCGGGTGCCACATCATGAATGCGGCACCAAAGCAGGCACTGAAGGTGGCCTCGGGCTCGGTGACCCCCATTTCCGTCCCGGCTACCTTGGCCGTATACCCGGAGATAAAATGGTAGCTGGCCTGCTCCGGGGTGAGCTTGCTTACCGGGGGGAGGACCCCAAAGGCGTCACAGGTGAGGAATATGATGTTTTTGGGGTGGCCGGCCACACAGGGGATCTGTACGTTTTCGATATGCTCGATCGGGTAGGAGGCCCGGGTATTCTGGGTAATGGAGGTGTCGGTGTAATCCACCTTCCGCGTTTTCTCATCGTAGACCACATTTTCCAGGACGGTACCAAAACGGATGGCATTGAAAATATCCGGTTCGCTTTCTTCGGAAAGGTCAATGGCCTTTGCATAGCAACCGCCTTCGATATTGAAGGTGCCGGAATCTGTCCAGCAGTGCTCGTCATCCCCGATGAGCTTTCGCTTCGGGTCGGCGCTGAGGGTGGTTTTCCCGGTACCCGACAAGCCGAAGAGGATGGTCACATCCCCGTCGTGGCCCACATTGGCCGAGCAGTGCATCGGGAGTACGTCGCGAAGCGGCATCAGGTAATTCATCACGCCGAAGATGCCCTTTTTCATCTCCCCGGCATACTGGGTGCCCAGGATCACGATTTCCCGCCGCTCCAGGTGTACATCCACGGATGTCTTGGAGGTCATTTCGCTGGTATAGATATTCGCCGGGAAACCGCCTCCGTTAAAGACTACGTAGTCGGGTTCCCCGAAATCCTCGAGCTCCTGGGCCGTTGGCATGATCAGCATGTTCTGCATAAACAGGGCGTGGTAGGCCCGGGTACAGATGATGCGCACTTTCAACCGGTAGTCCGGGTCCCAGCCGGCAAAGGCGTCCACCACAAAAAGCCGCTTGCAGATATTCAGGTAGTCGATGGCCCGTTCGTGGTTCACCATATAGGTGTGTTCGTCCAGGCCGATGTTGATATCCCCCCAATCGATGTGCTTTTCCGACTCCGGGTGGCGGACGATCCGTTTGTCTTTGGGGCTCCGGCCCGTTTTTTCCCCGGAATAGACCAGCAGGGCGCCCACGTCGGAAATTGCGGTGCCGGGTTCGTTGCGAAGGCCAATTTCATAGAGGACGGGTACTGAGGTATTCCGGTGGATGTCTGTGACGGTAATGCCGTATTTGGAGAGGTCGAATGCTGCCATGTTTAAAAGGTGTTAAAAGGGTTTCTTGTTTGTTTACCCCAGGGGGTCCGATGTGGCATTCGGCCTGCCGCCGGAAGGGCCGGACAGGGCCGGCAAGAATATCACATTACAAAGTAGCAGAATCTTCCCAGTAGAAAATATGATAATTATCAACGAAATAAAAAGAATTGGGCCGTTAGGCCACCGGGGTATGTGGCCCGTATTGTTATCTTTGTCTGTGATATGAATGAACATCTGGACCCTACGGCAGACGGACTATCCCCTGAGGAGCTCGACATCGAACGGGCGCTTCGGCCGGTTTCCTTTGACGATTTTACGGGACAGTCCCAGGTACTCGAGAACCTTACGGTGTTTGTTCAGGCGGCCAACCTCCGGCAGGAAGCCCTGGACCACACGCTGCTGCACGGCCCGCCCGGGCTGGGGAAGACTACCCTGGCGCATATCCTGGCCAATGAACTCGGGGTGGGGCTGAAGGTTACCTCCGGGCCTGTTTTGGACAAGCCGGGCGACCTGGCAGGGTTGCTTACCAACCTGGAACCCAGGGATGTCCTGTTCATCGACGAGATCCACCGGCTCAGCCCGGTGGTGGAGGAATACCTCTATTCGGCCATGGAAGATTTCAAGATCGATATCATGATCGAGACCGGGCCGAATGCCCGATCGGTACAATTACACCTGAACCCCTTTACGCTGGTTGGCGCCACCACGCGTTCGGGCCTGCTTACGGCCCCCATGAGGGCGCGCTTTGGCATTTCCAGCCGGCTGGAATACTACAACACGGAGCTCCTGGCCACCATTGTGCAGCGCTCTGCGGAAATACTGAAAGTCCCCATCACGGAGGACGCCGCCATCGAGATTGCCGGCCGCAGCCGGGGTACCCCCCGGATCTGCAATGCGCTGCTTCGCCGCGTCCGGGATTTTGCCCAGATCAAGGGGAACGGGAACATCGATATGGAGATCTCCCGTTTTGGCCTGAAGGCGCTCCACGTGGATGCCTACGGCCTGGACGAGATGGACAACAAGATCCTCGCAACCATCATCGACAAGTTCAAGGGAGGGCCCGTAGGGCTTACCACCCTGGCCACGGCGGTCTCCGAAAACGCCGAAACCATCGAGGAGGTCTACGAACCCTTCCTGATCCAGCAGGGCTTTATTATGCGCACCCCCCGCGGCCGGGAGGTCACCGAACTCGCCTATCAACACCTGGGCCGCATCAAAGGCGGGGGGCAACCCGGACTTTTTTAGGGCAGGATCCACCCGGCTCACGGATACTATGAGCCGTCATTTTTTGTATTTTGAAACCCGGACCCCGCCGGGTTCTAAATTAGACCATGCCAACCAATCGGTTCTTCCTCCTCATTTTCCTGGTCTGGGCCCTTGGGTTACAAGCCCAGGCGCCCTATGAATTGAACCCCAAATACCCGGTCCATTCCCTGGATGGAGTTTTATCTGTCTGGAAGGATTCCACAGAAGTCCTGTCGCCGGAAATCTTGCTGGAAGCCCCGCCGATGGGGGCAGAACAAGGGGATGCACTGCCGCAATACCTGGATGTACGCTGGCCCTACTGGGGGAAGCTTACCCTGCTGGCCACCGATTCCCTGCCGGGCTGGAGGCTGCATTTCGAGGATAAAATGATCGGGCCTCCCGCATGGACCAAGAGCAATGGCAAGGTGGATGTCTGGGCCTATGCCCGAGGGGAGTTGCTCTTTCACAAGAGGAGCGGGGTGGAGTACCCCAAGGCAGTGCGCGACCGGGCGCCCCACTGGGTGCTCAACAGTGTGGGGCTCGACGGGATTCCCTCCGGGGTGCCGGTGACCCTGGTGATCCGGGTGGAGGGAAACAGCATTGGCTATCCGCCGTATTTCCACCTGACCGCCCGAAGCCCGGAACAACCCTTTTACCACCAGATATTCCAATTCAATACAAGTTTTAACGTCTTTATGTTCGGGGCGGCACTGATTATCTTTATCTACCACCTGCTCCAATTCCTGTACATGCGCGAGCGGGTAATTCTGTGGTTTGTTCTCTGGCTGGGATTTTGTACGCTCACCCAGGCCATGACCGTAGGCCTGCTGATCGGGGATATCTCCCGCTTCCGGCTCCCAGTCCAAATTGCCATTTCCAACGGTGTTTTTTACACGTTTTGGTTCTTTGGCCGTGCCTATGTGGGCTCCCGTCAGAAGTTTCCTGTCCTGGACCGGTTTATCAAGGGTTTGGCCCTGTTGACCCTGGCGGAAATCATCACGGTGGTGACCTATGTCATCGTTTTTGATCCCCAGGCGTATTTTACGGCGGTCGGCTGGCACTATCAGTTCTTGCTAATCTACACGCTGGGAAGCCTGGGCCTCGCTTTGGCCCTTATCCTCAAACAAGATGCTTTTGCACGCTATTTTGGGATCGGTACCCTGGTAGGGGGGCTTGGGCTGCTGGTGGGTATCTTTTGGTCTATGGGCCTGATCAATTTGCGGTTTTTGGGGGTGGATCCCTATGCGACGGGCATTTTCCTCCAATTGCTGATCTATTCCCTTGGAATCGCCTACCGACGGCAGACCCTTGCCAAACAGGCGGCTGAAGAACGGGTGCGGGCGGCTGTTTCCGAAAGCGAAGTCAGGCGCATCAGCGACCTGAACGCCTTAAAGAGCCGATTTTTTACCAATATCAGTCATGAGTTCCGAACACCGCTTACCCTGATACGCGGCCCGATTCAGGCAGCACTGGACCGTTCAGGAAAGGAAGGCGGAAGCGAGGTGCGCCTGCCCGCCCGCGACCTGGACATGGTCAGGCGAAATACGGAACGTTTGGAAGGCCTCGTGGATGAGTTGCTCGAGTTGTCGCGAATTGAAAGCGGCAAGGCAGAAATCCTGCTGACCCACGGCGATGTTGAGCAAGTTCTGAAATCCGTGGTCTTCGCTTTTGAGAGTTTGGCTGAGCGCAGCAATATTGCCCTCCGGGTGGACCTGGGGGATGCCGGGGTAGGCGGGTCGGCGAATGCTGAACAAGATGTCGGGGCGGACCCCATCTGGTACGACCGGAACAAACTCGAAAAAATTATTTATAACCTCCTGTCAAACGCCTTTAAGTATACCCCGGATGGGGGAAGTGTTTCCTTTAGTTCCGGTATTAAATCCGGACGTTTGCGCTTGGAAATCTCGGATACCGGAAAAGGGATTCCCGCTGCGGATTTGGAGCAGATCTTTGAGAGGTTCTACCGGGTGGAAGGAGATGAAGCGCACGGCTCCGGGATAGGCCTGGCGCTCTGCAAGGAACTCGTGGAACTCCAGGGCGGGGAGCTTAGCGTGGAAAGCACGCCGGGCAAGGGTACATCCTTCAGCGTTTGTCTGCCGACTCGCCCGGAGGATTTCCCCAAACCCAACCGGCTGGAACAAGACGCCGCCCCCGATTTGCCTGCTGCCGGCCCCCTTCCCGCGATTAATAGAGATGTTGGTCAGCCGAAGTCCGGGGAGCAGTTAAAGAACGCGTCTTCCTTACCCCGTATCCTGCTTGTGGAAGACAATGCAGACCTGCGCCAGTTTGTGGGGGAGGTGCTACAGGAAAATTACCGGGTGCTCTATGCAGAAGACGGGTTGCAGGGGGAGCGGATGGCGATAGAACACATACCCGACGTGGTGGTATCCGATGTGATGATGCCCCGCAAGGACGGTTATGAGTTATGCCATGCCCTGAAGACCAATACAAAGACCAGTCATATTCCGATAATCCTGCTAACTGCCCGTGCCGGACAGGAAAACAAGATGGAAGGTCTGTTCCAGGGGGCCGAGGCTTACCTCACAAAGCCTTTTGAGGCACGGGAACTCCTTGTCCGAATCCGGAACCTGATGGGTCGGCAAAAGGCACTCTGGGAAAAAATGCAACATTCCTCCCTCGTGCTTTCGGGGGAACTCGACCTGCCTTCATTGGACGACGCCTTCCTGAAAAAGGTGGGAAGTGCCATAGAGTCACACCTGGACAGTGCGGAGCTCTCCGTGGAATTCCTGGCCCAGCAGGTGGGTTTTAGCCGGGCCCAATTGCACCGGAAGCTCAAAGCGCTTACGGGGAAGTCACCCAACCAGCTAATCAATGAGGTCCGCCTGGAAAAGGCGCGCCTGCTCCTGCAAAGCCGTTCGGCGACAGTCTCCGAGGTGGCCTATTCCGTCGGGTTTTCCAATCTATCTTACTTCACAAAGCGCTTTCGGGAACGTTATGGGATGACGCCGAGTGCGTTCATCGCTGATACTGAGTAGCTATTCAACCGTTGAAACCCCCGGTAGAATGGGGTGCTTCAGGCCCATGCAACATAATTGTCAGGAATTGCGACATTTCTTTTGGCCGGCCCGGAACGGATTGGACAACTTGTGGCTGTATTCACCTTGTGCGCATTGCACATAACAACTTAAAAGCCATGTTTTATGAAAACTTCTGTACAACATCCGTCTGAACGATTATTGAAATGTCGAACCATGCTCCGCCAAACGAGTCTGCCGGGCCTGTTGGCAGCCGCGGTGTTTTTGCTGCTGGCCAGCGGTTGCAGCAAGCCCGAAACCGGGGAGGATGCCTCCCTGAGCGCAGTAAGCGCCAAAACCAAGGTGGAGACCCTGGACTCCCAGTTGAAACAAGCCCGAAAAGCTGCCATGCGCTTCCACAGTTTTCAGCAGGCCGTTAAACACGGCTATGCGGACCCCTATCCGTTCAACCCGTCCCCCTATGTCCCGAACATGGGCTTCCACTATATCAACGTGGGCCTGATGGACGGCACTTTTGAGGTGGAACGCCCCGAGATACTCCTCTATGTCCCCAACAAGCAGGGTAAACTAAAGCTCGTTGGGATAGAATACGCCATCCCGGCAGCCCCGGACTCGGAGGCTCCTGAAGGATTTATTGGGGATGAGGACCACTGGCATTACAACCCGGAAGTGGCCGGGGGAGCCTGGACACTGCACGCCTGGGTGGTGATGGATAATCCGGATGGGGTTTTTGCATCCTTCAACCCGGATGTCCCAGTTTCCGACCCTTCGCTGGATTGATTTTTAACGCACCCTGGAAGTAACGAACTGTATATAAGCAATGAAAACCAAAATCCACCTTTGCCTGTCGGGCTTATTCCTGGCGGCCCTTATGGGGAGCTCCTGCAAGGAGCAGGCAACTCAAACGACAATGGCAACGGCAGAATCGCCGGCCGAATCCTCCGAAACTGACCGGCTGGCGCGGGGGGAATACCTGGTTGGGGTCATCGGTTGCGCAGATTGCCACACGCCCAAGAAGATGACCGAACGCGGGCCGGTTCCCGACATGGATAAATACATGATGGGATACGACGCCAGCCAGGCGATGCCCCCTGTACCCGAAAGCGTGCCGATAGGCCCATGGGTGTTGTTCAAAGGCGACCTGACGGCAGCCGTTGGTCCCTGGGGGACTACCTATGCGGCCAACCTGACCCCGGACGACACCGGGATCGGGACCTGGACGCTGGATCAATTCGGCAAGGCCGTTCGCGAAGGCAAATTCAAGGGTCTCGATGGAGGTCGCCCGATCATGCCACCCATGCCGGTGGAGGCCTACAGCAAGCTTTCGGACGCAGACCTGGAGGCGATCTTTACCTATTTGAAATCCCTCAAGCCCGTCCGGAACGTCGTTCCCGGGTATGAGCCGCCAGCGGGTTCCTGACTTTCTTTTCCCGTTAATTCAGATTACCTTCGGGGTAAACCGGATGTGATGGGAGGAGCTGCACACGCCAAACTGATAAAAGCCGAGGCCAAACGCCTGGGCTTTTTGTCTTGCGGCATCTCCAGGGCCGGTTTCCTGGAGGAGGAGGCCCCGCGCCTGGAACGTTGGCTCAAGGCCGGGATGCACGGGGAGATGGGCTGGATGGAAAACCATTTCGACAAGCGCCTCGACCCGACGCTGTTGGTCCCGGGTGCCAAATCCGTCGTCTCTCTCCTGCTTAATTACTACCCGGAAGAGCAGCAACCGGAATCCACCTACCGGGTTTCCAAATACGCGTACGGGGAGGATTACCACCGGGTCATCAAGGATCGCCTCCGGGAACTGTTGCATGTAATACGCACCGAAATCGGGGAGGTGGAAGGACGCGCTTTTGTAGATTCGGCCCCCGTATTGGACAAGGCCTGGGCGGCGCGGAGCGGCCTGGGCTGGATGGGCAAACACTCCAACCTGCTCACCAAGGAAGTGGGGTCCTATTATTTTATAGCCGAATTGATCCTGGACCTGGAATTGCCCCCGGACGCCCCGGTGACCGACCACTGCGGGACCTGTACGGCCTGTATCGATGCCTGCCCCACCCAGGCCATCACGGAGCCCTATGTGGTGGATGGCAGCAAATGTATATCCTACTATACCATTGAATTGAAATCGGAAATCCCGGCTTCGGCTAGCGGACAGTGGGCCGATTGGATTTTCGGCTGCGATATTTGCCAGGACGTCTGCCCCTGGAACCGATTTGCCACCCCCCATAGCGAACCCCGGTTTAACGCCCATCCGGAATTGTTGGAAATGACCCGGGCGGACTGGGAGGAACTCACCGAAGAAGTATTTCGCCAGGTCTTCCCGAAATCGGCGGTTAAGCGGACCAAGTTTTCCGGCCTTAAACGGAATATCGCCTTCCTTTCGGATGGGGACACGGCCTCCGAAAACGATTTCGAAAGGGAATAAGGTGCAAATATTCGCATTTTAAGAGAGGTAAAACCATTAAGTTGCTATATTGAAGTCCGATTTTATGCGGATTCCGCAATTGCCGATAACCGGAAGCCAACCAACTAACTCCTTATGTCACTACCCAAACCGCAGCTCAGTTTCTGGCAGATATTCAATATGAATGTCGGCTTCCTGGGCATCCAGTACAGCTTTGGCCTGCAGCAAAGCGCCATCAACCCGATATTCCTATTTCTCGGGGCCTCGGAGGAATTGCTACCCATCCTGAATATCGCGGGCCCGGTGACCGGCCTGATCGTCCAGCCGATTATCGGGGCGATATCCGATAAAACCTGGTCGCCCCGCTGGGGCCGCAGGAAACCCTTTTTCCTGATCGGTGCGCTGATCGGCAGTATCTGCCTCTTCCTCTTCCCGCTGAGCCCGGCCCTCTGGTTTGCCGTCGGTTTGCTCTGGCTGCTCGATGTGGGGAACAACATGGCTATGGAGCCTTATCGCGCCTTTGTAGGCGATAAATTGCCGGATAAGCAGATGAGCCTGGGCTACCAAATGCAAAGCCTTTTTGTGGGAGCCGGCATCCTGCTGGCCAATGCTTCGATCTTCCTGTTCCAGGACTGGTTCGGGGGAGGGGAGGAGCTTACCGGGTCCGTTCCGAAGTGGCTCTATTATTCGTTTTTTATCGGCTCCTTCCTCTCGCTGGCCACCATCCTCTGGTCGGTACTGAAAACCCCGGAAATCCCGCCGGACGCCAAGGAGCTGGCCGAGATCAACCGGCACAAGGCCCTGCCTTTTGCGCAGCGCCTTAAAGTGCCTTTTGTGGAAATTGCCGAGGCTGTCCGGGATATGCCCAAATTTATGTGGAAGCTGGCCGGGGTTTACCTGTTCCAATGGTATGCCCTGTTTGTTTACTGGCAGTTTATCACGCCCCTGTTCCGGACCACGATGGGCTTTGACACTTCCCAGGCAGCGGCCCAGGCGGCCAAGATGAGTACCACCTACAACATTGTGACCGCCCTGGTAGCCCTGGTCCTCGTGCCCCTCACCATGCGGTTTGGAGGGAAAAAGGTCTATGCGCTCAGCCTCTTCGGCACGGCCGTGGCATTGTTCTGGATTCCGTTTATCGACGACCCGGTGAATGTTCTCTTCCCGATGATCCTCTTCGGCATTGGCTGGGCGGCCATGATGGGAATCCCTTACAGTATGGTCTCCAAGATCGTACCCCAGGATCGGCGGGGCGTCTATATGGGAATCCTGAATATGATGATCGTGATCCCGATGGGGATCGAGACGCTGTCTTTCGGGGCGATTTTCTCGAATTTCCTGGGATCGGACTCCGTCAACGCGATGTTGTTTGCCGGGGCCTTTTTTGCTATAGCCGGGTTGCTGGCCCTGCGACTGAACGTGGCAAAGGCCAGGGCAGAGGTGGCTGAGGTTATGGGGGATTAGGCCAAAAGTCATTTGCCCGCGGCCCCCCAGGGGGAACCCCTTCTTCCCCCTAAAACCAAAATACCCCTGTATTCCGCAAGAACCCATCAGTTTCCGGCAGGGAAAAGCGGCCCATGGGCGATTTTCGATTTTTCAAATCGGCAATTTTTCAAATTGACCCATTTTCAAATTTCCAAATTGACCAGTCCCGCGTACCTTTGCGGTAGAACACAGCTATTATGAGCAAGGAAAAAAAACGCCGGGAGGCCCTGATTTACCACGCGAAGCCCACCCCCGGCAAGATCAAGATCGTCCCGACGAAACCCTATGCCACCCAGCGCGACCTGGCCCTGGCCTATTCCCCGGGGGTTGCGGAACCCTGCCTGGAGATCCATAAGGATGTGGAGCAGGTGTACAAATACACGGCCAAGGGGAATATCGTTGCGGTGATCTCCAACGGGACCGCGGTCCTGGGCCTGGGGGACATCGGCCCGGAGGCCTCCAAACCGGTGATGGAGGGCAAGAGCCTCTTGTTCAAGATTTTTGCGGACATCGACGGGATAGATATTGAACTGGACACCAAGGATGTTGACAAGTTTGTCGAAACAGTAAAGATCATGGCCCCGACTTTCGGGGGGATCAACCTGGAAGACATCAAGGCGCCGGAGGCATTTGAAATCGAACGACGCCTCAAGGAGGAGCTGAACATCCCGGTGATGCACGATGACCAGCACGGGACGGCCATCATCTCGGCGGCTGCCCTGCTCAATGCGCTGGACCTGGCCGAAAAGAAAATTGAGGACGTCCGGATCGTTATCAGCGGGGCAGGGGCCGCAGCCATTTCCTGCAGCCGGCTCTACCGTTCGCTCGGGGCTTCCCGGGAGAACATGGTAATGCTCGACAGCAAGGGGGTCATCCGCAGCGACCGCCCGGAGCTTTCCGCCGAGAAAAAAGAATTTGCAACCGACCGGAAGATCGATACCCTGGAGGAGGCGGTCCGGGATTCCGATGTGTTTATAGGGTTGTCTATCGCGGATATCCTGACCCCGGCCATGCTGAAGACGATGAACAAAAACGCCATCGTCTTTGCGATGGCAAACCCGAATCCCGAGATTGACTATAACCTGGCGATGAAAACCCGGAAGGACATCATCATGGCCACCGGGCGCTCCGACCACCCGAATCAGGTGAACAACGTGCTCGGATTCCCCTTTATTTTCCGGGGGGCGCTGGACGTGCGGGCAACCAAGATCAACGAAGAAATGAAAATGGCCGCCGTCAAAGCCCTGGCCGACCTGGCCAAACAACCCGTCCCGGAACAGGTCAATATCGCCTACGGGGAAACCCGCCTCACTTTCGGGAGGGAGTACATCATCCCGAAACCCTTCGACCCGCGGCTGATTGCCGAGGTGCCGCCGGCCGTTGCACGGGCAGCTATGGAAAGCGGGGTGGCGCGGGCGCCCATTGCGGACTGGGGCCGCTACCGGGAGGAACTCCTGCAGCGGTCCGGGGACGACAAAAAGGTGATCCGCTGGTTGATGAGCCGGGCCAAATCGATGCCCAAGAAGATCGTCTTTGCCGAGGCGGACCAGCTGGATGTGCTCAAAGCGGCGCAAATAGCCCATGACGAAGGGATTGCCCACCCCATCCTGCTTGGAAATCGAAAAGTCATCGAGGAACTGAAAGAAGAATTGGAATTCGATGCGGAAATTCCCATCATCGACCAGTTCGAAGAGGATTCCCTCGAAAAACGGGAGGCCTATGCCCGGAGCTACTGGGAATTGCGCCAGCGAAAAGGGAGTACCCTGTACAACTCCCGGAGTAAGATGCGGGAGCGAAACTACTTTGGCGCGATGATGGTCCGGGAGGGGGATGCCGACGGCATGATTTCAGGGTACTCGCGTTCTTATTCCTCCGTTGTGAAGCCGATCTTTGAGGTAATCGGGCGCGCAAGCGAAGTGTCCCGGGCGGCTACGGTGCACGTGATGATCACTTCCCGGGGGCCGATTTTCCTGGCGGATACCTCCCTGAATATCGACCCGACCGCCGAGGAACTCGCGGAGATTACCCGGATGACGGCCAACCTGGCCCGGGCATTCAACTTTGAACCGAACATCGCCCTCCTGTCCTATGCGAATTTCGGTTCCTCCGAACACCCGCGGGCGGTGAAGGTGCGGGAGGCCATCCGCATCCTGCACGAACAGGAGCCCGACCTGGTGGTAGACGGGGAAATCCAGACCGATTTTGCCCTGAACCGGAAACTCCGCCAGAGCCAGTTCCCGTTCTCCAAACTGGCGGGGAAAAACGTGAACACCCTGGTTTTCCCAAACCTGGAATCGGCCAACATCACCTACAAGCTCATCAAGGAATTGCAGGCCACCGATACGATTGGCCCCATCATGCTGGGTCTTCGCCGCGCCGTCCACATCCTGCAGATGGGGGCCAGCGTCGAGGAGATCGTCAACATGACCGCTGTGGCGGTGATCGACGCCCAGGAACGCGAAAAGCGCCGGCGCGCCAAAAGGAAAAAATAACCACCTGCAGCCGGAAGAGATTTCCGGTACTGACAACCGATTCCCATGATAGAACACCTAACCGGCCGCCTTATTGAAAAACACCCAACCCACCTGGTAATTGAATGTGCCGGGGTGGGCTATTTTGTCAATATTTCCCTGAATACCTTTTCGGCCCTGCCGGACGAGGAACAACTCCGGGTCTATACGCATTTGCAGGTCCGGGAAGATGCCCACACGCTCTTTGGATTCTACTCTGTTGCGGAGCGCGAGGCTTTCCGCCTGCTGATTTCGGTTTCCGGCGTGGGCGCGAGCACCGCCCGCACCATGTTGTCCTCCATGACCCCTGCCCAGCTCCGGGAGGCAATTGCCTCCGGCGATGTGCCCGCCATACAGGCTGTCAAGGGGATCGGCGCCAAGACTGCCCAGCGCGTTATTCTGGACCTGAGGGACAAGATTTTGAAAATCTACGACCTCGATGAAGTTTCCCTAAAACCAGACAATACAAATAAAGAAGAAGCGTTATCTGCTTTAGAGGTTCTTGGCTATTCCCGAAAGCAGTCCGAAAAGGCCGTGGATACGGTACTTCGCCAGGATCCTTCCGCAAGCGTCGAGGGCATTATCAAACAGACGCTTAAAAATTTGTAAAAAGTTTGAAAACAGGGGCATCGGCATTTTACACAAAGTACCGTCTTTCTTTATTTTCCCTTCTTTTTCTACTGGTCTTCGCGGCCCTTCCGGCGCATGCCCAGGACGGGGAAACCGAGGCGGATTCGGTGCAGACGGGGGTAGCACTGGGGTCGCTCCGCATGGAGAACCCGCCCAGCATCGTCTCCAAATACACCTATGATGCGAAACTCGACCGCTATATCTATACGGAGTCGGTTGGGGATTACGACATTTCCTACCCGATCATCCTGACCCCGGAGGACTATTTTGAACTGGTCCGCAGGGAGGGCATGAAATCCTATTTCAAAGATAAAATCGACGCCTTCAGCGGACGGAAGGAAGGGAGCGAAGAGGCCCGGAAAAACCTGCTCCCGAATTTTTATGTAAACAACAGCTTTTTCGAAACCATTTTCGGGGGGAATACCATCGAAGTGATTCCGCAGGGTTCCGTGGCGATGGACCTGGGCGTCATCTGGCAGAAAAACGACAACCCGGCCCTTTCGCCCCGCAACCGGACCAACCTCGCCTTTGACTTCGACCAGCGAATCTCCCTGAGTATGCTCGGGCAGATCGGGGAGCGCCTGCAGATTACCGCCCAGTACGACACGGAGGCAACCTTCGACTTCCAGAACCTCATCAAGCTCGATTATACCCCCACCGAAGACGATATCATCCAAAAAATCGAGATCGGAAACGTTAACATGCCGCTCAACAGCTCGCTGATCTCAGGAGCCCAGAGCCTCTTTGGGGTAAAGACCCAGCTGCAGTTCGGCAAAACCACCGTGACGGCCGTATTCTCCGAACAGCGTTCCCAGAGCAATACGGTGGTGGCCCAGGGGGGCGGGACGATCAACGAATTTGAACTGACGGCCCTGGACTACGACGAAGACCGCCACTTCTTCCTCTCCCAGTATTTCCGCGACCAGTACGACCAGGCCCTGGCCGATTACCCCTATATCAATAGCCAGGTACAGATTACCCGGCTGGAGGTTTGGGTAACCAACCGGAGCCAGCAGACGCTCAACGTCCGGAATGTGGTGGCCATCCAGGACCTGGGAGAAAGCCTGCCGGAAAAAACCCGGATCGGCCAGGCCGGCGGGGCGCCTGGTGGATTTTTCAACTCGGGCGGGGCCCCGGTGAACCTGCCGCGCAACGGCGCCAACGACTACGACCCGGCCCTGATTGGGAGCGGGGGCGTGCTGACCCCGGATATCCGCGACATCGCAACCGTGGACGACGGCTTCCAAATCCCCGGCGGGTATACCGTCAACCAGGGATTCGATTACGCCATCCTGGAGAACGCCCGCAAACTCGACCAGGGTCGGGATTACGCGTTTAATTCCCAACTTGGCTATATCTCCCTGAACCAGCGGCTCAGCAACGACGAGGTGCTGGCTGTGGCCTTCCAGTATACCTACAACGGCCAGATTTACCAGGTGGGGGAATTTGCCAACGGCGGGCTGGATGCCACCTCGGTGAGCCCGGGGGCCCAGGTGGAGATCAACAACAACACGTTGGTACTGAAGTTGCTCAAGAGCAACATCACCAACGTCAGCGACCCCATCTGGGACCTGATGATGAAGAACATCTACGCCACGGGCGCCTTCCAGTTGAGCGAGGAAGATTTTAAGCTGAACATCCTCTACAACGACCCGACGCCCAGGAACTACATTACCCCGGTCAACCCGGATGTGGGGTGGCCGGATACGCCGAGGCCGTTGGAGGAGCGGATATTGCTGGATGTGTTTAACCTGGACCGGCTCAATGTGTACAACGACGTGCAGCCCGGGGGCGACGGGTTTTTCGACTTTGTGCCCGGCATCACCGTAAATACCCAGAACGGGCAGATCATCTTTACCAAGGTAGAGCCCTTTGGGGAGTACCTGTTTGAACTGCTTGGAGGGGGCACCTACGATGTGGATGACGACCAGGGGTACAACCAGAATCAGCAGAAGTATGTCTTCCGCAATATGTATAACCAGACCAAGGCGGCCTCCCTGCAGGATGCGGAGAAGAACCGGTTCCGGATCAAGGGGCGCTACAAGTCCGAGACCGGGAACGGTATCCCCATCGGCGCATTCAACGTACCCAGGGGGTCTGTTCGGGTTACGGCCGGGGGGCGGCAGTTGCAGGAGGGCATCGATTATACGGTAAACTACCAGGCGGGGACCGTTCAGATCCTCGACCCCAGCCTGCAGGCGTCCAATACGCCCATCAACATCTCCGTGGAGAACAATGCGGTTTTCGGGCAACAGACCCGGCGGTTTACCGGGGTAAACGTAGAGCACCAGTTCAATGAAAACTTTGTGCTCGGGGCCACGTTGCTGAACCTGAACGAACGCCCGCTCACCCAGAAGGCAAACTTTGGGGTGGAGCCGGTGAACAATACGATTTTTGGCCTGAACGGGAATTTCTCGACGGAAGTCCCCTTCCTGACGCGCCTGGCCAACATGCTGCCCAATGTCGATACGGATGTGGCCTCAAACCTGTCCCTGAGGGGAGAGGTGGCATTTTTAAAGCCGAATGCACCGGACAACGCGAATTTCCGGGGGGAAACCACGAGTTACCTGGATGATTTTGAAGGGGCCCAGGCGCTGATCGATATCCGTGCCTCCCTGGGCTGGAGCCTGGCGAGTACTCCGCTGGAGTTTTTGGACGAAGGGGAAGAGGACCTGGAAACCGGCTATGAACGCGCCAAACTGGCCTGGTATACGATCGACCCGATATTTTATACAAACCAGCGCCCGCCCGGGATCAGCGACAACGATATTTCCCTGAATGCCACCCGGCGCATCTTTATCGACGAGGTCTTCCCGCGCATCGATATCGCCCAGGGGCAGACAACCGTCCAGAACACGCTGGACCTGGCGTATTACCCGAACCTGAAAGGGCCGTACAACGCAAACCCCAATTTTGAAGCGGAATCCCCCCAGGAGAAATGGGGCGGCATCATGCGGTCCCTCTCCAGTACAAATTTTGAGCAGTCCAACGTGGAATTCGTGCAATTCTGGGTCCTGGACCCCTATGTGGACGGACAGGCAACGGGCCCGGGGGAACTCGTGATCAACCTGGGGAATATCAGCGAGGACATCCTGGAGGACGGACGGAAGCAATACGAAAACGGCTTGCCGGGCGTAAACTCCAACGACCTCACCACCCAGACAATCTGGGGCCGGGTGCCGGCTACCCAGGCGCTGGTCTACGCCTTTGACGCCGATGAGACAAACCGGAGCCTGCAGGATATCGGGTACGACGGCCTTGCAGATGCGGATGAGGCGGCGGAAGGCTACAACGGGCCTGCCGAGGATCCTGCCCTGGACAACTATACGTACTACCTCAACCGGGAGGGCAGCCTGCTGGAACGCTACCTGGACTTCAACAACACGGAAGGGAATTCCCCGGTGGCCGTCACCAATACAAACCGGGGGAATACCACGCTTCCCGACGTGGAGGATGTGGACCGGGACCTGACCATGAACACGGTCAACAGCTACTACGAATACCGGATCCCGATCCGCCCCGGGGTGACGGTGGACGATCCGTATGTGACGGATATTAAGGAAGGGGTGACCCCCAACCTGCCCAACGGTACCCAGCTGAACCGCCGCTGGATCCAGTACAAGATCCCGCTGAGCGACTTTACGGATGCCGTAGGGGGGATTACGGACTTCCGCTCCATCAGTTTTATGCGGATGTATGTCACCGGTTTTACCGACCCGGTGGTACTGCGTTTCGCAACCCTCGACCTGGTGCGCGGGGACTGGCGGAACTACACCAAAACCCTGCAGACCAATAACGACAACCCGGCCGACGACGGGACGAGCGTGGACGTGAATACCGTTAACGTGGAGGAGAATGAGGCCCGTATCCCGATTCCTTACGTATTGCCGCCAGGCGTAGTCCGGGAGCAACTCAACAACAACAACACGATTGTCCGGCAGAACGAGCAATCCCTGTCCATGGTGGTGGAAAACCTGGAGCCGGAAGATTCGCGCGGGGTCTTTAAAAATGTCAGCATGGACATGCGGCAGTACCAGCGGATCAAGATGTTCCTGCACGCCGAAAAAATCGCCCAATCCGACCCGTTTCTCAACACGGAGTCCCTGGTGGGTTTCCTGCGGATCGGGACGGACTTCTCGGAGAACTTCTACCAGATTGAGGTGCCCCTGGAGTTTACGGACTTCAGCGCTTCCACGGCCGAGCAGGTCTGGCCCGCCATCAATGAACTCGACGTGGCCCTGGACGACCTGAACAAGGTAAAATCAGAAGGTATTGCCAGCCAGACACTTGGGGAGATCACCTTTTACGAGGTGATCGACGGGGTGGCCGTGGAGGTGGACGAATTTGCCCCCCGCCAGCCCGGACGGGCCCGGATCGGGATCCGGGGGAATCCCTCCCTGGGGAGCATCCGGAGCATGATGGTAGGGGTCAAGAACATCGACAACATCCCGCTCCGCGCTGAGGTCTGGTTTAACGAGCTCCGGCTGGCTGGCCTGGACAACAACGGGGGCTGGGCGGCCGTGGCAGCCGTCGATGCGAACATGGCCGATTTTGCCAACGTGTCGGCTACGGGGAATACCTCCACCTCCGGCTTTGGCGCCATCGACCAGATGCCGAACGAGCGGGCCCGGGAGGACGCCATCTCCTACGACGTGGTGACCAACGTGGAAATCGGGAAGCTCTTCCCGGCCAAATGGAACCTGCAGATCCCGTTTAATTACGGGATATCCGAACAGCTCATCACCCCGGAATTCGACCCGGTGTACGACGACTTAAAACTCGAGGACCGGATTGCCGCGGCCGATAGCCCGGCGGATGCCGAACAGATCCGGGAACAGGCGGAAGATTATACCAAGCGGACGAGCATCAATTTTATCGGTGTCCGTAAAAACCGGGGGGAAGAGGCCGAGGCGAATTTCTTCGACATCGAAAACTTCACCTTCAACTACTCCTACAACGAAACCGACCACCGGGATTTTGAAGTGGCCGAACTCCGGGACCAGAACGTCCAGGCCGGGGTGGTATACAACCACAATTTTAAGCCGGTCCCGGTGGCGCCCTTCGCCAAAAACGATTCGCTTTTCCGGGGCAGCTACTGGCAATGGCTCAAGGAGCTCAACTTCAACCTGCTCCCCACGAGCATCTCCCTGCAATCCGACATCAACCGCCAATTCAACCAGCAGCGCTTCCGGGATGTGCTGGAGCCCGGGGTGGAAACCCTGGAACTGCCCCTGCTGCAACAGCGGAACTACCGGTTTAACTGGCAGTACAACCTGAACTATGCGCTCACCAAGTCCCTGCGGGTGCAGCTTACCGGGTCCAACAACAGCATTGTGCGGAACTATTACGAGGAGGAGGGGAACCCCTTTTCGAACATCCTGGCAGACCGCACGCTCTGGGACGGCTTCTTCGATATCGGCGAGCCGAACCGCCACGCCCAGCAGATGACCCTGAACTACGAGATTCCGCTGAGCAAGATCCCGATTTTCGACTTTGTGAATGCCCAGTACACCTATACGAGCAACTTCGACTGGCAACGGGGCGGGGACGCCCTGAACCTCGCCGTGGCGAAGGCGCAGAATCCGGGCATCCCGGAAGACCAGCTCAGCCTGTCGTCCATCAATACGATACAGAATGCGAACACCCATACGCTTACGGCCGCCCTCAGCATGCAGCGCCTCTACGACAAGCTCGGCCTGAAGAAATCCACGGGGAAACCCACTACCGGGATTGCCGCCCCGCGTACGGACAAGGCCGGTAATGCCCGCGAAGATGGGGAGTCGGCTGCCCCCAAACGGACGGGGAAGGCCTTTAACACGGCCATCGACCTGCTGACGATGGTCAAGCGGATCAACGTGAACTACAGCGAAAACAACGGGACTGTCCTGCCCGGCTATACGCAGAGCGTCGGCTTTATCGGCACTACGCGCCCCACTGTCGGCTTTGTCTTCGGGAGCCAGGCAGATGTGCGCCAACTGGCCGCGCAAAACGGGTGGTTGACGAATTTCAATGAGTTCAACGAGCAGTTCGTCCAGCGGACCAGCAAGCAATTGAACATCACGGCCACGGCCCAGCCCGTACCCGAACTCACCATCGACCTGATTGCCGACCGCCAATACTCCGAGACGCTCCAGGAGAATTTCAACGTCACCGACGGGGAGTACATCCCCCAGGCGCCCAATACCTACGGCAGTTTCAGCATTTCCACCATGATGCTGGCCACCGCCTTTAACCGGAGCGACGAACAAAGCTCGGAGACCTTCGAGGCCTTCAAGGACAACCGGCTGACCATCGCCAACCGCCTCCTGTCGGACCGGAACGGTGCAGAAATCGGGGTGGATGACGACGGCTTCCCCATCCGCTACGGAAAGACCCAGCAGGAGGTGTTGCTGCCGGCCTTTTTTGCCGCCTATACGGGCCAGGACGCCGAACGCGTCAACCTGGATACGTTCCGGGATATCCCAATCCCCAACTGGAATATCAAATATACGGGCCTGATGAAGAACAAGTGGTTCCAGAAACAATTCAAACGGTTCTCCCTGAGCCACGGCTATCGTTCGGCCTATACGATCAACTCGTTCCAGACCAACCTGGAGCGTTACCAGCTGGTAAACGACAACGACCCGGGGACCAACCCGTTTGAGGTGGAGACCGGCGATTTGATGCCCGAGATCCTGATCAACAATGTGGTGCTGAACGACGCGTTTAACCCGCTGGTCCGGGTGGATTTTGAAATGCAGAATTCCGTCAGCGTCCTGGCCGAGGTGCGCATGGACCGTGCCCTGTCCCTGAGTTTCGACAACAACCTGCTAACCGAGATCAACGGGAAGGAATACACCCTGGGCCTTGGCTACCGGTTCAAGGACGTGCAGTTCGTCACCCGCATCGGGGGGGAACGCCAGCGACTCAAGGGCGATCTAAACCTGAAAGCCGACCTGAGCCTCCGGGACAACATCACCATTATCCGGAACCTGGACCTGGACAGCAACCAGATCACATCGGGGCAAAACCTGGTTTCCATCAAGTTCACCGCCGACTACGCGCTGAGCAAAAACCTGAACGCCCTGTTTTTCTACGACTATTCCTTCTCCGAATTCGCCGTGTCCACCGCCTTTCCCCAAACCACCATCAACACCGGCTTCACCCTCCGTTACAACTTCGGGAACTAGCCCCCGGGCAGGCCCGGCCGGAATTTCCCGGGTCGTTTGGTTTCTACGCCCGGAAAAAGTTACATTTGCTGACTTGTAAATGTAAACCGATGAATATACCGTCCGAATTGAAATATACCAAGGACCACGAGTGGGTCCGCATCGAAGGGGATACCGCTATCGTGGGAATTACCGATTTTGCCCAGGGGGAACTGGGTGATATTGTCTACGTGGAAGTGGACGCCCTGGACGAAGAACTGGAGCGCGAAGCCGTTTTTGGCACGGTGGAAGCCGTGAAGACGGTATCCGATCTCTTCCTGCCCCTGAGCGGGGAGATTGTGGAATTCAACGAGGCCCTGGAAGACGAGCCGGAAAAGGTCAATACGGATCCTTACGGGGACGGCTGGATGATCAAAATCAAACTCAGCGATCCCTCGGAGGCCGACGACCTGCTCTCGCCGGACGACTACAAAGAGCTGATCGGTGGGTAAACGGCGCTGGTTCGCCCCGGCTTTTATGCTCTGGATGGCGGCCGTCACCTATGCCTGCCTCGCCCCTTTCGACGACCTGGACGATCCGGGTTTTGAGCTGCCACATGCAGATAAAATCGCCCATTTTACTTTTTACCTTATAGCAGCCGTCCTGGGTGTGCTGGCCCTGCGGGAACGGGCCGGCCGGCGCGTGGGGTTAAACGGTGCTTTATGGCTGGCCGCAGTGGTCCTGACCGCCTATGGCGGTGTGATTGAGGCCCTTCAGGCTGTTTTGCCCACAGGCCGCAGCCCGGAGTGGGGGGATTTCCTGGCGAATTCCCTGGGGCTGCTGGCGGCAGTTGCCTCACTCAAAGTGGCGTTTCACGAACTGGGGGCGTTAAATTGGCCGGATTAATTGTATTTTTCCCAAAAGAATAGTTAAATTAGCATGCATTAAATAAGCATAAGCATGGAAACGAAAAAGAGTCCGAAAGCCGATTTAAGAAGGAACAGCGGCCTGTATTTTGTACTTGGCCTGGCCCTTGTAATGGCTCTGGTTTATGTGGCCCTGGAATGGAAGACGTACGACGAAGTGAATAACTACGATATATCCATGGATGTCGAGGAGCTTCTGGACGAAGAGGTGCCGATGACCGAGCAGATCAAGACGCCGCCCCCGCCCCCGCCGCCTGCCGCCCCCGAGGTGATCGAGGTAGTGGAGGATGAGGAAGAAGTGGAGGAAACCATTATCGAATCTACGGAAACCAGCCAGGAAGAAGAGATTATTGAAGTGGATGACGTGGTGGTGGAAGAAGTCGAAGAGGATATCGACGTTCCCTTTGCTGTTATTGAAGATGTACCGGTATTTCCGGGATGCGAAGGCGCCAGCGACAAGCGTGCCTGCTTTAACGAAATGATGCAGAAACACATCCGCAAGAATTTCCGCTACCCCGAGATTGCCCAGGAAATGGGGATCCAGGGTCGGGTGTCCGTAATGTTTACCATCCAGAAGGACGGAAGCATCGGCAATATCCGCCTCCGCGGACCGGATAAGAACCTCGAGGCAGAAGCGCGCCGGATTATCGAGCGGCTTCCCAAGATGACCCCTGGAAAGCAGCGGGGTCGCGCTGTTCGGGTTCCCTTTTCTATCCCGATCATGTTTAAACTCCAATAGGGTTTCCATTGATAAAATTCAAATCCCGGCCTTGGCGCCGGGATTTTTTTTGCCCCGGTTTGGCGTTGGAAAGAAGGTTGGTGGTGCGTATCTTTGCACACCCGATTGACCCCGTGTATGAAATCCGCCACAGGTACTGCAGAGACCGGCGCCATCCAGCTGGCTTTCACCGACTTTAAGGAGATTACCAAGGCCCGCCTGGCCATCAGTGTGGTATTCTCTGCAGTGGCGGGGTATCTGCTGGGCGCCTCGGAAATCCGGGCGGTTCCCTTGCTGCTCCTCGTTCTCGGGGGTTACTGCATGGTAGGGGCCTCCAACGCCTACAACCAGGTGATTGAACGCTCCCTCGATAAGCGGATGCACCGGACCCGGCACCGGCCGATCCCCTCCGGGAGGATGCGTGTATCTACTGCCATGGCCATAGCGATTGTCATGACGCTGGCTGGGGTGGCCTTGCTCTACCAGCTCAACCCGCGGACGGCCTTTTTCGGCGCCCTGTCGATTTTCCTCTACACCTGTGTCTATACCCCGCTGAAAACCGTCACTCCCCTGGCAGTATTTGTCGGGGCGATCCCCGGGGCCATTCCCTTTATGCTCGGGTGGGTGGCGGCCACAGACGACTTTGGGATTGAACCCGGGACGTTGTTCATGATCCAGTTTTTCTGGCAATTCCCCCATTTCTGGGCACTTGGCTGGATGCTGGACGAAGACTACCGCAGGGGCGGCTTCAAGATGCTGCCCACCGGAAAAAAGGATACGGGTACAGTTGTACAGATTATCATGTATACCATTTGGATGATCGTCATATCGATTATCCCCGTTTTCGGGATTACCGGGCGCCTGTCCCTCTCCGTTCCCGCTGCCGTGCTCATCTTTTTGATGGGGCTCGTGATGCTGTGGTTCGCGCTCCGCCTGTACGAGCTGCGCGATCGTCAATCGGCACGCAGCCTGATGCTCAGCAGCGTCACCTATATCACCCTGATGCAAATCGTTTACGTAGTCGATAGTTTTATATGAAGAATCGCGATCTCACCCAACAACCGGACCCGATAAAAAAGGAACGGGCCAGTAAAATGATGCTCTGGTTCGGCATCGTCAGCCTGATCATGACATTTGCCGGTTGGACCAGTGCCTACATCGTAAGCAGTTCCCGGGAGGACTGGATGGAGGACTTTCAGTTACCCATGGCTTTCTGGTACAGTACGGGCATCCTCCTATTGAGCAGCCTCACTTACATGATGGCGCTCCGGTCGGTGCGACAGGGACAGCAGCGGGCGGGTTCGCTCTGGCTCGGGATTACCCTTGTGGCGGGCCTGGTATTTATTTATTCGCAGTTTAGCGGGTTCTCCCAGATGATCGGTTACGGGTACTATTTTACGGGACCCACCAGCAACATCACCCTTTCCTACCTGTTCTTGATTGCAGCCGTGCACATTGCCCACGTGGTAGCCGGGCTCATCTCCCTGGTAGTGGTCGTGGTGAAACAACTCCGGGGGAAATACGGCCCCGGCCGCATGCTGGGGATGGAGCTCGGCAGCACCTTCTGGCATTTCCTGGACCTGCTTTGGGTGTACCTGATGCTTTTCTTCTATTTCTTCGGTTAGAAAAGGGGAGGTTTGTGGTTCAAATCTTCTTTTCTAACAGATAAAAAAATGTATTTTTGCTAAAATTATCCTAATACCCTAACTGACACTATGGATACAACGGTAACCACCACGGCTGAAGAGAAAGTCTGGGGAGGCGGTAACCGCCCGCTGGGTGCGAGCTACGGCAAATTGATGATGTGGTTCTTCATCGTCTCGGATGCCCTGACATTTTCCGGCTTTCTGGCCTCCTACGGTTTTTCCCGCTTTAAATTCATCGAAACCTGGCCGATTGCCGACGAGGTGTTTACGCACGTGCCGTTTTTCCACGGGACGTATCCGATGTACTATGTGGCCTTTATGACCTTTATCCTCATCATGTCTTCGGTGACCATGGTACTCGCTGTCGATGCCGGGCACCGCATGATGAAGAACCGGGTCATCCTCTATATGTTCCTGACCATTATCGGTGGGGCCATTTTCGTCGGTTCCCAGGCCTGGGAATGGGCGACATTCATTCGCGGCGATTACGGCGCCGTGGAAACCAAAGGGGGGCGTATCCTGCAATTTGTGAATGCAGATACCGGGGAGCGCGCCGCCCTGGCTGATTTTGTGGTTCCCCAGGCCGATGCCCGGGTGGAGCACGACCGGGACAACGGCGTGTGGTTTGAAGCCGAAGGCACCCTGCCTACTTACACGGTAGAGGAAGTGGCCGCCGGTCTCCGCGCCAACCCGAACATCCTGATCCGCACCGAAACCATCAATGAGGAAGGCGAAAAAACCATCCTGAACCGGGAGGAGTCCCTCGATAAGATTCGGGATGCGCGCCTGGTCGTGGAAGGGGCCAACCTGATCCGCAACGAATACGGCAGTCGCCTCTTTGCGGACTTCTTTTTCTTTATCACCGGCTTCCACGGCTTCCACGTATTCTCGGGAGTGGTTATCAATGTGATTATTTTCTTTAATGTGATCCTGGGTACCTACGAGCGCCGCAAGCACTACGAAATGGTCGAAAAGGTCGGATTGTACTGGCACTTTGTAGATTTGGTATGGGTATTCGTATTCACCTTCTTCTACCTGGTTTAATCAAACGAATAATAGCTACAGATGGCACACGAACATAAACTCGAAATTTTCAGGGGCCTGCTCAAATTCCGCTCCAACACGCAAAAAATCTGGGGCGTACTGATATTCCTCTCCATTGTCACCGCTATTGAAGTGGCACTGGGTATCCTCAAGCCGGCAGCGCTTACCGGGAACTATTTCCTGGGGATGAAGCTTCTGAACTGGATCTTCATCATCCTGACCCTGGTTAAGGCGTATTATATCGCCTGGGACTTCATGCACCTGCGGGACGAGAAGAGTTCGCTGCGTCGCGCCATTGTCTGGACGCCCATTTTCCTGGTGGCCTACCTGATATTCATCCTCCTTTTCGAAGCGGATTACATCTACAATGTCTGGAAGGACGGGTTTGTGGCTTGGGATTTTTAAGCGCGTTGGCGCTGCGATACCAGCTCGCATTTCCCATTCTTTATCCCACTTGCTGCGTTGCTTCCCTTGCGCGTAGCGCTGCTATGCGCTGCGGAAAGCGCCTTGAAATTTGAATAAATCTCTGCGAAATCCTTCGCTGTTCTCTTGCGCCAACGCGCCAGGCGAGAGGTTCTGCGATGCCAGCTCGCATTTCCCATTCTTAATTCCCCTTGCTGCGTTGCCTCCCTTGCGTGTAGAGCTGCTATGCGCTGCGGAAAGAGCCTAATACCAGAAAAAAATAAATCAGAGCTACTTCGTTTGGCTTTGCATGAACCCATCTTTTTCTATAACATGCCTGCCTGAAAAGGAAATCTTCTCTATTGAGTTTGCACCATGTCCCCCGGGCGTATTACCCCATGCGAATTAACACAACATAAGGCGGCCGTTGGGCCGTCTTTTTTTATTTTTGCAATCGGTTGCCATGAAGAAGAAATTTGTCCTTACCGTCCTGTTTATCCTGCCGCTGGTGGTGTATATGTTTTTTGCCTCGGGGGTCACAAATTTTGGTCGCTTGCCGGTTCTTTCCGGACCTGTATCGGAGCTTGATGGCTTTGCGGGGGAGCAGCGCCTGCAGGGTAAGATTACGGTGCTTGGGTTCCTGGGGGATTCCGTAGAGTTGCAACAGGGGCGGATGTTTAACCTGAACCAGAAGATCTACAAGCGGTTCCATGAATTTCAGGATTTCCAGATGCTGATGGTAGCTCCTGACGGCACCCAGCAAAAAGTAGCCGGCGTGATGCGGGAACTGGAAACATTTACGGATATCGGCAATTGGCGTTTTGTATATGGCGAGATGCCGGAGATTCGCCGGTTTTTCAACAGCCTGGAGACCGGTCTGGAATTGGATGCCACCGGGGCCACACCCTATGTGTTTATCATCGACAAGGACCGGATGCTCAGGGGAAGGAAAAAGGACGAGGATACCGGCCTTAAGTTCGGGTTCGATGCCACATCGGTTGCCGACCTGAACAACAAGATGGAGGACGATATGAAAATTATCCTGGCGGAATACCGCCTGGCGTTAAAGAGCAATCAGGCGGGGAGGAACACCCAGGAGCAATAACAGGAAACCATGGCGGAGAAACGCAATTACAACTACATCTGGATCGGGGCGGTCATCCTGGTTTTCGGGGCGATTTTTGTGCCGAAGATTGCAGACCGGCTCGGGGAAGGGTCGGTTGTTGAGCGGGATCGGATGAGTGTCGCAGCGGGGTCCGAAGCCGGCTCGGCTCCCCTGGAGTACATCACCCTGAACGGGGAGCGCCGCAAAGTACCGGATTTTGCCCTAACCAATCAGGACAGCCTGCTTATTACCGATGCGGACTATCTCGGGAAGGTTTGGGTAGCCGAATTCTTTTTCACCACCTGCCCCACCATTTGTCCTCAAATGACCGCCAACTTGGTGGAACTCCAGGACGAACTGGCGGAATACGAGGATTTCGGGGTCGCGTCATTTACGATCAACCCGCGCCACGACACCCCGGCGGTCCTCAAGGACTACGCGGAACGCTACGGGATTACGGATATGGACTGGCACCTGCTCACCGGGCCCCGGGACAGTATCTACGAACTCGCCAATGCCGGCTTCAATATCTTTGCGGCGGAGATCCCGGATGTCCCTGGCGGGTTTGAACACTCCGGGTTGTTTGCCCTGATTGACCGGGAAGGCTATATCCGGTCCCGCAAAGACCAATTCGGCAACCCGATCGTCTATTATCGCGGGACAATCAGCCGGGCCGACGGGACGAACGACACAGGCGAAACCGAACAAATCAGCCTGCTCAAGGAAGACTTGTTGAAATTGCTTAAAGAAGAAAATGGAAAATAAGAATAACGGATCGCCCAAAGCGGGCAACATATCAGTACAAGAAGGCAAGTTGAACCGTTGGATCAACGGGGTGTCCATCCTGATCCCCGTGGTCGTGGCCCTGTTGTTCGGCATCCGCATCCCGGATGTGGAACCCCTGGGGTTTTTGCCCCCCATTTACGCTACCATCAACGGGCTTACCGCCGTGTTGCTGCTGGCGGCCCTGTGGGCCATCCGCACTAAGCGCCAGGTATTGCACAGCCGCTTGATGACTACCTGCATCGTCCTTTCCCTGCTATTCCTGGTGATGTATGTGGCCTACCACATGACCTCGGATTCCACCCCCTTTGGAGGCGAAGGCTATGTCCGCTACCTCTATTACGCCATCCTGATCAGCCACATCGTGTTATCCATCGCAGTAATACCCCTTGTGCTGCGCACATATGCCAAGGCGTATTTAAAGGATTTCCGGGGGCACCGCCGCCTGGCCCGGATTACATTCCCGGTCTGGCTCTACGTGGCGGTTACCGGGGTTGTCGTATATTTGATGATCGCACCTTACTACCCGTACTAGACCCCATGAAGCACGCCACCGCATATGTCGTTTTACTGGTTGCCGCACTGCTGGCCCCGGAGGCGGCCAATGCCCAGTGCGCCATGTGCCGGGCCGTGCTGGAGAGCAGCGGGGACACCTCTGTTGCCGAGGGGATCAACAACGGCATCGTCTACCTGATGGCCATCCCCTACGTGCTGGTAGGCGCCCTCATCTTCCTGGTATACCGGAAGGTACGCTCCTGAAATTTAACAAAAATTCCCTGCCGGAAGATGTAACAATCCCGCCGGGTTCCCGTCTTCTATATAACACCCGTATCGGGTTTTCATCAATCAAAAGTACCAACCCATGTTCGATATCGAGCGATGGCAGGAGATTTTCGATACCATCCGAAAAAATAAGCTCCGCACTTTTCTCACCGGGCTGTCAGTGGCCTCCGGGATCTTTATACTGGTAATCCTTCTGGGGTTTGGCCAGGGTATGCAGAACGGCATTGCCCACGAGTTTGAACAGGATGCTTCGACCTCCGTCTGGGTCTGGCCGGGGATGACGACCATGGAATACAAGGGGATGAACCCCGGGCGGCGCATCCAGCTCCGCAACGGTAACTTCGAGTACTGGAGCCGGGCGGAAGGCGACCGCATTGAGCGGGAATCGCCCCGTCTGTTCGTTCGGGACGTCTCGGTAAACTACGGGAATGAGGCCCTGGTTTACGGGATCCACGGCGTGGCCTCCGGGTTCCAGTTTATCGAAAACGCCAAGATGTCCCAGGGGCGGTTTATCAATTTGACGGATATCGAGAGTACGGCCAAGGTGGTGGTTATCGGCGACAAAATCCGCAAGGACGTATTCGGCCACCTGGAGACCCCCATCGGGGAATACATCGAATTCTCCGGCCTTCCCTTCAAGATTGTGGGCGTTTACAAGGAATTGCGGGAACGGGAAGAGGAAACACTGTATATCCCGCTCACAACCGCCCAGAAAGTATTTAACGGAGGCGATCGGGTCAGCAACCTGGCCTATACGCTCCCGCCGGCCGGGAATTTTGACCAGGCGGTAGCCGAGGCCGTCGCCTTCAAGGACGAGCTCCGGCAATACCTGCAGCAGGCGCATACCATTGCCCCCGAGGATACGAGCGCGATCCAGGTCTGGAGCGCCATGGAAGAAGCCAAGCGCTACTACAGCCTTACGGGCAACATCAAGTTCTTTTTCTGGTTTGTCGGCATTTGTACGATTATCGCCGGGGTGGTCGGGGTCAGCAACATCATGCTGATCGTGGTCAAGGAACGCACCCGGGAAATCGGTATCCGCAAGGCCCTGGGGGCCAAGCCCTGGTCCATTGTCGGCATGATTTTGCACGAGGCCATTTTTGTAACCGCCCTCTCCGGCTTTTTTGGGCTCATCCTGAGCATGGGCCTGCTGGAACTGGTGGGGCCGCATGTGGAGGTGGATTATATCATGAACCCTTCAGTGAACCTGACGGTGGCCCTCTCTACGGTGTTCGTGCTGATCCTGGCCGGGACGATAGCGGGTTTTTTTCCCGCCTGGAGGGCCGCCAACATCCGTGTCATCAATGCGCTGCGGGATGAATAGCCCGATACGAACCATAAAAGAACTGCGCCATGTTTAACCGGGATCGTTGGAAGGAAATACTCGAAGTGCTCACCAGCAATTGGTTTCGCACGGTACTCACGGCATTCGGCGTGTTCTGGGGGATCCTGATCCTGATCATCCTGCTCGCCGCGGGCAAGGGGCTGGAGAACGGCATCAAATCGGATTTTGGCGATATCGCGACCAACACGATGTTTATCTGGACCCGCAGGACCACCAAGGCCCACATGGGTTTGCCCAAGGACCGGGAATTCAGTTTCAAGACTTCCGACCGCGAATTGCTCGAGAGCCGTTTCCCGGAATTGCGGTATATCTCGCCCCGGAACCAACTGGGCGGGTTCCGCGGGGGGAGCAACGTCATCCGGGGGATCAAGACCGGGGCCTATAACATCTATGGCGATTACCCGGAAATCATCAACCAGGACCCCATGGGGATTACGGCCGGCCGGTTCCTGAACCAGAACGATATCCGGGAAAAACGAAAGATCGCGGTGATCGGGGAGGGCGTGGTCAGCGAAATGTACGACCCGGGGGAGGAAGTCCTCGGCAGCTACCTGAAAATCCAGGGCGTCAATTTCATGGTCGTGGGTACCTACAAGAAAAAATCGAATGACGGGGACGGGGAAGAAGGGCAGAAACAAATATTTGTGCCGTTTACTACGTTCTCCCAGGCCTTCAACCGGGCGGACAACGTCGGTTGGATGGCCATTACCGCCAACGACGGGACGTCCATCACCTCCCTGAAGGAACAAATCGTCAATACGCTGAAGGAGAAGCACAAGGTTCACCCGGACGACCAGCGGGCCATCGGGTACTTTGACCTGTACGAACAGTACAACAGGGTGGAAAGCCTCTTCGGGGCTATGCGGTTTATCGCCTACTTTGTGGGGATCCTCGTTTTGTTGTCCGGGATCATCGGGGTGAGCAACATCATGTTGATCGTGGTCAAGGAACGCACCAAGGAAATTGGAATTCGCAGGGCCCTGGGAGAACAACCCTGGAGTATCAAGCTGCAGATCCTGCTGGAATCCATATTCCTGACGATTATCTCCGGGATGGCGGGTATTGCCATGGGCGCCCTTTTTATTTACGCGGTTAACTCCCTGCTCGACGCCAACGGCCCGGTGGATATGTTTATGAACCCGAGCGTCAGTCTCGGGGTGGTTGTGGGGGCCCTGCTGATCCTTATGGCTTCCGGCCTGCTGGCCGGTTTCATCCCGGCCCAGAGCGCCATCCGCGTAAAGCCCATCGATGCCCTGCGGACGGAATAACCTCTTGAATAACAAAAAACCATCAATAACACGAAGAATTCTGAAGTCAAATAATTGAGCCATATGAAAAAGTCAGTAACTGTTGTAATCCTCGTTGTGATCGCCCTGACCTTTGGGGGGTCCATGTATTACCTCTATAAAAAGAACGCGGAGGACCCGGTGGTCTACCAGACCGAAAAGCCGAGCCGCCAGAACATCATCAAGAAAACCGTGGCCACGGGCAGCATCCTGCCCCTGGAGGAAGTCCTTATCAAACCGAACATCTCCGGGGTGATCGAGGAGATCTACGTGGAAGGCGGCGACTTTGTCAAATCCGGCGACCTGATCGCCAAACTCAAGGTAGTCCCGAACCTGAGCGCCCTGAACGACGCCAAGAACGCCATAGAGGACGCCAAGATTACCCTGGACGACCAGCGCCGCAATTTCTCCCGCCAGCAGACCCTGTTTGAGAAAGGGGTCATTTCCCAGGCCGACCTGGACCGGGCCCAGGTGAGTTACGACCAGGCCAAACAGGCGTACTCTGCAGCCAACAAGCGGTACGACATTGTGCGTACCGGTACCACCAGCGGGCTGAGCAGTGCGGCCAACACGCTGATCCGCGCCACGGTAAGCGGCATGGTCCTGGAAGTACCCGTGGAGGTCGGCAACCAGGTTATCGAGGCGAATACCTTCAACGAAGGGACCACCATAGCGGCCATCGCGGATATCGACAAGATGATTTTCGAAGGGAAGGTGGACGAGTCGGAAGTGGGCAAGATCCACGAGGACCTGCCCCTGGAGATTACCGTCGGCGCCATCGAGGACCGGGTCTTCCCGGCCGTCCTGGATTACATCGCCCCCAAGGGGAATGAAGAGAACGGCGCCATCCAGTTCGAGATCAAGGGGACGCTGACCAAGCGGGACAGCACCTTTATCCGGGCGGGCCTGAGTGCAAACGCTTCCATTATCCTGGACCGGGCAGACAGCGTCATCGCCGTCAAGGAGGCCCTTGTGCAGTTCGACCCGGAGACCAAGCAGCCCTATGTGGAAGTGGAAACCGGCCAGCAGCAATTCGAACGCCGCGACCTGGAGCTCGGCATCTCCGACGGGATCTGGGTAGAGGTGAGATCCGGCCTGGAGGAAGACGCCTCCATCAAGGTCTGGAACGCCATTTCGCCTTCGGAGTCAGGCGCTTAAATGATTTCCGGAATAATTTTTAACTTCTAAATGTAACATTTAGGCCTGTTTGGGGTCTAACGGGTGTATACTCGTTTCAAAAGACGTTTACCAACCATGATTGAAATCAAAGATTTACACAAGTCCTATAAGATGGGGAGCAATTCGCTCCACGTTCTCAAAGGGATCAATTTTAAGGCGGAAGAAGGCGAACTGGTTGCGATCATGGGGTCTTCCGGCTCCGGGAAATCCACCCTGCTGAATATCCTGGGGATGCTGGACGAGGCCGACGAGGGGGATTATATCCTCGACGGGGTCCCGATCAAGAACCTCAGTGAGACCAAGGCAGCCAAATACCGCAACAAGTTCCTCGGATTTATCTTCCAGTCGTTTAACCTGATCAATTATAAATCGGCCCTGGAAAACGTGGCCCTGCCGCTCTACTACCAGAAAGTAGGCCGTAAGGAGCGCGAATCCAAGGCGCTGAAATACCTGGAGCAGGTTGGCCTGAAGGAATGGGCCCACCACCTGCCCAACGAATTGTCGGGCGGGCAGAAACAACGGGTGGCCATCGCCCGGGCCATGGCGGCCGAACCCAAGGTGCTCCTGGCCGATGAGCCAACCGGCGCCCTGGACAGCACCACCTCCTACGAGGTGATGGACCTGATCCAGCATATCAATGACCAGGGGAATACCATCCTGGTGGTTACCCACGAGGAGGACATTGCCCATATGTGCAAACGGATCATCCACCTCCGGGACGGCATCATTGTCGAAGACAAGAAGATTGAGCAGGTAAGAGCTTCGCAGTATGTTCAATAGGGACACCTGGCAGGAAATATGGCACAGTATTAAGAGCAACAAGCTCCGGACGTTCCTCACTGGATTTTCGGTTGCCTGGGGGATCTTTATCCTCGTGCTGCTGCTCGCTTCGGTGAACGGTATGCAGAATGGTTTCTACAAGCAGTTCAACGACGACGCCACGAATTCAATTTTCATCTACCCGAATGCCACCTCCAAACCCTATGGGGGGTTTGAAGCCGGCCGCCGCATCCAGTTTAAGAACGACGACCTGGCCTTTATCAAGGGGAGTTACGAAGGATCCTACGAGTATATTTCGCCCCGGTTCAACCGGTCGGTCAGTGCAAAATACAAGCAGGAAACCGGGACCTATACGATTGTAGGGGTCAGCCCGGACCACCAGCTGATTGAGCGTACCGTGATTGAAAGCGGCCGGTACCTGAACAAGCGGGACCTGCGGGAGCGCAACAAGGTGCTGGTCATCGGGAAGCAGGTGCAGAAAGAGCTTTTTAAGGACGACGACCCGGTGGGTCAGTTCCTGATCGCCAATGGATTGGTATATAAGGTAATCGGGGTCTTTTCCGACGACGGGAATGAGCGGGAGGAAAGCAATATCTACGCCCCCTATACGACCATGCAGCAAATCTACGGGAATACGGACGAGATCAACATGATCGCCATGACGTATAACCCGTCCTACGATTTTACGCGGGCCCTGGCATTTTCCAATACAATGGAAGAAGTACTCAAGCGCCGGCTGGTGATCCACCCGGAAGACCAAAGCGCGTTTTTCATCAACAACTACGCCGAGGGGTTTTCGAATATCCAGACCTTCAGCAACTTCCTGACTTTCGTGGCCATCGGGGTAGGCGTCCTCATCCTGATAGCGGGTATTGTGGGGATCGGGAATATTTTGATTTTCATCATCAAGGAACGCACCAAGGAAATCGGGATCCGCAAGGCGCTCGGCGCCCGTCCCATCGAGATCGTGAAGTTGATACTGATGGAATCCATCGTGATCACGGCATTTTCCGGATTTGGCGGCATGTTGTTCTCCATGGGCGTGGTGGCGCTTATTGCCCCGATTGTGGATGCCCCGGCGTTCTCCAACCCGAACGTAGACAACACGGTGGTGATCATCTGTACCGTGGTGCTGATCCTGGCCGGGGTACTGGCCGGGCTCGTCCCGTCCATCCGGGCCGCAAACGTAAAACCGATAGACGCATTAAGAGCCGACTGATATGGGACTGCTAGACAGAGATTTATGGAAAGAGGTGATGGCCACGCTGAGCAAGAACATGCTCCGCACCTTTTTGACAACGCTGGGGGTGATTTTTGCGATCGTCATCCTGATCGGCCTGCTCGGGGCGACCAACGGGATGAAAAACGGCTTCAACCAGATTTTCGCCGGGACGGCAACCAACAGCATGTTCCTCTGGGCCCAGCGCACCTCCATGCCCTACAAGGGATTTGAGAGGGGGCGGTCCGTAGACCTGTCCATGGACGATGTGGACATGATCCTGCGGGAGGTGCCTGAGGTGGACGTTATTTCCCCCCGGATCCAGCTCGGGAATTTCCGGGGAACCGTAACGGTAATCCGCGGCGGTCGGTCGAGCGGTTCCAGCGTTTACGGGGACTTCCCGACCATCGACCTGATGTCGAAGAAGAAAATGGTCGAGGGGCGGTTTTTGAACCAGAACGATATTCAAAATTCCCGGAAAGTTTGCGTGATCGGCGTGGATGCCTACAAACTCCTTTTCGACAAGGGGGAAAACGCCATTGGCGAAAGCGTGCGGATCAACGGGGTGTATTTTACCGTGGTGGGCATCTTCAAAAGGAACGACAATATCAACTTTGAGGGGGAGAACACCGTGTTCGTACCCTTTACCACCTTCCAGACCGCATTTAACAGCGGGGACGAGGTGGGGTGGATGGCCATCCTGGTGGACGAAGACAAATCCGTGGCCGTAGCCGAGAATAAAATCAAGTCGCTGCTCAAGCGCAAATACAATATCCACCCGGACGACCCCCGGGCATTTGGCTCGTTTGACTTTTCGCAGATTTTCGAGGGGATCAGCGCCTTTACGATGGTACTGTCCGGTTTCTCCTTCTTTGTGGGCATCTTTACACTCCTGGCCGGGGTGATTGCCGTGAGTAATATCCTGCTGATCACCGTGAAGGAACGCACCAACGAGATCGGTATCCGCCGGGCCCTGGGCGCCACCCCGGGCGTGATCAAGCGGCAGATCATCATGGAGTCCATCGTCCTGACCTTCTTTGCCGGCCTGATCGGCTTCATCATATCCATCGGACTCCTGCACGCGCTGGATATCGCATTCGGGCAGACGGACGACGCGCCTTTTACCAACCCGACTGTCAGCCCGCTTCAGGTAATTGTATCCTTTACGCTGATGGTCACCCTGAGTATTTTGATCGGGATGATCCCGGCCAACCGGGCGGTCAAAGTAAAACCCATCGACGCCCTTCGAGAAGAATAATATCCAAATACGAACAGATAGCTAATTAATTATATCAACCATGAATAAATACGTTAAATACGGACTCTTAGTCGTTGTCGCACTGGGCGCATTCTACGCCATAGCCAGGGTGCTGAAGACCAACAGCAAGCCGGCAGAGTTGTACGAAACTGAGAAGCCCAGCAAGCAGACCATCGTGAACCGGGTGGTGGCTACCGGCAAGGTGATCCCGAAGGAAGAAGTGGACATCAAACCGCAGATTTCCGGGATTATCGACAAGATCTACCTCGAAGAAGGCGCCAAAGTAAATGCCGGCGACCTGATTGCGGTGATCAAGGTGGTGCCCAACGAGCAGTCGCTCAACCAGGCCCAGGGCCGGGTTCGCAATGCCGAGATCGCCCTGGGGAACGCTGAAATAGAGTACAACCGGAACAAAACGCTGTTTGACCGGGGGGTTATTTCCAACCAGCAGTTCAACGACATCCAGACTACCTACGAACAGGCCAAGCAGGAAGTCGAAAACGCCCGGGCAGACTACCAGATCATCCGCCGCGGTTCGGCCGGGGGCTCTTCCAGCGCCAACACAAATATCCGCGCCACGGTAACCGGGACCATTTTGGAAATCCCCGTTGAAGAGGGCGACCAGGTAATCCAGTCCAACAACTTCAACGACGGTACCACCATCGCCACGATTGCAGATCTGGGCCAGATGATTTTTGAAGGACAGGTAGACGAAGCGGAGGTCGGTAAACTGGAGATCGGGATGCCCCTGAAGATTACCCTCGGGGCCATCCAGGACCAGGAATTCGAAGCCGACCTGCAATTTATTGCCCCCAAAGGGGTGGAGGAGGAAGGAGCCGTTCAGTTCCGCATCGAGGGGAGTGTCTCCCTGGATTCCGCCCACTTTATCCGTGCGGGCTATAGCGCCAACGCCTCCCTGGTTCTCTCCCAGAAGGACAGCGTCCTGGCCGTTAAGGAAGCCTGGCTGCAATTCGACAACGAAACGGAGAAACCCTACGTGGAAGTCAAAACCGGCGAGAACGAGTACGAGCGCCGGGACATTGAAACGGGTATTTCCGACGGGATATTCGTGGAAGTGCTTTCCGGGGTTACCGAGGAAGACGAAATAAAAATCTGGAACAAGACGGAG
Source organism: Robiginitalea sp. (assembly GCF_982776155.1). Classification (NCBI taxonomy): domain Bacteria; kingdom Pseudomonadati; phylum Bacteroidota; class Flavobacteriia; order Flavobacteriales; family Flavobacteriaceae; genus Robiginitalea; species Robiginitalea sp. Next base: position 130,909 of record NZ_CEXZKX010000003.1, read on the forward strand.
CCCATGAGTTCCGACGAGAGCTAATTCATCAAAATTCAAAAAATGAACACCTTTAAATCAATAAGACCTTCACGCGTCCTGCGGGTACTCTTTGTGCTGTTTGCCTTTTCGGCGGGGGTAATCCAGGCGCAGAAACGGGAATGGACGCTCGAGGAGTGCGTTACCTATGCCGTCGAAAACAACCTGGACGTCCAGCAGTTCCAACTGGCTTTTGAGCGGACGATGCTCGATAAATCGGACGCAATCGGGAACCTGCTCCCTGCTGTGAACGCGCAGACCCAGGTGGGCCGGAACGTAGGTTTTACGATCGATCCGTCTACCAACGCCCCTACCACTGCGGGGATCACCACTGCGAGTGCCAACCTCACTGCGAGCATGACGCTTTTTGACGGGCTCAGGAATATCAACCAGTTGCAACGGGCAAAAATGAATGCCCTTGCCAGCCAGTACCAGTTACAGGACCTGGTGGACGACATCCGCCTGAACGTAGCCAACGCCTACCTGAACGTGCTCTCCAACAAGGAATCCCTCAAGGCCTTCCAGGCGCAATATGCCGTGACGGAGCAGGACCTGAACCGGATCCGCGAGCAGGTAGATGCCGGGGTTCTCCCGCGGGGCGACCTGCTGGAGATCCAGGCAACGGCCGCCAACCTGGAACAGCAGATCGTCAATGCGGAGAACAATGTGCTTCTTTCCCGCATCGTGCTGGCCCAGCTTCTGCAGATCACGGATTACGAAAATTTCGACATTGCGGACCAGGAATTCGAGGTGCCCCCGTCCGAGATCCTGGGCAATTCGCCCAAGGTGATTTTTGACAAGGCGCTGACTTTCCGGAACGACATCGCCTTTTCGCGGTCCAACGTGGAATTGGCCGAACAGGACCTGAAGATTGCACGGGGGGCATATTTGCCTTCCCTCAATGCTTTCTTTAACTACAATACCCGGTATTCCAGCAATACCACCTTACCGGATCCGGCCAACCCGGGGTCCTTTTTCTCACCGACTTTCATCGACCAGCTATGGATCCTGGATGGGATTTCCTACGGGGCCCGGCTGGATGTACCCATCTTTAACGGGTGGAGTACCCGGAACAACGTGAAGCGCGCCAAGATCGACGTGATGCGGGCCGAACTCCAATTGGAGCAGGACAAACTCGCCCTGGAGAACGACATCAATACCGCTTACCTCGACGTGCAGAGTTTTGCCAAAGCCTACGAGGCTGCCCAAAAAACCCTGGAAGCCCGCCAACTCGCCCTGGAATACGCCCGGGAGCGCTATGAGGTGGGGTTGATGAATGCCTTTGACTACGGGCAGGCCCAGGCCCGGGTAGACGATGCACAGGCTTCGGTGATCCAGAACAAATACAACTATATCTTCCGGCTCAAGGTCCTGGAATTCTATTTCGGGCTGCCGATCACACTGGATTAAACCCACCCGGTTTACTAGGAGACAAAAGAAGGGCCCCGGTTTTCGAAATGAAAGCCGGGGCCCTATCTTTGCAACCTATGGCCTGGATACTGAACCTCGAGACCGCTTCCACAAATTGCTCCGTGGCCCTGTATGAAGGGTCGCAACTCCGCGCTCTGCGGGAAGATCCCAGCCCGGGATATTCCCACGGGGAATTGTTGCATGTATTTATACAGGAGGTGTTGTCCGAGGCCGGGGTTGGGGCCGATGCACTCGATGCCATTGCGGTAAGCAAGGGCCCCGGGTCGTATACGGGCCTCCGTATCGGGGTCGCCTCGGCCAAGGGATTGTGTTTTTCTTTGGAGGTCCCGCTCATCGCGCTGCCCACCCTGAAGGTCCTGGCAGCTGCAGCGGGGATTAAAGAGGGGTTGAGCATCCCAATGCTGGATGCCCGCAGGATGGAGGTCTATTCAGCCGTCCTGAATACTGAACTGGAATATGTCCGGGAAACCGAGGCGGAAATCCTCACACCCGATTCCTTTGCAGCTTATAAAGACCAGGGACCCCTGACCCTTGTGGGCAGCGGGGCGGAAAAAGCCCGGGAGCTACTTTCGGACCCGGTTTTTCGGTTCCAGCCGGAGATACAGCCTTCGGCCCGGTTTATGGGGCCCATGGCATACGCAGCCTTTGAGGCCGGATCTTTCGAGGACCTGGCCTATTTTGAACCCTATTACCTGAAAGACTTTATCGCGACGCGAAAGTAGATTCCGGAGAAGACGCAAGCAGCGTGTTGTAGTAGACAACCAGGTGCAGGGCATCTTCGGGTTTACGAACGTTCAGGTTGTTTTCCGAGACAAAATCCCTGAGTTTGTCCTTGTGGTCACCCAGGGCGGCCAGCAGGCTGTTTTTACGCAGGGAAACCGGCTCCATGGGCGCATCGCCCGCCCGTATAAAATATTCCGAGGCATCGAAATAGGCAGGCATCCGGGTATCCTCGTAACCGTGTTCGGCAACTTCCGGCTTCCGGTAATGCTTGATAGGACGCCGGTAGAGGACCACTTGTTGCCCGGGATTCATCGGGATGAAATACCCCCGGTCGATATCTCCCCCTTCCCGGTATGGGTGGACCTCAAAGGTGAGCCCGTCGAGTTCCACGGTGATGTTTTCCCGCTTAAGCAGGCTTTGTTCCTCCCCGTTCTGCCCCAGATACACCATTTGGCCCGTAAACGCATTGAAGCGCATCAAACGCTCCTCTTTCAGCGTATTGTCCGGGTTCTCAATGGTGATGGTCCCTTTTTTGTAAATCTCATCCAGGAACTGGGAACCGTTCGGAGGGAAATCGTAAAGGACCACCTCGAACTGGCCGTGGTACTGGGTGAGTTTGTTGCCGTTGAACTGGGCCGTGGCCATCAGTGTCAGCAGGCAGGCAGCTGTTGTTATAATCGTTTTCATAGTATGCTTCTTTAACTATACAAAGTACTAAAAAATAGCGACTTATGCAAGTCCGGGCCGCCTGCTGTCCGCCTTATTCGCCCTCGGATATCATATGGATATCCCGTTGCGGGAACGGGATCTCGATACCGGCCTCGTCGAACCGGAGTTTGAGCGTTTCCATCACGTGGAAATGCGCTGCCCAGAAGTCTTCGTTTTTCGCCCAGAATCGCAGGCTGAGGTTTACGGAGCTGTCGGCGAGTTCCCCGACGAAAACCTGCGGCTCGGGGTCCTTGAGGATCCGTTCGTCTTCCCCGCAAATTTCCAGCAACAGGTCTTTGGCCTGTTTGATGTTGGAGCCGTATCCGATGCCCACGGTAATTTTATCCCTGCGCGTATCCTCAGCACTGTAATTGACGATGTTGTCGTTGGAGAGCTTCCCGTTGGGGATAATGGCCAGTTGGTTGCCGAAGGTATTCAGCTTGGTAGTGAAAATATTGATCTCCTTAACGGTGCCGTCCAACCCCTGGGCGGAAATCCAGTCCCCCACCCGGAACGGTTTAAACAGCAGGATCAAAACGCCCCCGGCAAAATTCGACAGGGACCCCTGCAGGGCCAGGCCAATGGCCAGTCCGGCCGCACCCACAATGGCTACCAGCGAAGACGACTTCACCCCGAGCTGGGTGATGACCAGCACAAAGAGCAACAGCTTCAGGGCGATTTTGATAAAGCTCTGCAGGAAGGACTCCAGGGCCTCGTCGTAGTCCTTTTTATCAAAAAAGCGACGGACGATTTTATTGATAAAGCTGATAACCCATAACCCGACGACCAGCGTAAGGATGGCCGTTACCAGGCTGGGCAAGAAATTCCAGAACCATTCGACTCCCTGTTCGATGTGTTCCTGATAATCTCCGAATTGTTCCATATTTTGATAAAAGTTGATGTTGGTAAACGATCTGATTTTTCCGGGGAATAGTACGGAATTTGAAGGCTTCAGGCAACTTTAAAGCCTTAAATTTCTGTTAATCGGACGCGTAAGTGCGGAGTAGTTCCAGGGCCTTTCCGCTGTCTTCCAGCGGTTGCTTGCAGCTGCCTTCCCGGCAAATAAAGATCCGGGTTTTCGGCGGGTTGAAGCGGCCCCGGAACAGCGGCAGGTCGGAAGCTTCCCCGGAGAGGGCCAACAGGCATTGAGGCAGGTAGTTTCTGCGCAGGGTGGCCGACTGCTCCATGGCATCGGGCCCGCACACGGCCACTTCGTAAAACGGGACGGACATCCACAGGGCCAATTGCATCCAGTTGGTGTACTGTCCGGGGTATTTGCCTATAGAAGGGACCATGGCGGTAAGCATTTCCCGCGACCGGGTGATCCATTGGGCATCCCCGAAATAGGATCCCAGGACAAACAGGTTTTTCGCCATAATGGAGTTCGATGCCGGGATGACATTATCTGCCGTTTCCAGGCTGCGCCGAATAAGGGCCGGATCCAAAGAGGAATTAAAGTACAACAGGGGTTCCCCGGGCAGGCCAAAATATTGCAGGGCATAAGTGCACAGGTTCCGTGCCCGGTCCATCCAGGTGTTTTCGCCTGTGGCCTCAGCCCAGGAGATATACCCGGCTGCCAGGCAGGCGTAGTCCTCCAGGAACCCGTGGCCGCCCCCGGATCCGCCCTTCGTGCTGTGGGGGACGCTGCCGTCCTTCCGGGTTACCTCCCCGTCCAGGTAATTGGCCAGTTTGCCGGCCGCATCCCGGGCCTTTTCCAGGCCGCAATACCGCCAGGCATCCGCCAGGCCGGAGAGCAACAAACCGTTCCAGGAGGTGAGGACTTTGTCGTCCAGCCGGGGCGCATCCCGTTTGTCCCGAAGGCGCAACAACCGGTCCCTGCACGATTGCAGCCGTTCCCGCAATTCCGGTTCGGGAAGCCCGAGCCGGCCGGCCAGGTCGGCGTCTGCTTCCCGTCGGATCAGGACGTATTTCCCATCTTCCCAATAACCGAATGTATCGATGCTGTAGGCTGCGGCAAATAATTCATAGTCCCCGCCCAGGGCCTCGCGGAGCTCCGGTTCGCGCCAGGTGTAATAGGCGCCTTCTTCCAGGTTGCCGTCCCGGTTCCTGCTGTCTGCATCCAGGGAGGAATAGAAGCAGCCGTCGGGATGCGCCAGGTCACGGAGGAGGAATTCCGTGGTCCGCGATACGACCTCCCGGTAGAGCGGATCCCCGTAACGGGCAAAGGCGCGGGCGTAGAGGCTCAGGAGCTGGGCATTGTCGTAGGCCATTTTTTCGAAATGCGGGACGTGCCAGCGGGCATCCACGGAATACCGGGAAAACCCGCCGCCAACCTGGTCGAAAAGACCGCCAAAGGCCATGGCAGTCAGCGTTTGGTTGACATGCATCTCCAGGGTTGGGTCCGGGTGGAGGGATTCCTGGTGCAGGAACAGGTTCAGGGCAGCGGGCATCATGAATTTCGGGGCGCCCTGCATCCCCCCGTATTCCCCGTCAAACCGCGGCTTCATGGAGTCGATCCAGCCGGAGATTTCCCCGTGTCCGGGCAGGGCGGCATTTGGGTCGGATTCGGGCAGGTTGATGCGGGCGACGGCCGAGGTGAGGTCGTCGGCGTATTCCCTGATGCGGTCGGGGTCTTCCCGGTAGAGCCGGCCCAGCTGAACCAGTGCCTGCAGCCAGCGGTCCCTGGGGAGGTAGGTGGCGCCCCAGAAAGGTTTCCCGTCCGGTAAGGCGGCCACATTCAGCGGCCAGCCCCCCGACCCGGTCATCAGTTGCAGGGCATCCATGTACACCTGGTCCACGTCGGGCCGTTCTTCCCGGTCTACCTTGATCGGGATAAAGAGCGTATTCATTACCTCGGCCACCTCGGGGTCCTCGAAACACTCGTGCTCCATAACGTGGCACCAGTGGCAGGCCGCGTAGCCGATACTGATCAGCAGCGGTTTGTTTTCCTCGGCCGCCCGTTGGAGGTTGGCTTCCGTCCACGGCACCCAATGAACCGGGTTGTAGGCGTGTTGCTGCAGGTACGGGCTCGTTTCGTGAATCAGGTCGTTTGGGGTCTTTTCCATGGCTGGGACTTTTATTTGCAGGGGGCCTTCCGTGTTTTCCGGGTTTTTCCCGGGGTTCCGCAGACCCCTAGGGTTCCGGGGTGGGACGGGAACCAAAAAGGCGCCCCCGGGTCCGGGGGCGCCTTTTTATCCGGGAATCCGGTGTTTTACTTTACCTCGAAGGTAATTTTCGTGTTGACCCGGTAGCTGGCGATCTTGCCGTCTTTCACCGTGCAACTTTGCTCGTTGATATAAATCGAGCGGATATGGTCCACGGATTTGGATGCCTGGGCCAGGGCTTTTTCGGCGGCGTCTTCCCAGCTCTTGTCGGAATTTGCCAATACTTCTATAACTTTTAAAACTGCCATAATTTCCAATTTAAGGTTCTCCCTTAAAGTACGAATTAATGGCCGTACTGACAAAGCCCAAATGCCCTAACCATTGATCGCAACGACTTCGTTGACCCGGTCGCCCATCATGTTCTGCAACATGGTCTGTATGCCGTTTTTCAGGGTAAAGGTCGAAGACGGGCAGCCGCTGCAGGCCCCTTGCAGGATGACGTGTACCGTTTTGCTTTCCGCCTCGTACGACTGGAAAACGATGTTTCCCCCGTCGCTGGCAACGGCTGGCTTGACGTATTCCTCCAGGATGCCGGCAATTTCCTGGGATATCGGGTCCATTTGTTCCAAATTCCCTTCCGGCACGCCGGCAATTTGCGATTTTTCAGCGCTTGCCCCAGGTTCCAGGACTTCTCCTCCGGCGGCCAGGTACTCCCGGATAAATTCCCGGAGCTCCATGCTGACATCCTCCCATTCGGCCACCTCGTATTTGGTTACCGAGATATAGTTGTGGTCCATGAAGACCTCCTTGACAAACGGGAATCCGAAGAGTTTTTGCGCCAGGGGGGAATGCCGCGCCTGGTCGATATCCTTGAATTCAAATACGTCCGGGACGAGTTGTTTGTTGGCGACGTACTTCATCACTGCCGGGTTGGGCGTGACTTCGGCATATACGGTTACTGCCACCCTTCCAGCCTGTTCGGGTTCGTCAACCACGGGTTCGCCCGCATTGAGGTACTCCACGAGTTGCTGGGCCACCTCTTGCTTCACATCGTCCCAGGTAACGATGTCAAAACGCTCCATGGCGACGAAATTCCCGGAGATATAGACCGTCTTGATAAACGGCAGGTAGAACAATTGCTGGGCCAGGGGCGAATCCTTGGCCTCGTCGATATTTTTGTATTCATAGCTCCCCTTGGTTACCAGCGGCTGGTTGGCCTCGAATTTGAGGATGGCCGGATTGTTGGTCTCCTTCAGGGTGATGATATATTCTTCCATCGTGTTGAATTTCTGCAAAATTACGGTATTTCGGCCGGACTCCCTTACATAATAATAGGGGGTTTATACCGTTATACAGTATATTTAAAGGCATTTAAACCACGGCCCCAGTCCCATTTGATGAGAAACCTCCTGCTATGTACAATCGCCTGCCTGGCTGCTGCGGCCAGCCCGCTCTCGGCCCAGGAAGGCATCCCGGTGTATTTTGATTACCTCTCCGATAACTACTACCTGGTACACCCATCCATGGCGGGGATTGGCCAGGGGGGTAAAATCCGCCTGACCGCCAGGCAGCAGTGGTTCAGCGTGGACGAGGCGCCGAATATGCAAACGCTCAATGCCCACTATCGGATCCGGGACAGCCGGAGCGGCCTGGGGGCCATCCTGTTTAACGACGCCAACGGGTATCACTCCCAAACCGGGCTGAAGCTGACCTATGCGCACCACCTGCCTTTTGGCGGCGATGTCCGTATCCTGAACCAACTGTCTTTCGGCATCAGTCCGACCATCCTGCAAAGCAGCCTGGACGAGACCGAATTCCGGTCCGTAGTACCGGACCCGGCGGTAACCGGTTCCAAGATCAGCGCCACCTATTTCAATCTGGACCTCGGGATGTCCTATTCCTACCAGGAGTTCTACGCCCACGTTTCCATCCTGAATTTGCTCGAAACGGAACGGGAACTCTACCGCATTGGCCGGGCCGACCCGGACAACGTGCCGGTAATCGATAACCTGAGGCGTTACCTGTTCTCCGTCGGCTACATTTTCGGACGGGGAGAATGGCGGTTCGAACCTTCCACGATGCTTCAGATCACCGAATTTACCAACGAGAAGGCCATCGACATCAATGCCAAGGCATACAAGGACGTAGGCTTCGGCACGCTCTGGGGCGGTCTTTCCTACCGCCGGAGCTTTGACGGGGCCCAATACGTTCAGGACGGTCAGTTCGGCGAACAGCGGTTGCAGTTGTTTACGCCCATAATCGGGGTAAACGTCAACCGCTTCATGTTTTCGTATAACTACTCCTACCAGTCCGGCGATATCCGCCTGGACAGCGGCGGTTTCCACCAGATCACCCTCGGCTACGACTTCGGCCCGGAGCGCGAAGACCGCTTTGACTGCTATTGCCCGGCGGCGAATTATTAGGGCAGGAACCCGGGAAGGATGCTATTGCGGCCGGCTGTAAAGGCCCTGGCCGGTGTTCCGCAACGCAAGCTGTC
>NZ_CEXZKX010000003.1:139450-457144 GCF_982776155.1 Robiginitalea sp.
TCGTTTGCTATTGCGGCCGGCTGTAAAGGCCCTGGCCGGTGTTCCGCAACGCAAGCTGTCCTCGACGTAGCGCTGCTACGCCTGCGGAAACTTCGCGGCGCGCGCCTTGGCCAGTCCCTTTTCGCTCGCCCTCATGGACGCATCCTTCCCGGGTTCCTGCCCTTCGGCAGATTAGAGTTCGTTTGCTATTGCGGCCGGCTGTAAAGGCCCTGGCCGGTGTTCCGCAACGCAAGTGCCCGCGACTTTACGCAGCATTACTACATTTCCGCCGCAGGGGAGACTGTAAACAGGTCGACGGGCTTCTCACGGCCCTTCAGGTCTTGGGTGCCCAGGGGGGCAACGGTATACCGGCCATCCAGGGGCAAATCGCCCAGCAATTCACCGGAAATCAGGACTTTTACCCCGTAGGAGTTGCACAGTGCTTGCATCCGGGCCGTGGTATTGAGCACATCGCCCGTAAAGAAAATTGCCTTTTTGAGCGCCCCGATTTCTCCGGTGGTTACCCGGCCCACGTGCAGGGCCGCCTTAAATTCCGGGACGATGCCAAAGGTGTCCATATACCACTGCGCATTTTTGTCAAGGGCTGCCTGCATGGCAAAGAAACACCGGATGCAGTTGGCCCCGCGAACCCCGTTGGCGTGGGTAAAGGATACGATCACCTCGTCCCCCACATACTGGTAGACTTCGCCGGAATGGCGCACGATTGCATCCGAAAAATCCGAGTAATAGGCCCGGAGGAATTCAAAGTACCGCGCGTGGCCGAGGGATTCCGCTACAGACGTGGAGGATTTCATATCCGAAAAAAGGAAAATTCGGTACTCCTCCCGGGGTTGGTGGTATTTACCGGTAAAAAAATTCATCAGCACCCCATGGCCGATGTTGTCGCTGATCTCCGAATAAAACAGACTCAGGAAAAGGCTGAAAGCGATGGCCACCATGGTACTGAGGAACTCCACGCTGCTCAGGAAGTTCCAGAATTTCTCCATGACGGCCTCGTTGAGTGGAGAGGCCCCCAATTCCAGGGCTGCCGCCAGGGGGTAGGCGATCAGGATGACCAACAGCATGAAACAACTGTAAAAGGCCAGTTTGTAGAGGAGTTTACGGGAAAAACTCCGGGAACGGAACCGGTTGCCTAACCAGAATACCTCCAGGATTCCAACCAGGAACCCGATTAGGGCCACTGCAAGACTTGCGAATGCAAAAACCGCCGGCGTCAGGGTGATGGTAGAATCGGGGTTCAGGTTTTCGCTCCGGGTGGCCGTTTCCTGGATAAAAAGCACAAACCAGCCCAGCACCAGCCAGATCACCCCAAAGGGCAGGACCCGCGAAATTTTACGCTTTGTGATTGGAGACAGCAGGATGGCCGGTTTGTTGTTGCGGGTAATTTACGCACTTCGGCCGGATTCCCATATCCACTGTTTTAAATGAAACACCCGGCCGGCCTGTAAGCGGCCCGCCGGGAGTTTCCCTACCACACCTTCCAACAAGCTTATTGCACCCAGGTATAGGCCTTGCGCCGGGCCTGTTTACGCACGGCCTCCAGGAGGGCCCCCTGCAGGCCTTCGGCCGAATCTGTCTGATGCTTCGCCAGATACGCTTTTCGCCGGGCGTCCGCCTGGCGGATCGCCTCCTGGATTTCTGCCCGTTCTTCCTGTTGCTTCTCCAGGTAATCCCGGAGCCCGTCGGTATCCAATTCCCGGAGGTGGCCGGGCAGCGATTTCCGGTTGAGTTCCTCCAGGTTGAGTTTGCGCGCTTGGTAGGCATCCACCAGGTCCCAGCTTTCATTCCGGTAAAACGACGAGCTCTTGGAGACGGCCCGTTCCACCATCACGGCTTCTTCCATTTCTGCTGCATTCGCATCCTGTTCGCCCTGGGTTTGTTTCCTGGTCGCCCCGAGTGCCCCATACGCAACGTATGTCTTGTTGAGCCGTTTGTTTAGCTGGATGATGCGGTCGTCATAGGGGGTTGCCACATGGACGATGGCCCGGTTGTGGTCGATGGCTGTATAATCCCCCTGTCCCAGTCGGGCCCCGTCGGCCCAGAGCGTGTTTACACCCAGCCGGTAGTCCCCGCAGAAGATCGTATTGACCACCACGTCCTTTTCGGCGGCATCCCGGATGACGGATTCATAGGGCGTTCGCCCCTGGTTGAAGGGTTCGTTCCCGGCGATAAAAATAAATTTCAGGTCGCGGGCATCCCGGCTCCACCGGAGCTGCTTTACAGCGCTCTGGATGACCTGCCCGCAGAATTCCTCCCCGCCGTTTGTCCGAAGGGAAAAGAGTTTCCCGGAAATTTCATCCAGATCGCTGCTGAACGGGAGGACCTGGCGGATAAAGCCCTCCCGGGGGGAAAGGCCGTCATTGCCGTATTCATACAGGGCAATTTCCAGGTCCGGGACCCGGTTTTCCCGGCAGCGCACATAACTGAATTCGTTGACCAGGTCCCAAAGGGTCGCCTTCGCCTGGTCGATCAACCCGTCCATGCTGTTGCTCGTATCGAGCAGCAGGGCAATCTGGACGCGCGTCCCGGGGTTTTTTTCCGGGGGGGCGGCCAGTATTTTGCCCCCCGGCAGGATGCCCCCCAGCAGCAGCAGCGCCAGGATGGATAGAAGCCGGAAGCGGAAACGGTTTTGGGTAGGTGTGAGGCGGGGCCTGTGGGTATCTCTCAGAGGCTGTTTCATAGCGGATTTGTTTTATTGATTTTCCGCACAAACTAGGGGCAACTTTTTAAACCTGCCAGCGGGAATGAGCCAGGCACGCCTTTTGATTAGGTAACGGGCCAGGCGTTTTAGCCAAGCCGCGAAATGGCGCTTCCTTCCGGGGATAAGGCGGGGAAACGCGTTTTACCAACTGGGGGAAATGGACTAAGTTTAACGTATTTAAGCCATGGGCCGGAACCTTTTCTTCGCGATTTGCCTGATGCTCGCCATGCCAGCGGCGGCGCAGCAGGACTCCCTGCGTCCCGCCCATAACGAGGTGCTGGAGGAGGCCGGTCAACCTGCGGGCCGCTCAACCGCCGGAGACCGGGACGCCTCAGGAGAAAACCTGGGCGCCCTGCACCGAAGCCTGCTGGATTCCGCCGAAGCTTACATGGCCGGGGATATTCGCAAAAGCCTTGATTTTGTTACCCGTTCCATCGAAATACTGGGAAACCGGAGCAACCGTCGGGAACTCGCACGGTCCCTGACGAAGCTCGGGGAGATTTACCAGTTCCACCGGCAATACGACCTGGCAGTCAACAGTTACCGGGAGTCGATTGAAACGGCCCCGTCCATGCGGACCACCCTGTTGCTGGGCAGGGCGTATGTCCTGGGAGGGGAATACCAGGCCGCCCTGGACCTGCTGGATCCGGAAAGGGGCCGGCCGGGGTGGACCCCGGACCAGTTGGCGGACCTGCACGAAATAATGGGCGATGCCCACAGGGGGCTCGACCGGGTGAACACGGCTGTATCCTTTTACGAGTACGCGCTGACGATTGCCGATAAAAACCAAATGGCCGCCCGGGTACCCGACCTGAACTCAAAAATTGCCGAAGCTTTTGACCAGGCCAACCGGACCCAGGAAGCCGAAGCCTACTACGGGAATTCCCTGCGGCAGGCCCGGGAGCAAAACCCGGCCCGCGCCTTGAGGGAAAGCGAAAAAGTGGCCGATTTCTACAGCAAGCGCAGCCGGTACCCCGAGGAGATTGCCCTGCGGAAGCAAAGCCTGGAGCAATTGCGCAACCTGCCGCCGGGCCGGGAGGCACCCGCACCGGATTCCATCACCCCCCAGGGCGTCAACTTCAAGATCGGCCAGGCGTATCTGGCCCAGGATAAACAGGAGGAAGCCATCCCCTTCCTGGCCCAGAGCATGGCAGAGGCGAGTTCCCGGGGCGACCTGGCTGTGGAAAAGGACGCTACCCGCAGGCTCTCCGAGGTGTACCGGAACCGGGGCGACTACAAACGGGCCCTGGAATTGTACCAGCAATATGTCGCCCTGGTGGACACCCTCTATACGCGCAAGGAACAGGAACTCGAGCAGGCGGCGCGGTTTAGCCGGGAAATGGCCAGCAGCCAAAGCCGGATCCGTACCCTGGAACAGGAGCGGGAGCTGTCTCAGAGCAAATACGACCTGGCCCTGGCAGAGCAACGCCTCACCGGGGAGGTCAATAAACGGCAGAAGTATATTATTTACTCGCTGGTCTTAGGCTTGCTGCTTACCGGCCTGGCCGCATTTTTCTACTACCGCAGCAACCGGCAAAAGGAGCTCGCCAACCACCTGCTGGCCCTGAAAGGCCTCCGGTCGCAGATGAACCCCCATTTTATTTTCAATGCCCTGAATTCGGTCAACAACTTTATCGCTCGCAATGACGAGCGGAGTGCCAATCGCTACCTGAGCGACTTTTCCCTGCTCATGCGGACCGTCCTGGAGCATTCGGAAAAGGATTTTATCCCCCTGAGCGAAGAGCTGGAACTGCTGGAGCTCTACCTGAAGCTCGAACACGACCGGTTTCCGGATAAGTTCGACTACCAAATTGAGGTGGCCCCGGAGGTGGATGTGGAAGCCTACCACATCCCGCCCATGCTCCTGCAGCCCTACCTGGAAAATGCGGTTTGGCACGGCCTCCGATACAAGGAGGAAAAGGGCTTTCTGAAGGTGGAGGTGCGACCGATCGGCCCCCGGACCATCAGCATTTCCATTTCCGACAACGGGGTGGGTCGCAAGCGCTCGGCCGCCCTGAAAACCAAAAACCAGCAGCGGCAAAAGTCCCGGGGAATGGGGAACATCCGCCGGCGAATCGAAATATTGAACCAGATGTACGGCGACCGGATTGCAGTCTCCGTATACGACCTGAACCCGGACGGCAGCGGGACGCGGGTGGTTCTCAACCTGAGAAGCAAATAATATGGAATTACGGGCCGTACTGATCGACGACGAGGCGCAGAGCCGCGAAATACTGCGGGCCTATCTGGGCAAATATTGTGAAAATGTGGAAGTGCTGGGCGAAGGCGCCAACATTGAGGCCGGCCTGGAGCTTATCCGCTCCAAAAAGCCGGACCTGGTTTTCCTGGATGTGGAGATGCCCTTTGGCAATGCTTTTGACCTGCTGGAACAACTCCCGGAACGCAGTTTTGAAACCGTCTTCGTAACCGCCTACCAGCAATACGCCATGGATGCGCTCAACAGTCACGCAGCCTATTACCTGATGAAGCCGATATCCATCGATGCCCTGGTGGCAGCTGTGGATTATGTGCGCGATATCAAAAGCCGGGAAGAACGCCTGGACAACCGGGTATTACAAGGGGTACAGGCGGTGTCCGGCAAGATTACCATCCCACAGCTCGACGGATTCCAGGTCCTGGAGGTTGCGGATATCCTGTATTGCCAGGCGGATGACAATTACACGGAAATCTATCTCAAAAGCGGAAAGATCCTGGTGAGCAAAACCCTGAAATATTTTGAGGAAACCCTCCGGGAACACGCGTTTGCCCGGGTGCATAAATCCTATTTGGTGAACGTGGCGGAAATTGTCCGTTACCGGAAGGGGAAGGGGGGGAGCGTGGTGCTGTCTTCCGGGAAAGAAGTAGCTGTGGCGCCCTCCCGAAAGAAACAATTGCTCAGTTTTTTTGAATAAGCGTAAATTCGGGCAGACCCCGGGTACAGATTTTCCCGGGATAAATCAACACTATGAGTCTTGTAAAACCTGTAAGGGGAAAGGCCCCCGTATTCGGGGCGGATTGCTTCCTGGCCGAGACGGCCGTGGTTGTTGGAGATGTGGAGATGGGAGACCGTTGCAGCGTCTGGTTCCACGCGGTGGTCCGCGGGGATGTGAATACCATCCGGATGGGCGACCAGGTAAACGTGCAGGATGGGGCCGTCATCCACTGCACCTTTGAAAAAGCAGCCACGCGCATCGGGAACAACGTATCCATTGGTCACAATGCGATTGTCCACGGATGTACCGTTCGGGATAATGTTCTCGTCGGTATGGGCAGTATCCTGATGGACCATTGCGATGTGGGGTCTTACAGTATCATAGCGGCCGGAGCCGTGGTCCCCCAGGGCACGGTGATCCCGGAGGGGTCCATCTACGCCGGGGTCCCGGCCCGGAAAATCGGGGAGGTTCGCCCGGAACTGCGCACCGGGGAGATCGAACGGATCGCAAAGGCTTATACCCGCTATTCCGGTTGGTTCCGGGAAGGAAGCCCGGAAGACTAGGGGTGGGTTCCCCGGGTTTTGTTATCTTGGACCTGCGGGCCGCCCTGTTAGGCCCTGCCAACCGTACTGCGTTATGAAATCCGAATCCGTTATCGCAAATACATCTTCCGTCCGGATCGTGCCGATTTCCGGGAGAAAAAACCTGGGCCCGGAAGAAGGGTACTATGCCGTTTGCTGGATTCAGGATGAAATCCCCAGCCTGCGCATCGGGGAATACCTCGAGGAATCGGTGGGAAATTCGCTGTTTTTCTTAAGCGATTCCACCCACTGGTGCCTGGACCCTGGCGCGGGAAATACCAACCCGGGATACGTACTCTATATCCCCTACCGGTTAATGAACGACCCGCGCATGAGCCGGCTCCATATCAACGAGGTCCGGCTGCTGGCCGGGAACGAGATTCCCCGGGTAAACCCGGCACCCGGCATTGCCCGCCGCATCTAGGATTTGCTGGAGATGCTCGACGAACTGGCCGGTTCGCACCTGAACCACCGGGACGAGGCCATCTTATCCCTGCTGAACACGTTTTTTATCTATCTGGACGGCCAGTGCAATGTGCGGTCGGTAGCGGCCGAAAGGAATTCCAAAAAAAACATCGTCCTTCGGTTCAAGAAACTGATTTACCAGCGTTTCGAAACCTGCCACGAAGTCCGGGATTACGCCGACCTGCTCAACATCAGCGATAAATACCTGAACGAATGCGTCAACGAAGTCCTCGGGGTAAATGCCAAGAGCCTGATTGACGAACAACGCATTATGCGCTCCCGCCATTTATTGAAATTCTCCGATAAAGCCATCAAGGAAATCTCCTATGAACTCGGTTTCTCCTCCCCGGATTATTTCGGCTTTTTCCTGAAAAAACACACCGGGATGACCCCTACGATGATCCGCAGGAGCTAATACTTCGGATATGCCGGGGGTTTTACCGCGATTTTCAAGGATTTGCCAGGCTTCCGCTGGGTAACTTGCCAAAAAGCAATCAAGATGAATCGCAAAAAATTTATGAAAACCGCCGGGGCGGGCCTGGGGATGGCCCTGGTTCCCGTAAGCGGAGTGGCGGCGCGTACCCGTGCCTTTATGGCCTCCGGCAACGAGCTGGAACCGAAACTGGTGCGGGATGCCGACGGAAACGTGCACAATGTTATCGGGGACATCCAAACCCACAAACTGGTTGGTGCCGATACCGGAGGCCAGATCACGGAATGGGTGGACAATGTCCCGCCCGGGGCTGGAATCCCGCCCCATATCCACACCCGGGAAGATGAGATTTTCCGGGTAGTCCAAGGGGAAGTCGAGATTATGGTAGACGGGGAGGTAAGCGTCCTGAAGGCGGGGGATATGGCCTTTGCCCCCCGGAATATCCCGCATGCCTGGAAAGTGGTGGGTACCGCGAAGGCCAAAATGATCACCAGTGCCTTCCCGTCCGGGATCGAAGACATGTTCTACGAGCTGGCCGCATTGCCGGAAGGCCCGCCCGACCTGGCGAAGGTGGCCGAAATCTGCGCGAAACAGGGGATACGCTTCGTCTGACGGCCTAGCGACCCTGGATGGCGCACGCTAAACCCGGCTTCGGCAGGCGCCTGCTATAACTGGCTCCGGCAGGAAAATTCCCGGCGGCCCGAAGTGGCGGGCCGGCAAAGCGGGGTATGAAAAATGCTTACATTTGTGGCAACTGAACAGCCAGTATTATGAAAGCATATGTATTTCCCGGGCAGGGCGCCCAGTTTTCCGGAATGGGTAAAGACCTTTACGACAAGTTCCCCCAGGCCCAGGTACTTTTTGAACAAGCCAATGATATACTCGGGTTTTCAATCACCGAGGTGATGTTCAACGGGTCGGCGGAGGACCTGAAGAAAACCGAGGTCACCCAACCTGCAATTTTCCTGCATTCCGTCATCCTCAGCCGCGTACTCGGGGATTCCTTTGCCCCCGACATGGTAGCCGGGCATTCCCTCGGGGAATTTTCTGCCCTGGTTGCCAATAACACGCTGTCTTTTGAAGAGGGGTTGAAACTGGTTTCCCAGCGCGCCCGGGCCATGCAGAAGGCCTGCGAGGCCCAGCAGAGTACGATGGCCGCGGTCCTCGGGCTGGAAGATGCAGTTGTAGAGGAGGTATGCGCCAGGGTGGACGGCACTGTGGTGGCAGCCAACTACAACTGCCCCGGACAGCTGGTGATTTCCGGCGAAGTCGCGGCTGTGGAGGCTGCCTGTGAGCAGCTCAAGGAAGCCGGGGCCCGCCGTGCCCTGATCCTGCCGGTGGGAGGTGCCTTCCACTCCCCCTTGATGGAGCCGGCACGGGAAGAGCTTGCACAAGCCATCACCAAGGCCAAATTCTCTGAACCTTCCTGTCCGATCTACCAGAATGTCACCGCGTCTGCGGTCACCGACATCGATGCCATCCGGCACAACCTGATTGCCCAGCTGACGGCCCCGGTACGGTGGACCCAGAGTGTACGGCAAATGGTGGCCGACGGGGCCACCGAATTTATTGAGGTAGGCCCGGGCAAGGTCCTGCAGGGCCTGGTCAAAAAGATCGAGTCCGGTGTTGCGGCTGAATCCGCCCAACTTCCGGGTTGAGGTCGTATTCAACCCGAAAATGGGTTATTTCGACCGCTAAATTGGGGGGGCACCCCTTTTTTTAGTAATATTGGTCCCCAACCTTAAAGCCCCTGCAGCCATGGGCTGTAGCCTGAACACCAGACGCTTAACGCAAGCGGACGCTATGAATATACGTCTTCCCGATATGTCCCCCGCCTTCCGGTTGCCTGGCAGGAACTTCCTGTGGGCGGCATTCATGTTATTTACAGGTGTCAGCGCCATTGGGCAGAACCTGTCCATCAGCGATGCGCAGGTGGTAGAAGGAAGTGGCGGTGGGACCAATCTGGTATTTACTGTTAACAACTCAGTTGCATTTACGAGTGTTACCTTTCAGTATGATACCTTCTCCGGTACTGCTATCGATGGTTCCGATTTCACCGGTGTCTCCGGGGGCACTGGCAGTATCGCATTTATCCCCAACAATACAACCATCAGTATTCCGATAACTCCGGATTTGGTTCCGGAACCTTCTGAAACCTTTACCGTTGTGATCAGTAACCCGAGTGCCGGAACCATCTCGGACGATACAGCCATTGGTACCATCCTGGACGACGACCAGGCCATCAGCATTTCCAACCTGTCCCAGGCCGAGGGCAATGCGGGCAATACCAGTTTTAGTTTTACGGTTAGTGTCGACGGCGGGGGTGCGGCATTTGAGGATATCGGATTTAGTTTTGATACTGCCGACGGTACGGCAACCGCGGGGAGCGGCGACTATACAGCGGTCAGCGGGGGCGGCGGGACGATTTTACAAGGCTCCAATAGCACCACCGTGACCGTTTCGGTCAACGGCGACACCACCCTGGAACCCGATGAAAATTTTACCGGCACCATCAGCAATGTCAGTAACGGGAGGACAGGGGCCACCCCGACTGCAACCGGGACCATACAGAACGACGATGCGGCCTCCGTGAGTATAGCCGATGCTTCGGAAGGAGAGAGTACGGGCCCATTGGAATTCACCGTGACCCTGGACAATGCCGTGCAGGGGGGTACGTCGGTCAATTACTCCTTTACGCCCGGGACGGCCTCGGGAGGCGGGGTGGATTACACCGGAAACCCGGGCACCCTGGATTTTGCCGGGACGGCCGGGGAAACGGAAACCATCAGCGTGCCGCTGAACAACGACGCCATTGTGGAGGCGGATGAGACCTTTACCGTTACCCTCTCAGGGCCCACCAACGGGGTAAGCCTCGGGACGCCTTCGTCGGCTACCGGGACTATTTTGGACGACGATACGGTGGTTGTAAATTTCTCCGCGCCTTCCTCTTCAGGAAACGAAAATACAGGGGCCAACCTGCCCACCCTCTTTGTAACCGGGACGGTGACCGCGACGACCACGGTTACGGTAACGGCCACGGGCGGCACGGCCAACGGCGGGGGAATCGATTACAACTTTTCCTCCCCCCAGGTGGTGAACATCCCCGCAGGGGTGTACGACGGGACAACGGCCACGGATATCCCGATCCCCACGCTTTCCATCGTCAACGACGCTACGCCGGAACCTTCGGAAACCATCGTCCTGGGCCTGAGTGCCCCCACCGGCGACGCCACCCTCGGGTCCACGACGTCCACTACCTATACGATCCTGAACGACGATAACCAGGAACTTCAAATTAACAATGTAAGCCAGGCCGAGGGGTCGGGCGGCGGCACCACGGCCTTTAATTTCTCCGTCTCCATTGTCGGTGGCGGAAACGCGCTGCAGGACCTGAGCTTCCGGGTGAATACCAGGGATGGTTCTGCAGATGAACCCTCCGATTACGCCCGGATCCAGAACCAGACGTTTACAATCCCGGCAGGACAGAACAGCGTTGTGGTTCCGGTAAGCGTGGTGGCAGATGACCAGGCGGAACCCGATGAAACGTTCGATGTGGAAATCGACCAGCCTTCGGCCGGGGCGGCTATTGGAGCAAACGACGTCGGAGTGGGGACCATCCAGAACGACGACCAGCAGGGGCTGGTAATCAACAATGTATCGAGGGATGAAGGAGATTCGGGCAATATCACTTTTACCTTCCAGGTGAGTATTTCCGGAGGCGGCAATGCGCTGCAGGACATCGACTTCAGTTATAGCACCCAGGACGGGACGGCCACCGTGGCCGACGGGGACTACCAGGGGCTGACCAATATCGGCGGGACGTTGCCCGCCGGCCAGTCGAGCGTGAATATCCCCGTAACGGTCCTTGGGGACGAGAAGGCCGAGCAGAACGAGACATTTACCGTGGTGCTCAGCAACCCCCAGGGCGGGTTTATCGCCCAGGGCACGGGAACCGGGACCATCCTGAATGACGATGTGAACCGCATCAGTATCGGGGACGTCACCCAGAATGAAGGGAATTCCGGGACCACAAATTTCATTTTTACCGTGACTGTTGACGACGGGGCCGTGGCCCTGCAGCAGATCGACTTTGAATACGACACGTTTCCGAGCGGGGCCAACCCGGCAACCCCTGGAGAAGACTATGTCAGCGTCAGCAACGGGAGCGGGAGCATCGCCGCAGGCGAAACCAGCACGACCATCAGCGTCACGGTCAACGGGGATACGGATCTGGAACCGGCGGAGACGTTTTCGGTAGAGATCAACAATATCGACAATGCGGAGCCGGGGGACGTTACGGGGGTAGGGACCATCCAGAACGACGACCAGTGCGATGCGGGCGATGTGGCCCCTGAACCAGCCTCCGACGAGGATACCACCTTCTGTACGGGGGATATCATCCCGCCCCTGACCGATTTTGTCGTCAGCAACCCACCGACGAACACGGTGCTGACCTTCAGCCAGAACCCGGATCCGCTCGTGGTTTCCAACCACCTGAACCAACAGCAAATCGACAACCCGGTAGCCGGGACCTATTACGCTTTTTATTACGACTCGGCCAACAATTGCGCCAGTCCGTTATTCACCATCACCATCGTGAGGAATTCCACCCCGGTAATCGACAGTTTTTCCGGGGATGAGCGATGCGGGCCGGGCACGGTAACCCTTACTGCCGCGGGCAGCATCCCGGGAGGCTCCGGGAACAACCCGGACCTGAACTGGTACGATGCCCCCGCCGGCGGCACCCTGGTCTTTACCGGCCCGAACTTCACACCGAGCCTCTCCGAGACCACGACGTTCTATGTGGAGGCCTTTGCCAATGGTTGCAGTTCACCCCGGGAAGAAGTCACTGCCCTGGTTTCCCCCCTGGTAACCACGGGGACGGCCACGAACGGGTCGGCCTGTAGCGTCGCGGAATTTGGCCCTACCATCCGGGACCTGGACGATCGGCTAACCGGTGCGGACCCGGGGAACTGGACAGTGGAAACCGATCCATCCGGGGGACAGCTGTCCATCGAACCCGGTAACCTGGTGGATTTTGAAGGCCTGCCGGTTGGCACCTATTCCTTCCGCTATACCACGAATGTCGCCGAAGCACCCTGTACGGAGGAAACCGTGGTGATTGACATCGTGGTAACCACCTGCGACGTGGATACGGACGGGGACGGCTTGCTGGACGGCGTGGAGGCCGATCTGGGGACGGACCCCAACGAGACGGATACCGACAATGACGGGATCGGGGAC
This sequence comes from Robiginitalea sp., assembly GCF_982776155.1. Taxonomy (NCBI): domain Bacteria; kingdom Pseudomonadati; phylum Bacteroidota; class Flavobacteriia; order Flavobacteriales; family Flavobacteriaceae; genus Robiginitalea; species Robiginitalea sp. The sequence goes on from NZ_CEXZKX010000003.1 coordinate 151,808, forward strand.
GGGACCGAGGTAGGCCCGGATACGGACAACCCGCTCGACGAGGACGGGGACGGAATTATCGATGCCCTGGATTCCAATACGGCCGATGCCGATCAGGACGGGGTGAATGACCAGCAGGACCCGGCCAATAACAATCCCTGTATCCCGAATGCGGATGCCGGGAATTGCGACGTGGACCTGTCTGTGTCCAAGACGGTCAATAATCCCCAGGCCGTGATTGGCCAGGATGTCACCTTTACGATTACCCTCAGCAACCTGAGCGTTATCGAGGTGGAGGATATCCAGGTGGGCGATTTGCTGGAAACCGGGTTCCAGTTTGTGGAATCCACAGCCAGTGCCGGAGCCTACGATCCGCAAACGGGAATCTGGACCGTAGACCTGATCGCCGCGGAGTCCGTTGAGACCCTTGAAATAACCGCAACCGTCCAACCCGCCGGGGACTACACAAATACCGCGGAGTTGCTGGCCTCCACCCCATTTGACGGCAACCCGGATAACGATACGAGTACGGTAACTGTGGAGATTGTGCTTCCGGAGGATGCGGATTTATCCTTGCAGAAATCCGCGCAGATTACGCCGAATGGCGTTTTCAGCGGCGAACGCATTGCCCCGGTGGTGGATGACCGCATCCGGTTTGTCATCATCGTTACGAATAACTCGGAGGACCCGGTGGCGGACATCCTCGTGGAAGATATTTTACCCGAACAGGCGGATACGGGCTTTGAGGTGCTTACCCCCATACCGACCCAGGGAAGTTTCAACCGGGATACCGGGATTTGGAATATTGGCACGCTGAGCCCGGGGGCCACCGCCGAATTGAGCATCCCGGGGTATGTCCGGCTGGCCACGCAGTTTACGAATACGGCCCGGATCCTCAGCCCGGCGGCCGACGCAGACGATTCGAACAATGCCGATGACGTCCTGGTGGTGGTGAGCGAAAGGAATGAAGGAACGCCCCTTTTCAACCAGTTCTCGCCAAACGGGGACGGGACCAACGACTTTTTGACCATCCAGCTCAACCGGGACAGCGAAGATCCGGGCGTGACGCAGACCATCAGCGCGTATTCCATCCAGATATTCAACCGGTACGGACAATTCGTCCACGAGGCGATAAACCAGACGTCCCCGGTGATCTGGGATGGGAACCACAAAAATCAGCAGGCCCCGGAAGGCACGTATTTCTATATTCTAACCTATACCTATACCACTTCGATCAACCCGGAACCGGTTCAGGTAACCCAAAAGGGCTGGATCCAACTGATTCGATAATATGCAGAAGCAACCTACCCGATCCATCTGGAATACCTGTCGCGTCCTCGGCGCGCTTGTGCTGTTGCTGGCAGGGGCATCCGTTGCCCACGCGCAGCGGGAGCCGCTCTACACCCAATATATGTACAATATCGGGAGCTTTAACCCCGCCTATGTGGGCAGTGTGGAGCGCCCGGACCTGTCCCTGCTCTACCGCGCCCAGTGGATCGATATCCCGGGGGCGCCCCGCACCATCCGCTTTGGTGCCAATGTGCCGCTGGGGAACCGGAAGCACGGGCTGGGCTTCAATGCGGTGAATGACCAGTTGGGCCCCACCTCCCAGACCTTTGTGGATTTTTCCTATTCGTTCCAGGTGCAATTTACCTACGACGTATACCTTGCCTTTGGCCTGGATGCCGGGGGGACGTTCCTCAATACGGATTTCAGCAAGGGGACTTTCGAGAACCCCGGGGAACCCATCCTGGACCAGCAAAACATCAACGAATTCTATCCGACCATCGGGGCGGGGCTGTTCCTCTACCAGGATTTCTGGTATGTGGGGGTGTCCGTGCCCAATTTCCTGACCGATGCGCTTTACAGCAACGAGGTGGCGCAGATTGTTTCGGACCAGTTGCAGTTCAACTTTATCGGCGGCTATGTCTTTGAATTCTCGGACAACCTTAAATTCAAGCCGGCATTCCTGGTGAATTACATGGCCGGCGCGCCGGTAACAGCCAATGTTTCGGCAAATTTCCTCATCAGCGATGTGGTTACGGCCGGGGCGGCTTACCGCTTTGACAATGCGGTGAGCGGCCTGGCGGGTTTCCAGATTTCCGACAATGTGTTTATGGGATACGGCTACGACTACAATACGAACGGGCTGGGCGGTTACAACAGCGGCACCCACGAAATCATCGTAAAATTTTATCTTGGAAGCGGAGGCGGTTCGGACCGCGACCCGGACTCCGGAAAAAGCAAGAAAAAGGGCAAGCAAATCGACAGCCCGAGGTTTTTCTAAATGCCTGACATGAAATTGAAGCCATACATAGCGATTTTTATGACCCTCTGGGCGGTATGCGGTATGTCGCAAAAAGCTTCCCGGGGCGACCAGGCGTTTTTTGAGTACGATTACAAAACGGCCATAGCCGAATACCTGGAAGAGAAGCGGAAATCCCATCTGTCCCCTCAGCAGGCACTCAACCTGGCGGAAGCGTATTTCCGCGAACGCCAGTACAAGCAGGCGGCAGACCAGTATGTGCGGATTTACCGGGAGGACAGCGTGATGACCAACCATCACTTTAACAAGATGTTGCAGGCCCTGTCCAAGAGCTCGGAAAAAGAACGGGTACAGGCGTTCCTCAGTACGCGTAGCTCCCAATTATCAGACGAGTTGCTGGAAAACGCTTCCTTCAACGACGAATTGCTGGAGGATACTGCTACCGGCGAGACGGCCTATACGATCTTTCCGGCCAACGGGAATTCCCCCCAGGCGGATTTTTCCCCGGCCTTTTATGGCAAGGACCGGCTCCTGTTCAGTTCGTCCCGTCCCCAGGATAGCAAGGACACCTATATTCCAACCGGCGAGGCGTTTACGGACATTTACGTAGCAGCGCTGCAATCCGGCGGACAACTCGGGAACCCCAACCCCCTGAATTCCCTTCCCCCCCTTAAATACCACGAGGCCACGCCCTATTACAGCGAATCGCTCCAGGGGGTGTTTTACGTGCGCTCGAATTCGGAGGATGGCGCCCTGACCTATAACCCAAAGGGCAAGAATTCCCTGGCACTCGTGCTCAGCAAGCGCAACGGGCAGCTGCAGACCCTGCTCCGGGATCCGGGCATCTCCTTTTATTACCCGTTTTACGAGGAAGCGACCGGCCGGTTGTACTTTGCGGCCGAATTCCAGCAGGGGTACGGGGGAACGGACCTCTATTACGTGGTCACCAACCAGGGGCTTATCATGTCCGCCCCGGTAAACCTGGGGCCGCGTATCAATACGCCCGGAAATGAAATTGCGCCTTTTCTGGTAGACGGCAGCCTGTTTTTTTCCTCAGACGTCTTCTACGGGCTCGGGGGAATGGATATTTACAAGGCGGAGATCCAGGGGGACGGCACCTATAGCATCCCGGCCAACCTGGGCCCGGCGATCAATACGGAACAGGACGAATTTGGTTTTATTCTCCGCAAATCGGCCGGGGGCGGGTTTGAAGGATACTTTGCCTCCAACCGTCCCGGGGGACGCGGCAGCGACGATATTTACGGGTTTACCACCACTCAAAAACCCGGTTTAAAAACCCTCGTGGTAAGCGGGCAGGTGGTAAGTTCTGAAGATGCCGGGGTGCAGCAGGCGCGCGTCCGGTTGCTCGATGAGGCAGACCGCGTGGTCCGGGAAACCTATACCCGGCAGGATGGCGCATTTCGCATTGAAATCCCCTGGCAGGAGAATATGCGCCTGAGTATTGACAAGCCCCGGTATACCTCGGCTGCCCTGGGCGGTCCCGGGCAGGATTCCATCATTAGCGGCGTGCCGGCGCGCATTGCGCTGAGGTCCGTGGATGAAGTCGTCCGCTCCGTTCGCGAGCGGCAGGAGCTGAAAGCGGAGAAGTTTTATTTTGGCAGGGGGAGCAGCCGTCTTACGGATGAAATTCGGACAGCGCTCCAGGAGCCGCTGCAAGCCCTCAGGGATTTCCCGGGGCTCCACATCCGGATCGAAGCCCACACAGATAGCAGGGGAAGCGAGCAGGCCAACCTGAGCCTATCCCATCAGCGCGCGGAGGCCATCCGGGATTACCTGGTGGAAAACGGCATTGATGCGGAGCGTATCGAGGGGATTGAAGGCTTTGGGGAATCCCAGCTGCAAAACCACTGTGAGGACGGGGTCTACTGCCTGGAAATCCTGCACCGCCAAAACGAGCGCTACCCGCTCGTGGTTACCAATTACGAAAGCCTCTGAATCAGCGTTCGAGCTGGCAATCCGTACACGCCTTTACCTCCCCGTAATAGGTCTGGCGATATTTGTGCAGCGTACGGAACGGGATGCCGAATATGTGTTTGCGGATATAGGTGACTTTGGTGTCGAGGCGACCCATCCGGGGGGTGAATCGCAATTCGTTGCGCGTTTTGCGGGCAACGCTGAAGAGTTTCATAGGATTGGTGTTTTCAGATGCAAATATCGGCAAATCAGGCATTCATGTCAAATCCGTTCGTCGAATACGCCCGGATCCCCCATGGTAAAAGGGCTTAGAGAGGAAGGATTCCAGGCCTGATGCGTAGCTGTTCCTCCAGATGAGCACCCTGCGACAAACAGGGTAAAACTAAAGGAGCAGCCAGCAATAATAGGCGGCAAAAAGACTCAGGAATAGGATGCCCGCATAGGTGAGGACCCGGAGCACCCTCCCGGGTTTGGCTGTGGCCGGCATATCGCCTCCGGTCACATTTTTCAAGTTCATATACCCTACCAACGGGGCCATCACAAAGGAGATAAACGTGGCCAGGGCCACCAGGTTCCCCATATTGGCGCCAAATGCCGTCAGTACCAGGAAATTTACCCCGGTAAGCACCAAAATAGCCATGGCGTAGTGCCATCTTTTCCCAAACTGCCTGCGCTTGGGCCGGAGGTACTCCAGCACGTCGATGCTGACGCGCGCAATCGCATCGTGGGCGGTCATGCAGGTGCTGAACATGGTGGCAAAGGCGGAAACGGCGATAAAGATATACGCCCAGTCCCCGATATGCGTGGTAAAGAGCTGCACCACCTGATCTGCAAAAACCACGGCGTTCCCGCTGAGTTCCGTACCCGTACCGTAGAGCGTCCGGTGGCCGATGACCAGGAAAAATACGGCCAGCAGGGCGGTGGTGACATACCCGGTATTGAATTCCTGCAAGGCGTCCTTCAGACTCGGCTTCCCGTGTTTCCCCTTGTACTTTTCAAGGCTCCAGAGGCTGATCCAGCTGCTGGCCTCTACCGCCGTGGGCATCCACCCGATCAGGCTGATCAGAAAGAGGACCCCGACGCTGTCCATCAGCGGGGGACGCCGGAATCCTTCCACGGCTTCCACGGGCGCTTTGTATAGCACCATCACCGTGGTTACCAGCAAGGCGGCAAAGAGGATGGTCACCACGAATTTCAAGGTGGTCTCCAGCAGGCTGTAGCGGCCGATAATCAGGGCTGCGCTGATAAAGGCAAAAAGCCCGAGGGCAATCAGGGAGACGGATACCCCAGATATCCCGAACAGGTTGGCCAGCAACCCGGCGGTAACCACGTAGAGTGCGGCGAGGATCGTAAAGGTGGTTACCAGGGTGATAAACGCATAGAGCCACATCCAGCCGCGGCCCAGGCGGGAATAACCCTCCACCAGGCTGCGGCCCGTCACGTTTGTGTACCGGATACCGTATTCGAAGAAGGGATATTTCAGCAAATTGGCCAGGAGGATCGGGATGACCATCAACCAGCCGTAGGTGGCGCCTGCCTTGGTGGACAGGACCAGGTGGGAGGTGCCGATGGCCATGCTGGCAAAAAGCAGGCCGGGCCCCAGGTTTTTCAGCAGCGTTCGGAATCGGGACATGGTTTGTGTTTATAGCGTATTCATACGCCTTCGTCGGTTGGCCCTAATGTACGAATTCGGCTCGTTTTGCCATGGGCTGGTTATTCAATGTCTATCCGGTTTCCGTAAAACCGGGGCTGCGTATTGAAGAGCAGGTCCAGGAACACCTTGACGCGGGCAAAGTATTCGCGCACCTGTAATTTGGTTCCGGCTCCGCCTGCAACTCCGCGGGCATTAAACCCCCGGGCGTACAGGCCCTTTTTTCCGGCGATATAGAGCGCCCGTTCGTTGTGGAATTCCTGTGAGATGACCGTCACCGTGTCCAGCCCAAAGACGATCTTGGCCCGTACCATGGAGTCCAGGGTCCGGAATCCCGCGTAGTCCAGGAAAATCCGTTCTGCCGGGATCCCGCCGGCCACCAGGTCCTTCTTGATGGTGTCCGGTTCGTTGTAATAGATGGTCCCGTTGTCCCCGCTTACGAGCACATAAGATATTTTACCTGCGCGGTACAGGGCCAGGGTCGCTGCGATCCGGTTTTCATAAAAGGGGTTCATGCCCCCTTCGGCCCGGTGGCGTGCCGTGCCGAGTACCAGGCCCACCCGGGAGTAGGGAATGGCATCGGGGTCCGAGTAGAGGCGGTCGGCGGTCGCCACCTCGATAACGGCATTGCAGACCACAATCAGCACCAGGGGTGCCAACAGGACGGGCAGAAGGCGCCGGAGCCATTTCTTTATAATACCGGGCATTGGGTTAGCTGCAACGTTTCGGTTTTACTTTCAGTTCGGTGGGGATAAAGGTACGTATTCAAAGAGTATGTAATGTTTGGCCAAACAGGACGACCAAACCCCCGAACCGATTTCTAATCTGCAAAACTGTACCTTCACCTGATGAAACCATTCGCACTAATTGCCATTTCCTTGATCCTGCTCACTTCCTGCGGGGAACAGTCTAAAAACAATACCGCCGCATCGGATGCTGCCCAGGGGGCCGACGCAGGCACCCAGGCGCAAATACCAAAGGGGGAGGGCGGCCCAACCGAAAACCGGTATCCGGAAGCCCTGAGCCGCGTCCTGGAAGCCCATGGCGGACTCGACGCCTGGAAGGCCCAACGCACCCTGACCTATGTGATGCCGAAAGAAACCCTGTCGGAAACCCATACCATCGACCTGAAGACCCGGGAGGACCGCATCGACACGGACGACTATTCCATGGGCTTTGACGGGGGACGCACCTGGATCCTGGATCCGGATGGCACCTATGAGGGCAATCCGGAGTTCTATCATAACCTGATGTTCTATTTCTACGCCATGCCCTTTGTTCTGGCCGACCCCGGGATCCATTACGGCTCCACCCCGGACCTGGAATTCGAGGGGAAGGCTTACCCGGGCATCCGGATCAGCTACGGGGAAGGTGTGGGGATTACCCCGGAGGACGAATACTATTTGCACTACGACCCGGACACCGGGCAAATGGCCTGGCTGGGGTATACGGTGACGTACCGGACCGGGGAGCCTTCGGACAATGTCAAGTGGATCCGCTACGACAACTGGCAACCGGTAGAGGGAGTACTCTTGCCCGCTTCGATTTCCTGGTACGAATACCAGGGGCGCCAGATCGGGGATCGGCGGAATACCGTGCCCTTTGAGCAAGTTGCCCTGGAGGAAACAGCCCGCCCGGAAGGGTACTATGAGAAGCCCGAAGGGGCGGAGTTTTTTAAAAAGGAGGAATAGGATAGCTGACGGACAGAACCGGTGGGACAACGCCCGTTTCTCCGTATTGGCATACCGTTCAGGGGCATGCAGAAATATTATTTGCATTCCTGCCTTTTTCAATCTACATTCTCGGGGAAATAACCTAAAATCCTGGACATGCTTTCCCGTATACTGCCCACCGAATATCCACTGCGCCTGACGGCCGTGCTCTTTGCTTTTGTGCTTCTCGCCTCCTGCGGGGAGGAAACCGAATCGGCGCCCGACCAGAAAGAAGCCCTGAACGCCTGGTTTGACGAAAAATTCGAAGAGGAACTCATGATGAGCCCGTTGCAGCTCACCGTCATGGGCCGCAAGGAACTCTACGACCAGATAGACGACATGAGCCTGGAGGCCCAGGCGGAACACCTGGCCTGGAAGGAGGCCACCGTGGAGGAACTCCGCTCGAAATTTGATTACGAAAGCCTGGACGAAACGGACAGGACCTCCTACGACCTCTGGATCTACCAGTACGAAATGGAGAAAGCGGGCGAACCTTTCTGGGGGATGAATTACGTGTTCGACCAGATGCGCGGCATGCATACCACCCTTCCGAATTTTCTGATCAACTTCCACCGGGTGGACAGCCTGCCGGATATGGAGGCTTATATTTCCCGGGTAGGGGAATTGGGACGTGCCATGGAGCAACTAACTGCCAGGGCCCGGGAACAGGCAGCCGACGGGATCCTGCCGCCGAAATTCGCATTTGAAACCGTATTGAAACAAACCCGGGCCCTGCTGGAGGGGAAGCCTTTTACGGATTCGGGCGACAGTGCTCCGCTACTGGCCGATATGGAACGGAAAATCGCCGCCTTGCAGGAGAAAGGGGAAATTACCCAGGAGCAGGCCGATTCCCTGGGCCAGGCAGCGGCGGAAGCTCTGACAACCTCCTTTGAACCGGCGTACCGCGATTTGGTGGCCTGGTTGGAGGCCGAGATGCCGAATGCACCGGAAAGCCCCACCGGCGTGAGCCGCCATCCGAACGGTGAGGCGTACTACAACCACCGGCTGAAGGCATCGACCACTACCGACCTGACCGCCGACGAGGTGCATCAGATTGGCCTGGACGAGGTAGCCCGGATCCAGGAAGAGATGCGGGCCATCATGGAAGAGGTCGGGTTTGAGGGCGATTTAAAGGCATTCTTTGAATTCGTCAACACGGACGAGCAGTTTTTCTTCCCGAATACCGATGAAGGCCGGCAGGCCTACCTGGACGAATCTACCGCCTACCTGGATGCCATGTACGCCAAGCTGCCGGACTATTTTGGAATCCTGCCCAAGGCGGGCCTGGACGTAAAGCGCGTGGAGGCCTTCCGCGAGCAGGACGGCGCCCCGCAACACTATTACCCGGGCACCCCGGACGGTTCCCGAAACGGCACGTACTACGCCCACCTGTCGGATATGACGGCCATGCCCAAGTCCACCATGGAAGGGGTGGCCTACCACGAAGGCGTCCCCGGGCACCACATGCAAATATCCATCGCCCAGGAGCTGGAATCCGTGCCCAAGTTCCGCACCCAGGCCGGTTTTACGGCCTACAGCGAAGGTTGGGGCCTGTATTCGGAGACCCTGGCTGGGGAAATGGGCGGCTATGAGAACCCCTATTACGATTTTGGCCGGTTGGTAAACGAAATCTGGCGGGCCATCCGCCTGGTGGTGGATACCGGCCTGCACTCCAAGGGCTGGACCGAGGCCGACGGCATCCGGTATTTTGAGGAAAACTCTTCGATTGCACCCGGGGCCATCAAGGCGGAAGTACAGCGCTATATGGTGATGCCCGGGCAGGCTACTGCCTACAAGATCGGGATGCTGAAAATCCAGGAATTACGCCAAAAGGCCGAAACGGAACTCGGCGACCAGTTTGATATCCGCGCCTTCCACGATACGATCCTGGGTGGGGGCGCTATGCCGCTTGAACTCCTGGAGCGTCGCGTGAATGAATGGATTCGGGAAACCAAGGCGGCCACCCCGCCGATTAAGGAGGGGTAGGGACTGGCGGCTCGGTGAGTCCCGCCCGAAAGCCTTCAACTTGCTTCATGCGGGAATTGCTCGGCAAAGCCTCGCGAGTCCCGCCCGAAAGCCAAAGCCTTCAACTTGCTTCATGCGGGAATTGCTCGGCAAAGCCTCGCGAGTCCCGCCCGAACGTGTTGAAAGAAGAAAAGCCCGCCTGCTCCGCAGGCGTTGGCGTTTTGGTTTTCCCGCTCTCGCTCAAGCAAGCTTGGCTCGGCGTTAAAACCAAAAAGCCAGCGCTTTCAGCGCCGGCTTTTCTTCTTATCCGTACTCGGGACGGGACTTGAACCCGTACGGCCGCAATGGCCATTGGATTTTAAGTCCAACGTGTCTACCAATTCCACCACCCGAGCGGACTGCGAACAAAAAAACGCTGACAGGCAGCGTTTTTTGTGCGTGGAGCGAAAAACGGGATTCGAACCCGCGACCTCCACCTTGGCAAGGTGGCGCTCTACCAACTGAGCTATTTTCGCAGTAAAATGTGAACGTGTGTCTTTGAAAGACGCGGAGGCAAATTTAAAACATTTTGGCGAAAACCCAAGAACAATTTGGCGAAAAAGGATCCGAAATCCCGGGTGGGATTCCCGTACGGAATCGCGAAATTTTGCAAGCCTCCAGGCACTTATTAAACGTCAATTAACCGTGTCCGGATCCGGCTCATCTGGCTTCAATTTCCAGTGCCGGACGTGGGAGGAACCCATTTAATAACCCGCCGCCTGCCCATCCTTCCGGGATTCGGAGGCACCGGTATATACTTTATTCGGCAAATCCACGCCGATGGCCTGGTAGCCGCCGTAGATGCCCACGGCAAAGGCTACGGCATGCCCCTTTTTCTCCAGTTCGCGTACCGTTTGGTAGTCGAACCCGCTTTCCAGGTTCAGGGTGCCCCCGTTGGTCATTTTAGAACCTGTGGGCTGGGAACTGCCGCTGTGGCGCATCCGGGGGGCGTCGCCCGCTTCCTGCAGGTTCATCCCGAAGTCGACGATATTCACCACGATCTGCGTGTGTCCCTGGGGCTGCACGGCCCCGCCCATCAGGCCGAAGCTGAGTACGGGCCTCCCGTCCTTAGTTATAAAAGCGGGGATGATGGTGTGGAAGGGCCGCTTGCCGGGTTCCAGCGCATTGGCGTGACCCGGGTCCTGTACATTGAACATCTGCCCCCGGTTCTGCAATACAAACCCCAGCCCGTCGGGAACCATCCCCGAGGCAAATTCCGAATAGATACTCTGGATGAGGGAGACCATGTTCCCGTCCTCATCCGCCACGGTCAGGTAGGTGGTATTCCCCGCCTCGATTTCCATATCGCCGGCCGGATAGGAATCCGCAGCCCGGTCCATATCGATGAGCGACCGCCGTTGGTCCGCATAGGCATCGGAGAGGAGTTCTTCCAGGGGGATGTCGTTGAATTCAGGGTCCGAATAAAATTTTGCCCGGTCTTCGTAGGCCAGTTTTTTCGCTTCAGTAAGCACGTGCAGGTAGTCCGCGCTGCCAAATCCCATGGACGCAATATCAAAGCCCTCCAGGATATTGAGCATCTGCAACGCTGCCGTCCCCTGTCCGTTCGGGGGCAGTTCCCAGATGTCGTAACCCCGGTAATTGACGCTTACCGGCTCCACCCAGTTGGAAGTGTGGGCGGCCAGGTCCTCGTAGGAGAGAAACCCGTCGTGTTTTTTCATGTAGCTGTCGATGGTACGGGCGATGTCGCCTTTGTAAAAGGCATCCCGACCTCCCTTGGCGATCATTTCATACGTGCTGGCCAGGTCCGGGTTTTGAAAGACCTCCCCCTTTTTCGGGGGCCTGCCATTTGGCATATAGGTCTCGGCAAAGCCGGGCTGGTCCTGGGAATACGCATAAGAGCGTTCCATTTCATAGGCGATGACTTCGGATACCGGGAAGCCCTCCCGGCCGTAGTCGATGGCGGGCTGGAGGATTTCCTTCATGGGGAGTTCGCCAAATTTTTTGTGCAGGGCAAACCAGCCGTCCACACAGCCGGGGACGGTTACCGGCAATGGGCCGCTAAAAGGCACATAACGCATGTCGCGCTCCATAAAATAGTCGATTGAAAGGGATTGGGGTGCCCGGCCGCTACCGTTGAAACCGTAGAGTTTCTGGTCATCCGCATCCCAGACGATGGCAAAGATATCCCCGCCTATACCACAGCTTGCCGGTTCCACCAGGCCCAATACCGCATTGGCGGCAATGGCTGCATCCATGGCTGTGCCCCCTTTTTTGAGGATGTCCAGGGCTACCTGTGTGGCCAGTGGCTGGCTGGTGGCGGCCATGCCGTTTCGCGCCAGGATTTCGGAGCGGGTGGTATGGGTCTCCCCGGTGAGGCGGTCCTGTGCCGAGGTGGAAAAGGTAAATGCCAGGATGGGAATAAGGATGAGGAACTTTTTCATGGGATGGTGGATTGGTGTTTCCTAAAGCTATTAAAAATATGGGTTCCCTATTTGGGTGTGATTCAATTTCGGGAGTGATTCGATTTCGGGAGTGATTCGATTCTGTCGGCCGATGGGGTAGGGCCGATAGAGCAGCAGGTTCAGGAAGAGGCCCGGTTCTTGGATTTGAGCAGCCGCTTGATCTCGTTGAGTTTCATCAGGGCTTCCACCGGGGTGAGCGTATCGATGTCCAGGTCCAGGATTTCCTCCCGGATCTGTTCCAAAAGCGGGTCGTCCAGGTTGAAAAAGCTCAGCTGCATGTCTTCCTTTACCGCGTGCAACCCGTCGGTGAGTTCTTCCCCCGCATGGGATTTTTCGAGCTGAACAAGAATTTTCTGGGCCTTGCGGACCACTTCCCCCGGCATGCCCGCCATGCGCGCCACGTGGATGCCAAAGCTGTGGTGGCTGCCGCCGGGTTCCAGTTTGCGAAGGAATAGCACCTTGTCCCGGAGCTCCTTTACGGACACATTGTAATTTTTGATCCGGGCAAAGCTGCCGGCCATTTCGTTGAGTTCGTGGTAGTGGGTGGCGAAAAGCGTCTTGGCGCGGGCCGGGTGCTGGTGGAGGTATTCGGCAATGGCCCAGGCAATGGAGATGCCGTCGTAGGTGCTCGTGCCCCGGCCAATTTCGTCCAGCAGGATCAGGCTGCGCTCCGAGAGGTTGTTCAGGATGGAAGCCGCCTCGTTCATCTCTACCATAAAGGTGGATTCCCCCAGGGAAATATTGTCGCTGGCCCCCACGCGGGTAAATATCTTGTCCGTGACGCCCAGCCGGGCAGCCTCCGCGGGCACAAAGCTCCCAATCTGCGCCAGCAGCACAATCAGGGCGGTCTGCCTAAGGATGGCCGATTTCCCACTCATGTTCGGGCCCGTGATCATCAGGATCTGCTGCTGCTCCCGGTCCAGGTGGAGGTCGTTGGGCACATAGGATTCCCCGGGGGGCAGTTGGCGCTCAATGACCGGGTGGCGGCCCTGGCTGATGAGCAGGTCGGTGGCATCGGTCATTTCGGGGCACACATACCCGTGTTGCCCCGCAAGGCTTGCAAAGCCGCACAGGCAGTCCAGCCGGGCCAGCGTCCGGGCATTTTCCTGTACGGGGGCGATGTATTCCTGCATCCAGACCACCAGTTGGGCAAAGAGCTGTTGCTCCAGGTCCAGGATGCGTTCTTCGGCCCCCAGGATTTTGGCCTCGTATTCCTTGAGTTCCTCGGTGATATAGCGCTCGGCGCTCACCAGCGTCTGCTTGCGGATCCATTCCAGGGGCACCTTATCCTTGTGCGTGTTGCGCACTTCGATGTAATACCCGAAGACGTTGTTTGAGGCGATTTTCAGGGAGGTAATCCCGGTGCGTTCCTGTTCCCGTTTCAGCATTTGCTCCAAGTAGTCCTTGCCGGATCCGGCCAGGTTGCGGAGCTCGTCGAGTTCTTCGGAGAAACCGGGCGCTACCGTACGTCCCTTGCCGATAATGGCCGGGGCTTCTTCCAGCAGGACGGCCCCTATCCGTTCCCGCAGGGCCTGGCAATCGTCCAGGCTGCCGGCCAGGTCCCGGAGCGCGGGTTCTGCAGCGGCAGCAGCCCGTTGTTTCACGGGGATTACGGCCTGCAGCGCATTTTTTAAATGGACGGTTTCCCGGGGGGTGATCTTGCCGGCGGCTGCCTTGGCAATCAGCCGTTCCAGGTCGCCCATTTGCCGGAGCTGTTCCCGCATCGGCCCAAGTTCCTCCGGGTGGGAGTTGAGGTGCGCCACAATGCGGTGGCGCTTTCGGATGGCCTCCAGGTCCTTGAGGGGCAATGCGAGCCATTGCCGGAGCAGGCGCCCGCCCATGGGGGATCGGGTATGGTCCACCACGTCGAGCAGGGAAACGCCCCCGGGGTCGCGGGTGCGGAACAGCTCCAGGTTTTGCATGGTAAACCGGTCCATCCACACATAGTCTTCCGAGGCGAGGCGGCGCACCCCGCCAATGTGCCCGAGTTGCCGGTGCCGTGTTTCGCCCAGGTAGTGCAAAACAGCCCCCGCGGCAACGATCCCGTCCGGCTGGGCATCGATGCCGAAACCCTTCAGGCTGCTGGTCTTAAAGTGGCCGGTCAGCGTCTCCCGGGCGTAGTCCTCCTGGAACACCCAGTCTTCCAGGTTAAACGTATGGTAGGCGGTGCCGAACTGCTCCCTGAAGTCGGTGCGGTGATTCTTGGAGACCAGTATTTCCTTCGGGCTGAAATTCTGGAGCCATTTGTCCGTGGTTTCCCGGTTGCCCTCGCTGACGAAGAATTCCCCCGTGGATACGTCCAGGAAGGAAATGCCCATCCGCAATTTGCCAAAGTGTACGGCAGCCAGGAAGTTGTTGGATTTTGCCTGCAGCATGTCGTCGCCCAGGGCCACCCCCGGGGTCACCAGTTCGGTTACCCCCCGTTTGACGATGGTCTTGGTTTGTTTCGGATCCTCGAGCTGGTCGCAGATGGCCACCCGTTGCCCGGCCTTGACGAGTTTGGGCAGGTAGGTGTTCAGCGCGTGGTGGGGAAATCCCGCCAGGGCGGTCTGGTCGCCCCCATTGTTGCGCTGGGTCAGGACGATGTCCAGGATTTCTGCTGCCCGCTCGGCATCTGCACCAAAGGTCTCGTAGAAATCGCCTACGCGAAACAGGAGCAGGGCATCCGGGTATCGTTTTTTGATCCCGTTGTACTGCTGCATGAGCGGGGTCTCCTTTTTCTTTTTGGCTGCCAAAATCAAATGGTTACAGGGTGCGGAACGAAAATAAGGGATTCGCCCGGCGCACCCAATGGATGTTGATATTTTGGGATAACTTCGGCGCGGGATGCCAGGACGCTGCAGGCGCGAAGTAAAGGCCGGGGCCGCGAAAAGTTCTATTTTTGGTCCCGGAAGGAATACATGCCATGCGTAAACTGAAAAACGAAGAACTCGGCAGACTGGATGTCGCAGCCTTTAAGGAAGCGCCCAAAACGCCTGCCGTGCTCATTCTGGACAATATTAGGAGCCTGCACAATGTAGGTTCCGTATTCCGGACGGCCGATGCCTTCCGGGTGGAAAAGGTCTGGCTCTGCGGAATCACGGCCCAGCCGCCCCACAAGGATATCCGCAAGACGGCCCTGGGGGCCACGGAAAGTGTTGCCTGGGAATACGCAGGGGATACGCTTCAGGTCCTGGACCGGCTGGAAACCACCCACGAGTGCTGGGCCCTGGAGCAGGCGGAAGGTGCGGTGTCCCTGGGGGAATTCCGGCCGGAGCCCGGTAAGCGGTACGCCTTTGTCCTCGGCCACGAGGTGAAAGGGGTTTCCCAGGCAGTGATAGACCGCTGCCGGGGGGTGGTTGAAATCCCCCAGTTGGGGACGAAGCATTCCCTGAATATCTCAGTGGCTGCCGGCGTGCTCCTCTGGGATTTTTATTTAAAACAGGCCCGGGACCTGGAATAAGCGGGGATTTCCAATACAAAAGCAAAAACCCCGGCCGCGAGGCCGGGGTTTTATGATATTTGAGTTAGTCAGCTTCCCGTAAAAGGGAGCCGCAAGAAAATAAAAGCTGCAGAATCCGCCAAGGATTGCCTAGATTTTAACATCCCCCTCCCGGAGGATCCGGGCAGACATCTCGTTCAGGACCTGCTCGTAATCTTCCGGGTTGGCCACGAAATCGAGTTCGCTTACATCGATCACCAGCGTATTGAGTTCCGGGGAATTTCGCATAAAGTCAAAGTAGCCGCGGTGTATTTTCTCCAGGTATTCGGCCGGGATTCCCCGTTCGTAATCGCGTCCCCGGTTGGCAATCTGCCGGAGCAGCCGGTCCGTGTGCTGGTACAGGTACACGTACAGGCGCGGTTTCCGGACCTCCTGATACATCAATGTAAAGAGCTTGCGGTACAGCAGGAATTCATCTTCCTGCAGGGTGATCCGGGCAAAAATCAGGCTTTTGTAAATGTCGTAGTCGCTCACCATAAACCGTTTGAAGAGGTCCAGCTGGCGCGTGTCCTCGGTAAATTGCTGGTAGCGTTCGGCCAGGAAGGACATCTCCAGGGGGAAGGCGTACCGCGCCTGGTCCTGGTAAAATTTCGGCAGGAAGGGGTTGTCGGCAAATCGCTCGAGGATCAGTTTCGCATTCATATCTTCGGCGATTTTTCCGGCCAGCGTGGTCTTCCCCGCCCCGATATTCCCCTCGATGGCTATGTAGCCGAGATCTGCAAACTGTGAGGCCCGGTCCGGAAAAATCTTGATTCCGGATCGGGTGACGCCCGACCGGTCCCTGCAAGCCTGCAACAGGTTACGGGTATCTTTGCCCAGCAGGGGGTGGTAGTATTGGGGGGCGATGTCCGCCAGGGGCTTCAGGACGAATGCGCGTTCGGGTATCCGCGGATGCGGGATTTCGAGCCCGGTAGCCGACAGGGTGGAATTTCCGTAATAGAGGATGTCGATATCCACCTTCCTGGAGGTATACCCCGGGGTCCCGTCCCGTTCCCGCCCCAGGTCTTTCTCGATGCCCAGGAGGGTCCCGAGGAGTTCCACGGGCGACAGGCTGGTTTGGATTTCCACGCAAAGATTCAGAAAGTCCCCGCCTTCAAACCCCCAGGAGGGCGACTCGTATACCGGGCTGATGCGGCTGACCCTGCCGGCGCGTTCCCCAATCCGGAACACGGCCTGCTGCAACAGCCAGGCGCGATGACCCAGGTTGCTTCCCAGGGAGAGATAGGCGGTTTCGCGTGATTTTTCCACAGCGCAAATTACGTAAAAACATCCCGATTCGCACCGGGGCGACCCCCCGTAAATCGCTTGCTTATGGTTATCTTTGCAGCTAGATCCAACAACAATGGCATTTCTAAGAAACCTGCTTGCAGCAATCCTCGGCACCCTGGTGGCCCTGGGGATCGTATTTGTAATGTTCCTGATTTTCGTCAGCCTGGCCGGGAGCCAGGAGCCCGTCCGCATCCCGGACGATTCCGTACTGGAACTCAGTTTCCCCTACCCGATAAACGAATACAGCGGCAATGACCCGGGCGATCCGCTGGCTGGCCTGTTCGACGCCTCCCAGGGCATGGACGAAATCACCAAAGCCATCCGGCTGGCAGCCACGGACGACCGGATCAGCGGCATCAGCCTGGGCGGGCCCTACCTGCTGGCGGGCATTACCCAGACCCGCGCCATCCGGCAGGCACTTGCCGAATTCAGGGAAACCGGCAAATTCGTCTACGCTTACGGGGACTTTTACATGCAGAAGGACTATTACCTCTCCAGCGTGGCGGACAGCGTATTCCTGAACCCGGTGGGGACGGTCGATTTCAAGGGGCTTGCAGCAGAAGTGCTTTACTTCAAGGAATTCCAGGAGAAGACCGGTTTACAGATGGAAGTGGTGCGGCACGGGAAGTACAAGAGCGCTGTTGAGCCCTTCCTGAGCGATTCGATGAGCGATGACAACCGGGAACAACTCCGGGAATTGCTCGCCTCCATCTGGTCGAGCATCCGGGAGGAAATTTCGACCAGCCGGGGCCTGTCGGTTGACGAGCTGGACCGCATTGCCGACGGCCTGCTGGCGCGCACCCCGGAACGGGCGGTGACCACCGGCCTGGTGGACGCGCTGATTTACCGGGGGGAGTACGACGACCTGTTGGCCAGGGCTTCGGGCCGCGGGGAGGACGACCCAAAGATTGTCACGCTCCAGGACTACATCCGGGCGACCAAGAACAAGCGGCTGCATACGGGGGATTCCCGGATTGCGATTGTCTATGCCCAGGGGGAGATTTTTTACGGTGAAGGCGGCCCGGACTACATCGGCCAGGTGCGGATGCAGGAAGTATTTAAAAAAGTACGCGAAGATGAAGATATCAAGGCGGTGGTTCTCCGGATCAACTCCCCGGGGGGCAGCGCGCTGACCTCCGAGATCATCTGGCGCGAAATTATGGAGACGCGCAAGGAGAAACCCGTGGTGGTTTCCCTGAGCGACGTAGCCGCTTCCGGGGGGTATTACATGGCGGTGGCCGGGGATCGGATCGTGACGGAACCCACTACTATTACGGGATCCATCGGGGTTTTCGCCACCATCCCCAATATCAGCGGCCTCTCGGAAAAGATCGGAATCAATGCGGAGCAGGTGGGAACCCATGACATGTCCGTGGATTATTCCTTTTTTGAGCCGATGGGCGATGATTTCCGGGAGGTGGTCCGGGAAGGTATCGAGGACACCTACGAAACCTTTTTGCAACGGGTGGCCGACGGACGGGGCATCAGTGTGGCGCAGGCGGACAGCCTGGCGCAGGGCCGCGTGTGGAGCGGCACGGATGCGGTGCGCCTCGGGTTGGCGGATGCCCTGGGAGGCATGCCGGAAGCCCTGGATACCGCGGCAGAACTGGCGGGCGTTGAATCGTACCGGACCCTGAGCCTGCCCAAGTACAAATCGGGACTCGAACGGTTGATGGAAGATCTGGGCGGGGCCGGGGAGGCGGCCGGGCAGGCCGCACTGACGGATCGGTTGGGGGCCGAGTGGGCAGGTATCCTGGAGCAGATCCGGGAACAGCTGCAGCGCAAGGGCGTGCAGGCACGTCTTCCCTTTATCCTGGAAATCCGCTAAGGATGAAGCAGGCCGACCAGCGGGTTGCCTACAAGGCCTACCTATTCCTGGGGGCGTTGTTCATCACCTCCCTGGTGGTGTCCAACCTGATTTTTCAGAAATTCTTTTATTGGAAGCCCTTTGGGGAAGTGGAGGTATTCGGGGCACCCCTCTTTGAATTGTCGGTAGGCATCCTCCCTTATCCGGTGACCTTTTTGATCACCGACCTGATCTCGGAGATATACGGCCGCAAAAAGGCAAACCAGGTTGTTACCGCGGGGATCTTCGCCTCGTTTTTTTCCATGGGCATCGTCCTGCTGGCAGACCGGGTCCCCGCCATTGCGGGATCGCCGGTAGACGATGCAGTTTTCAGCCAGGTATTCGCGCTTTCCCCCATCGCGGTGCTGGCCTCCATGCTGGCGTATTTGTTTGCCCAGTACATCGATATTGCCATATACCATTTCTGGAAACGGCTAACCCGGGGCCGTTACCTTTGGCTCCGCAACAACTTTTCAACATTCTCCTCCCAGATCGTCGATACTTTTACCGTGATTTTCCTCCTGTGTACGTTTGGCGTCCTGCCCTGGGAGGCCTTTTATGGCCTTTTTGTGTCCGGGGTGATATTTAAGATATTTATAGCATTTCTCGACACGCCTTTGCTCTATCTTTTCGTATATATCTTCAGGAAGCGCTTCGGCCTGGCTCCAAACGAGGAACTGCCGCTGGCTTTCTGACAGCATCCGGACAAACCATTTATCGAATAAGACATACGGATTCCCAACGGATCGCGTTAATTATACCGGAGCGTCCCGCCGGATGGGACCCCATACAGATCACACCATATGAAACGCAAAAAACTGCTGAAAATAGTTGCCGGCATCCTGGTATTCCTCCTGCTTTTGGTTATCGGCATCCCGTTGTTCCTGGAGGCCAAAATCGGCCCCATACTCCGTTCGAATGTAAACCGTTCCATCACGGGCGATTTCGATTTTCGGGAGGCCGACCTGAGCCTGATCCGAAATTTCCCGAATGCCCGGGTTTCCCTTCGGGATATTACCCTGACCACGGCGGCCCCGTTTGAGGGGGATACGCTTTTTAAGGCCCGGGAAGCCTACCTGGTGATGGGAATCGGGGAATTGTTCAAGGGCGCGGGCGAGCCCATTGGCATAAGGGAGTTATTCGTGTCGGGGGCCGACCTGCGGCTTCGCCTCGACGCGGAGGAGCGCCCGAATTACCTGGTTGCTGCTGAAGACCCGGCCGCGACAGGGGCCACAGCCGCCTCGGATGGATTTACCTTCGACCTGCAGGGGTATCAAATTGCGGATTCGAAGATTTCCTATATGGACCAATCGTCCGGGATCAGCTTCCTGCTCGAGGATATACAGCATACGGGTTCCGGGGACCTCTCCCTTGCGGAGTCCCGCCTGGAAACCCGCACGGACGCCCGGATCAGCCTGGGGATGGACAGCGTGCAGTATCTGGACCGGAACAGCCTGCAACTCGATGCACGCATCGGTATTGACCTGGAAACGGATACCTATACCTTTCTGGAGAACGAGGGCCTGATCAACCAGATGCCCCTGGTTTTCGAGGGAAGTGTCCAGCTCGTTGAAGAAGGCCAGGAGATTGACCTGGATTTCCGTACGCCCAGTTCCGATTTCAAAAATTTCCTGGCGCTGATTCCCGAGGCGTATTCCAAAAGCCTGGAGGAGGTGCGTACCAGCGGGCAGTTTACGCTGGAGGGGTCCATTACGGGCCGGTCGGACGACACGCGCATCCCCAACCTGGATATCCGGATGGAAGCCGTGGACGCGGCCTTCCGCTACCCGGACCTGCCCAAGGGGATCGACGACATCAATTTCAGCGCCCGTTTGTTGAATACTACCGGGATCGCCGGGGATACCTACCTGGAAATCCCGGCAGCCGGGTTCCGGATAGACCAGGACGTCTTTAATATGAGCGGGAATATCCGTTCCCTGACGGGCAACCCGGAGGTGGACGCGGCCCTGAAGGGCACCATCAACCTCGCCAGCCTGGACCAGGCCTACCCGGTGGAACTGGCACCCGGCCTGAGCGGGGTGCTGCGGGCCGACGTGCAGACGGCATTTGACATGGCTTCGGTGGAGAATAAACAGTACGGGAATACCCGGACCTCGGGTAGCCTGCAACTGAGCAACCTGAATTTTCGGGCCGATAATTTTGCCGAACCGGTGAAGATTCGGGAGGCCCGCCTGCGTTTCGACCCGGTGGAGGCCCGCCTGGAAAGCCTCTCCGGTTCGCTGGGGCAGAGCGATTTTACCCTGAGCGGCACCGTGCGGGACTACCTGGGCTACCTCCTGGCCGACGGGATCCTGAAAGGTCAGTTCAGCCTGACATCCAACCAACTGCTGGTGTCGGATTTTATGAGCCCGGAGGACCCTGGCCAGGCTGAAAAGGAGACGGGGGCCGATGCGCGTGCATCCGGACAGGCCCCCGACGGTGGCCCGGCCTTCCAAATCCCCGCAGCCATCGATGTTTCTATCCGAGGACAGGCCGCCAGCGTGGTATACGATGGCCTGCCTTTGCGCAACGTTTCCGGCAACCTGCAGATCCGGGACCAGGAGCTCCAGCTCCGGGATGTCCGTTCCGATGCGCTGGATGGCAAGCTGGCGCTCAATGGGACAGTTGCCACGGGTGAGGGCCTCCCGCGCTTTAATATGGACCTGGGGATTGACGGCTTCCGTATCCGGGAAACCCTGGAGTCGATCGAATTATTCGAGACCCTGGCCCCGATCGCTTCGATTGTGGAAGGGAAACTCAATTCCAGGGTGCAGCTAAGCGGCCTGTTGAACAGCGATTTCAGCCCGGACCTGATGTCCCTGGCCGGGAACGTGGTCGCCGAAGTATTGGCGTCCGACATCACGGGTACACGGGCGAAGGTCCTTGAGGCCCTGGATGCCCGGATGGACTTTTTCAACATGGAGGACCTGGACCTGAAAGGGCTTAAAACGGCCCTGAATTTCGAGAACGGCCTGGTAACTGTCAAGCCCTTTAGTTTTACCTACCGGGATATGGAAGTGTCTGTGGCAGGCAGCCACAGCTTTGACCAGCAACTCAACTATACCGCCACCCTGCAGGTGCCGGCTAAGTACCTCGGCAGCGATGTTAACCGCCTGGTAACCGAGCTGCAGGAGCCCGGCCTGAAAGAAGCGACCGTCCCGGTGGTGGCCACTATCGGGGGCCGTTATTCGGACCCGAATGTACAAACCGACCTGAAACAGGCCGTGGCAAGCCTCACTTCGAGGCTGGTAGAGGCACAGAAACAAAAACTTGTGGCGTCGGGCAAGGAGAAGGCCAAAGACCTGATTGGGAACCTTCTGAAAGGGTCTGCGGACAGTACGCGTAACAGCGCGCCGGATTCGGCAAAAACCGGCCTGGGTTCCGTCCTGAAGGACGTAGTGGGTTCCGGCAGGCAGGATACCACAAAGGCCGCAACCGGGGAAAAGACCACGGCCGGGGAGCAGGTTGGTCAATCGGCCCGGAAGATCCTGGGCGGGTTGTTGGGCAAGAAAAAGGATACGGCAGGTACGGCAAAGGACACCTTGCAGTAGGCCGGCCCCTATTTTTCGGCCCTGGATTTTTTCCTGTTGCGATCCCACCACACGAAGGCTGCAAACAAGACGGCACTGATGACCGACACCCAGATTAGCCCGTTTTTGAAGGAGTCGGACAACCCGCCTACCAGCGCGAGCGCAATCGTCAACGGGGCAATTCCCAGGAGGGTGGAGCCGATAAATTTCCAGTAATTCATACCGAGTACCCCGGCGACAAAACTGATGGCGTCGTTGGAGAGGATCGGGTTTACGCGGGTGATCACGACGGCCCAAAACCCGTAATCCGCGAGGAACCGGGTCACTTTTTTCTCGCTATTTTCCCCGATGAGCCGTTTAACCGTTTGTTTACTCAGGGACCGGCCGATGAGGTATCCGATGGTGGAGGCCGTAAAGATGGCCACAAAAACCACCAGGCTGCCCCAAAACGGCCCGTAGGATAGGATGGACCCGATCATCAATACCACAGACGGGACCACGATGAGGAACATTTGTACTACCATGCTGCCCACTATGACTGCGGGCCCAAGCCATCCGAAACCCCGGACCCAATCCCGGACCTGTTGCTGGTCGCCGCTGGTGAGGACCTCCCAGGCGCGATCGTAGAATTCCCGCGCCTGAGGCCAGAAAAAATAGGATCCGACCAGGAAACAAAAGATGCCGGCGGAAAGCGCAAAGGTCCACCAGTTATCGGGGAGTATATCGCGGAATTTCGACATGGTTCAATTATCACAATTTCCCGGTAGCCGGACCATTCCGAACCGCTGAATTATTGAACGAATCGGGGGGCAGCCCCAGGGGTGTTGGGCCGGGTACTAGGCAATCTCCAGGGCCACGTAATAACCCTCGCTGCCCCGGACGTTGAATACCGTATGGTCCTCAAAAATCAGGTACTGCCCCTTGATGCCCATCAGCCGGCCAGTAAATTCCAGGGTTTTTTCCAGATTCAGGCTCTTTACCTTCTCCGGGTACCGGAGCACGGGGAATTCCAAATGGGTTTCCTGTGTGCTGTCGATAAAATAGGGGAGGGCCTCCTCGGGGATATGGGGTTTCAGGTCGTTGCGCCAGGCAAACAGGTCCACATCCTCCAAATTGTTTGTGAGCATTTTGCGCCAGTTGGTCTTGTCGCTTACGTGTTCCTTCAGGGCCACCTCGGTGATCCCGGCCAGGTACCGGTTGGGTGTCTCCACGATCTCAATGGCCTCGTGGGCTCCCTGGTCGATCCAGCGGGTGGGAACCTGAGATTTCCGGGTTACCCCCACCTTGACGTTGCTCGAATTGGCCAGGTAGACGATATGCGGCTGCAACTGCACTTTTTTTTCATACGCGAGGTCCCGGTCTTCCTGGTCCAGGTGGGCCTTGCTTTTCTCGGGGTGCATGATCCATTCGCCGGCCTGTGGGGTTTCGAAAAAACAGGAACGGCAGAACCCCTGGCGGTAGATCGGCCTGTCCAGCCCGCAGGAGAGGCACTCGTACTTCAGGAACCTGAGGCCAACCTGCCGATCCAGCAAATCATTCATTCGGACGAAGTCTCCCGGAAACAACAAATAGTAGCGGATGGGCTGGTCCCATTCGGTTTCCATCTTCCGCAGCACCCCTTTGTATTGCATGCACTTCTCTTTTAAAATTGTATCTTTAGCCGCTTTCAAAGCCCGTAAAGATACCGAAAAATGCCTATCCCGCTTTTCAATTCGATTGCATCGTGGTTGCTGAAAAAGCGGTATCACCAGATTGAACTTTTCCTGAAATACCCGGGCGAGGTCCAACAGGAGGTACTGACCAACCTGCTGGAATTTGCCGAAGAAACGGAAATCGGGCAGCAATACGGATTTGAGGGTATCACCTCTTATGAAGCCTATGCGGGGCGGGTCCCCCTGGTTACCTACGAAGAATTCGAACCGCTGATCGAACGGACCCGGCGGGGGGAGCAAAACCTGTTCTGGCCCACCGAAATCCGGTGGTTTGCCAAGAGCAGCGGCACCACCAATGCCCGGAGCAAATTCATCCCGGTGAGTTCCGAGGCCCTGGAAGACTGCCATTTCAAATCCGGGAAAGACATGTTGTGCCTGTACCTGAACAACAACCCGAATTCCCAGCTCTTCACGGGCAAGAGCCTGCGTTTGGGCGGGAGCAAGGAGTTGTACGAGGACAACGGCACCTATTTCGGCGACCTTTCCGCCATCCTGATAGACAACCTGCCCTTCTGGGCGGAACTCAGCAGCACCCCCAGCAACAAGGTTTCCCTGATGAGCGAATGGGAAAGCAAACTGCAGGCCATTTGCCGGGAGAGTATCCGGGAAAATGTCACCAGCCTGGCCGGCGTGCCCTCCTGGATGCTCGTATTGCTCAACCACATCCTCCAGGAGACGGGCAAGGAGCACCTGCACGAGATCTGGGAAAACCTCGAGGTATACTTCCATGGGGGGGTCAGTTTTAACCCCTACCGGGAGCAGTACCGGAAGCTGTTGCCAAAGGAATCCTTCCAGTACTACGAGATCTACAACGCCTCGGAAGGGTTTTTTGCCATACAGGACCGGAATGACAGCCAGGACCTGCTGCTCATGCTGGACTACGGCATTTTTTACGAATTTATCGCCATGGACAGTTTCGGGAAACCCAGCCAGCGGGTCATCCCGCTCTGGGAGGTGGAATGCGGGGTGAACTACGCCCTGGTCATCACCACCAACGCCGGCCTGTGGCGGTACCAGATCGGGGATACCGTGCGCTTTACAAGCACGAGCCCGTACCGGATCCGCATCACCGGACGGACCAAGCACCACATCAATGTATTCGGGGAGGAACTGGTGATTGAAAATGCCGAGGAAGCTCTGCGCCGCAGTTGCAGGGAAGCCGGCGGAAGTATTGCCGAATATACCGCAGCGCCCGTATTCATGTCCGGAAATGAAAAAGGGGCGCACGAATGGCTGATTGAGTTCCGGGAAACCCCGGCGGATATACAGGCGTTCTCCCGCCTGCTGGACACCCACCTGCAGGACCTCAATTCCGATTATGCCGCCAAGCGGTACCGCAACATCACGTTGAACCCGCCCACCGTCCACCGGGCGCGCCAGAACCTCTTCTACGACTGGCTCAAGTCCAAGGGAAAACTCGGCGGGCAGCACAAAGTACCGCGATTATCCAACACCCGGGAGTATCTTGAGGAGCTCATGGCCCTGGACCGGGGCGTGGAAAAAGTCTGACCCGGGGACCTGCTTCATTGTGCGCTATCCGAAGCCTCTTGGCCTGAATCCGCATGCGGGTAAACCACCGAGCGTATTTTGTCGTAAATATGATAGCACTTAACGATACAGGCTGTCTGCCCCGGAAGGTACGTCGAGAATTTGCCCCAGATTAACCGATAATTGCGGCGATACCAGAATAATTTAACAACTTCGGGTACCAGATTAACCTGCGCATGCTTTAAACATAGCAACTATGGCAAGAAGACTCGTCGTCCTTTCGGACTTGTGGGGTTCCAAAAAGGGCCTGTGGATCACTTCCTACCTCGGATACCTGCAACAGTATTACGATATTGTGTATTACGACAGCCGGCAACTGGCCGACATGGACCTGCCTCCCGTGCATACAGCGGAGGACGTGTACCACGCTTTTGCCGAAACAGGCATGAAACGAGCGGCAGCCCGGTTGTTATCCAAAGAGCAGGAACCGGCCGACTACCTCGCATTCGGGGGCGGCGGCAGTATTGCCTGGCAGGCAGCCCTGATGGGCCTCCCGGTGAAGTCGCTCTATGCAGTCTCACCCCTTTGCCTCCAGAAAATTGGGGGCAACCCGGAGTGCCCGGTAACCCTGGTTTACGGGGAATACCACGAAAACCGCCCGGCACCCCTGTGGTTCCGCCAGACAGGCCTGAAGCCCGAAATCATTTCAAAATTCGGCCAGGAACTGTATTCGGACGAAAAGATTATTCAGAAGGTTTGCAAGGATTTACTCAAGGAGGTTATCCAGAACCGGAGCGGCAAGTCTAAGAAACAGCTTTCAGCTTATTGATTGTCTCGAAAGAGAGTTTTTCCTCGGCATAGGGCTTGGTGACCTTGAATTCGGTCTCTTCGGTGCTCGGTAATTCGAACATCGCATCGGTGAATACCGCTTCGCACAGCGAACGCAGCCCTCGGGCCCCCAACTTGTACTCAATCGCTTTATCGACAATAAAATCGAGCGCCTGGTCGGTGATCTTAAAGGTGATCCCGTCCATGGCGAACAATTTTTCGTACTGCTTGATGATTGCATTGCGAGGTTCGGTCAGGATGCTGCGAAGCGTCTTGCGGTCCAGGGGGTTCATGTGCGTGAGCACGGGCAGCCGGCCGATAATCTCCGGGATGAGCCCGAACTCCTTCAGGTCTTTCGGGATAATGTATTGCAGCACGTTTTCCGCATCCAGGGATTCCTCCCGCTTGGAGGCGCTGTAGCCGATGGCCTGCATGTTCAGGCGGCGGGTGATGATCCGCTCGATGCCGTCAAAGGCACCCCCGGCGATAAACAGGATATTTTCGGTATTGACTTCGATGAATTTCTGGTCCGGGTGTTTCCGGCCCCCTTTGGGCGGGACATTGACCACGGTCCCCTCGAGGAGCTTCAGGAGCCCCTGCTGTACCCCTTCGCCCGAAACGTCCCGGGTAATGGAAGGGTTGTCGCTCTTGCGGGCAATCTTGTCCAGCTCGTCGATGAAGACGATGCCGCGTTCGGCTTTTTCCAGGTTGTAGTCGGCAGCCTGCAGCAGCCGGGTGAGGATGCTCTCCACATCTTCCCCTACATAGCCCGCCTCGGTAAGCACCGTGGCATCCACAATGGCCAGGGGTACATTGAGCATCCGGGCAATGGTTTTGGCCATCAGCGTTTTTCCCGTACCGGTCTGGCCCACCATAACGATGTTGCTCTTCTGGATTTCGATCTCATCCTCCTTGGAACTGGGTTGCAGGAGCCGTTTGTAATGGTTGTAGACCGCGACGGACAGTACCTTCTTGGTTCGTTCCTGCCCGATGACATAGGTGTCCAGGAATTCCTTGATCTCCACGGGTTTTTTCAATACGAGCTCGGAGGAGAGGTCGTCGGATTTCGACTGACGGGACTCCTCGGCCACGATACCGTGGGCCTGCTCGATGCACCGATCGCAGATATGTGCATCCAGACCGGCGATCAGCAGGTTGGTTTCCGGCTTCTTGCGGCCGCAAAACGAACACTCTAAATTCTCCTTTGCCATAATCAGTTGCCTGCTGTATTAAACTAACGCTAAATATCCTAAAAATTGTCCCCGGATCAGGTGTATCCGCTCTTTTTCAGGTTAATCCTTGTCCCGTTCCAGGATTTCATCGATCATCCCGTATTCCAGGGCCTCGCCGGCTTTCATCCAGTAGTCGCGGTCGCTGTCCTCCTGGATCCGGTCAAACGGTTGCCCGCTGTGTTTTGAGATGATCTGGTAGAGTTCGTCTTTGATTTTAAGAACCTCCCGGGCTGCAATTTCGATGTCGCTCGCCTGCCCCTGGGCCCCCGACAACGGTTGGTGGATCATCACCCGGCTGTGCTGCAGGCCGCTGCGTTTTCCTTTTTCGCCTGCGCAGAGCAGTACGGCAGCCATGGAGGCGGCCATCCCGGTGCATATCGTAGCGACGTCCGGCTTGATGAATTGCATGGTGTCGTAGATCCCCAGGCCGGCATAGACGCTTCCCCCCGGGGAATTGATGTATATCTGGATATCTTTGGAGGAGTCCGCACTGGCCAAAAACAGCAACTGGGCCTGGACGATGTTTGCCACCTGGTCGCTGATGCCGGTTCCCAGGAAAATGATCCGGTCCATCATCAGGCGGGAGAATACGTCCATCGCAATCGCGTTGAGCTGGCGCTCCTCAATGATATTCGGGGTCATCCCCACGGGATACATGCTGGTTAGCCCGCGCTCGAGCTGCAGGCTGCTGATGCCGCGGTCCTTGACGGCGTAATCCTTAAATTCCTTTGCGTAGTCCATAGATTCGTTCTGGTAATTTCCAAGCGCGCCGTCCGTACCGGAATTCTCCGGATTACCCCTGGCGCACTCCTTAAAAAAAAGGTGCCGTAACAGATACTGCCGGCACCGTAAAGATATGAATTTCGGTCGTGCCGCCGCCCCGGGGGCCAATTTTTGAGTGCCCGGGACCCGCGGTTATCCGTAAACCTCCTTGACGAACTGGTCGTAGTTCACTTCCTTGACCTTGAGGTTGGCCTTTTCCTTGTACAGGCTGAGGAGTTTCTGGCTCATCAGTTGTTCGGAGAGGCGTTTAACTTCCTCCCGGTTGCCCATCACCCTCCCGGCGATATTCTCCAGGTCTTCCTCCTTCGGGTCCGTCTGACCGTATTGGGCCATCTGAGAACGGATGAAGCCTTTCGCGAATTCTTTTAATTCGTCGAACTGGATATCCAGGCCGTGCTCTTTAATGAGTTTTCCCTCAATCAGCTGATACCGCAACCCTTTTTCGGAGCGCTCAAATTCATCGCTGGCCTCTTCCGGGCTCAGGGGTTTTTCCCCGGTGGTCTGCATCCATTTTTTCAGGAATTCGCGGGGCAGGTCGAATTGGGTGGACTCGATCAGTTGTTCGGTGACGTCGTTGAGCAATTTCTGGTCGGACTGTTGCTGGAATTGCCCTTCCGAATCCTCTTTGATACGTTCGCGCATTTCCTTTTCGGAAGTGACATTGCCCGGGCCGAAAAGCTTGTCGAAGAGCTCCTGGTTCAATTCGGCAGGCTGCCGCTCATTCACTTCCTCGATGTTGAATTCCACCTCGATGTTCAGGTCTTCTGCCTGCTCCCGGTCGATTCCCAAAGTGCTCGCCAACAGGTAATCCTCCGTGAGGAGCCCCTTGGTCTTCAGCGTCACCGTATCCCCGGGTTTGGAGCCTTTCAGGGCAGACAATGCCTTCTTGCTTTTTACCTTGGACAGGTCCAGGGTGGTTTTGTGTTCAATTTCGGCTGCCTCGTTCACAAAGGTGCCGGTAACCTCGTCCCCGGCCGTAATTTCTTTTTTGGCCACGAGTTTTCCGTACTGTTTTCGGATCCGGGTAACCTGGTCGTCGATCATTTTCTTATCGGCGACAATCTTGTAGTGGGGGATCGCTTTTTTGGTTTTCAGGGACACCTCGAATTCCGGGGCCAGCCCGAGTTCGAATTCGAAGGCGAGCTCTTCGGAATCCCAATTGAAGTTGTCCTGTTGCTTGGGCAGCGGATTGCCGAGTACGTCCAGCTTCTCCTCTACCAGGTAGTTGTTCAGGTTGTCCTGCAGCAGTTTGTTGACCTCGTCTACCAGTACGGCCTTCCCGTATTGCTTCTTGATCAGCCCCATGGGGACCTGTCCTTTACGGAATCCGGGGATGTTTGCGTTTTTCCGGTAGTCCTTGAGGATTTTATCCACCTTGTCCTGGTAGTCTTCCTTGGTGATAGCCACCTTCAGGACGGCGTTCAACTCATCGATCTGCTCTTTGGTGATGTTCATTTATTTCTCCTTTGCGTATAAAAATGGGATGCAAAAATAACGCATTTCACCCGACCCGGCAAGTTTTCAACCGACTGTATTTCAACTGCTGGTGCTTATTTCTTCTCTTCCTTCAAAAATGAGAAAAGCAGGGATTGGAGGATGGAGAGCAGGAGGGAAAAAAGCAATGCCCACCAGATGCCGTCCACCGCAAAACCGGTAATAAGCCCATCGGCCATCAGGATGATCAGGGCGTTGATGATCAGCAGGAACAGCCCGAGGGTCAGGATGGTCACCGGCAGGGTGAGGATGATCAACAGGGGTTTGACGATAAAATTCAGCAGGCTGAGCACCACGGCCACCAGGATGGCGATGCCGTAGGAGGCCACGGACACCCCGGGCAGGATCTTTGAGAGGATCACCACGGCGAGGGCGCTGAGCAGGAGGCGGAGGATGAATTTCATTGGGTTGAATTTGTCAATTTGGCAATTTCCTAATTGATATATAGTCCGGTATACGCCAACGGATCGATTTCCGGGAGTTCGGCCCCGTATTTTGCCTCAATCACCGCGATGAACTGATTGGCCAGCAAGGCATAGCCCCGGGGGGAGGGATGCACCCCGTCCAGGGAGAATCCGCCGCCGGTGGCGTACTCCGCGGTCACCGTGCTGCCATCCGACAGGGTAATGCCCGTTGTAGCTACGGTTGTCAGATAGGCATTGACATCCACCAGGCCCAGGTCGTATTGCTGGGCGAGGCCTGCGATGGCCTGGTTATAGGCGGCTGTCGCGGTTTGGACCGCCAGTTGTTCCTCGGGGGTGAGTACCCACTCGTCGGCCAGGGGTACGGCCACCCCGTTGATACTGGTCGGATCCTGGGGGTTGGCCAGCGTCCCGATAATCGTTTGGGAAGTGAAGACCAGCAGGTCCTCCTCGGTGGCCTGCCGCATGTTGATCAATGCCGGGTTGAAACTCGTCAGGTCCGTAAGGTCTTCATCGATCAGGACCACGGCATTGCTTTCGCCAGCCTGGAAGGAAATTGTCCGGCGGGCCACTTCTTCGGCACTTATCACGCCCAGGCCCTGGAGTTGTGCCAGCCCCCCGTTATATGCGGCGTAGGCGTTGTTCAACAAGTCCGCGGTTGCCTGGTCCAGGGGAACCGGGTTGTGGGGGACTGTGGTGAAGAACGGGATGGTGGTGACATCCGGGATATTGGCAAGGACCCCATCTGCCCCGTTCGCGGTCATCGTCTGCAGGATGGCGTCTATGGACCCGGCCACCACATTCGGGTCGGAAATATCTTCGCTGCCGTAGGTAGACGGATCCAGGTTGCCGGTCTGGTCCACCCCGGAACCACCCGATCTGGCATACCCCAGGACATCCTGGGAACCAATCCACAGGGTAAAAAAGGTCGCATTCTGGGCGGCCGCATCCCCCAGGATAGTAGCTGTGGGCCCGGAGGCAAAACGGGCGTAATACGGATTGGCAAGGCCTGCCTCCACCCCTGCGACGTTGCCGTAGCCCGGCGCAAGCAGGTGGTAGCTTTTAGAACCCGGAGCCCCCATGTTGTTAAATGGGCCGGAAAGCGTATTGCTGATTTCCGTCGTGCCCTGCCCACTTACGGGAACCGGTGTGGGATCGCCGCTGGAGAAATCCAGGATCAGCCGGTTGCCCAGGATGGGCGTGCCCCCGAGGGTGGCTCCCCCCAGGTTATCGGCCATAAAAGGTATGGTAAATGCGCCCCCGCCTGCCTCTGCAAAACTCCCGGCCAGCATATTGGGGTAAGATGCTTCCTGACCGTCGATGAATAGCGCGGCATCCGAATATCCTGCGGTGAGCGAATTTCCAAGTGCCACGTAGGTGGAGAAATCGGCCGAACCACTGGTGTAATTTACGGGATCCGGATCCTGGGGTCCCGGATTTACGATGGTATCGTCATCGCTGCAGGAAAGGAGGAACAGGCCGGAAAAGGCCAGGAATAGCAGGTGTTTTTTCATTTGAGTCAGTTTGTGTGAATCTATGCCAGATGCCTGTCTACAGGCGGTTACCAAAATTAAGTAAAATTGCGACACCCGCAATAAAGAGTGCAAAAAAATTATGCATGCATAATAGAACCTCCTGATTTTTCAGGATTTCATAAAATCGCAGCTGAGGCGGAAGAAGGCATCGGGCTTTTCGGCGTGCAGCCAGTGGCCGGCCCCCGGAACGGATTCAATGCGGGCATTCGGGAAATGCGCTAAGATTCCCTTGCGGTCGGATTCGCCGATATAATCGGAATTGCCGCCCCGGATAAAGAGGGTGGGCCCGTCGTACCAGGCGGATTCGGGCAGAGCGGCCCCGATGGCCTCCATGCTGTCCTTCAACACGTCCAGGTTAAACCGGAAACCGAGTTGGCGCGGCCCTTGCCAGTAGAGGTTTTTCAACAGGAATTGCCGGATTCCCCAGTCCGGTAAATACTCCGAGAGTTTTTCATCTGCCTCGCCCCGGGACTGGATTTGCCCCAGCGGGAGGGCTTCCAGGGCCTCCAGGATATGTTGGTGGTGGGGCGGGTACTGCCGCGGGCCGATATCGGCAACCAGCAGGCGCTTTACCCGGTCCTGGAAGGCGGTTGCAAACGTCATGGCCGTCTTCCCCCCCATGGAATGGCCGAGCAATATGGCCTGTCCCAACTGGTTGCGGTCCATGTATCGTTCCAGGTCCTGCGCCATCAGCGGATAATTGAATGCCTCGGACCAGAAGCTCCGGCCGTGGTTGCGCTGGTCGAGCAGGTGTACCCGGAACCCTTTGTCTGCATAGCGTTTCCCCAGCGTTTTCCAATTGTCGGACATCCCCAGAAAACCGTGTAGGATAATGAGCGGGGTGCCTTCTCCCAGGACATTCGCATGTAGTCTTTCCATCAGGACAGCCGGTTTTTATACATGCCGATGACATTTTCCAGGCCCAGGTAAAGCGATTCGCAGATCAGGGCATGGCCGATGGAAACCTCGAGCAGGTGGGGCACCTGCTGCGCAAAATAGGCGATATTGTCCAGGTTCAGGTCGTGTCCCGCATTGACCCCGAGTCCGGCAGAAGCCGCCGCTTCCGCGGTTTCACGGAAGGGTTTCACCGCGGCCTCCGGGTCGGTTCCGTAGTGAGTTGCATAACTTTCCGTGTAGAGTTCTATGCGGTCGGTTCCCGTCTCGGCCGCCGCCCGGGCCATTTGGGGGTCCGGGTCCACGAATATGGATGTGCGGATGCCCGCGTCCCGGAACTTGCCGATCACCTCCTGCAGGAAATCGCGGTGGCGGACCGTATCCCAACCCGCATTCGAGGTGATGGCATCCGGGGCATCCGGCACCAGGGTCACCTGGTCGGGCGCCACTTCGAGCACCAGGTCCACGAAGGCGGGAATCGGGTTGCCCTCGATATTGAGTTCGGTGCCCACCACAGATTTCAGGTCCCTGGCGTCCCGGTAGCGGATATGCCGCTCATCCGGCCTCGGGTGGATGGTAATTCCCTGGGCCCCGAATACCTCGAT
The DNA here is from genome assembly GCF_982776155.1 of Robiginitalea sp. Lineage (NCBI taxonomy): Bacteria > Pseudomonadati > Bacteroidota > Flavobacteriia > Flavobacteriales > Flavobacteriaceae > Robiginitalea > Robiginitalea sp. The sequence goes on from NZ_CEXZKX010000003.1 coordinate 184,897, forward strand.
GTCGCGAACGGCCTGCAGCAGGTCGGGGACATTTCCGCCCCGGGCATTTCGCAAAGTGGCTATCTTATTGACGTTGACGCTTAATCGCACCATCTGATCGGTTTTTATTCGGTTACCGCCCAAAAATACAAATTAGGCATGCCTTTTGCAGTTTAAAAATTAGTAATTTGCGTACCAGATGCACATACAGGAACACATCATCAACACGATCCCTGTCTTTGAGGTGACCGACACTTTAAAGGAGGCGGTCCACTTTTTTACCCACTCCACGTATTCCCACGTGGCCGTCACTGACAAGGGCGTATACCTGGGGCTCCTGGCAGAAGCGGATATGGATGCCTTTGAAGAACTCAGCCAGGTGGAGGAGTTCCGCTACCAGCTCGAATCCTTTTTCGTACCCCTGGAAGCCAGCTGGATCGATATCCTGGAGGTTTTTACCCGCAACGAGGCCAACGTGCTCCCGGTTGTGGGGCCTGAGGGCAAGGTGCTGGGGTACTACGACCTGAGCGATGTGGTGGGGATTTTTACCGATATGCCCTTCTTTACGGAGCCCGGGGCCATCCTGGTGGTTTCCAAGCCGATGAAGGATTACAGCTTCAGCGAGATCTCGCAGATTGTCGAGAGCAACAACACCCGGCTCCTCGGGGCTTTTATTACGGAAATGGCAGACGACAGGGTGCAAATAACCCTGAAGATGGGAGAAACGAATATCAACGATGTCATCCAGTCCTTCCGCCGGTACCAGTATACGATCCTCACGGGCAGTGCGGACGATGCCTTCCTGGAAGACCTCCGGCAACGCTCCAACTACCTCGACAAATACCTTAACGTTTAATTCCGATGAAGGTCGCGCTGTACGGTCAGACCTACAACGACGATGCTTCCGGGCCGGTCCGGGAGATCCTGGACGAACTGGATGACGGGGAATCCACGGTTGCCCTGGAATCTGAATTTTGCCGGTATCTCGGGCTGGATTCCAGGGGGTACGACACCTTTGACCAGAACGGTGGCCTGGACGGGAGTTTTGATCTTTTTATCAGCTTTGGCGGGGATGGGACGATCCTGCGGGCCATCACCTATATCCGGGAGTCGGCCATCCCGATAGTGGGCGTCAATACGGGCCGCCTGGGGTTTTTGTCCACGTTCCGGAAGGAAGAAGTGCGGTCGCTCCTGGAAGAATTCCGGGCCGGGGCATACCGCATCGTGGAGCGCAGCCTGGTTGAAGCCAGCCTGGAAGGCGATACCCCCGGGGGCGGGCAGTTGAATTTTGCGTTGAACGAGGTGACTGTGAGCCGGAAGGATACCACCTCGATGATCACCGTCGAGACCTATCTGGACGGGGAATACCTGACTTCCTACTGGGCCGACGGCCTGATTGTGGCAACCCCCACCGGGTCTACAGGATATTCCCTGAGTTGCGGGGGGCCCGTGATTGCGCCTACTGCCAAATCCCTGGTCATCACCCCGATCGCCCCGCATAACCTGAACGCCCGCCCGCTGGTCATCGACGACGACACGGTCATCCGCCTGCGAGTCTCCGGCCGGGAGCAACAACACCTGCTATCCCTGGATTCCCGCATTACCAGCGTGGATAACGGAACGGAAATCACCGTCCGCAGGGCCCCGTTCACCATCCGGATGGTGGAGTACACCTCCGAGAGCTTTTTCAAAACCATCCGCAAGAAACTCCTCTGGGGGGAAGACCGCCGGAATTGACGGTTGGCCGGGCAATAAAAGGCGGTAAATCCTGTTTTACAAAGGAAACAGAAATAGCGCAATGGAAGCTGCTTGTCAAGGGCTTAAAATTGCTATATTTGCAAACTTTTGGATTCGATGAGGATTGTAATTGCCGCTGTTTGCCTGTTGTTCGCTGTTGCGGTGCACGGGCAGACCTATGAAGTAGGTTTATACGGTGGAGGGGCCAACAATATCGGGGACATCGGAAGGATGAATTATATCGCACCCTCCGGACCCGCCGTCGGGGCGCTCTTTAAGTGGAACAAGAGCAAGCGTTATGCCTGGCGTGCCCACCTCATTTACGCCCGCTTTAAGGCGGACGATCTGAAATCCGATATTCCGGCGCGGCAGCAGCGGGGTTTGCAAATGGAAAACAGCCTCCTCGAAGCTTCCGCCGGACTGGAGTTTAATTTTGTGGAGTACAACCTCCACAAACTCGGGCCGGCATTTACGCCCTACCTGTATACCGGGGTAACCTATTTCAGGTACGATTTCAATTATTTCGATGCCGGCCGGATGATTGATACGGGGCAGCGGGACGGTTCATTTGCCATCCCGATGACCGTCGGGGCCAAACTCCGCCTGAACCAGTTTTTGATTCTGGGGGCGGAAATCGGCGCCAGGTATACCTTTACGGATAACCTGGATGCCAGCAACCCGACAGGGTCCAATTTTGAACAGCAGGCCGACGGCCCGATCGGGAACGTATTCAGCGATGACTGGTACGTTTTTTCGGGGATGACGCTGACGTTTACTTTTGGGAGGAAACCCTGTATGGATTGCTTTGAGTAGCGAAAAGCGACATGAGCACTATAGCGGAAATAAAAAAGGGGCGGCTGCCGCGGCACCTTGCTATTATTATGGACGGCAATGGCCGCTGGGCCAAACAGCGCGGCAAGTTACGCGTATTCGGCCATGAAAATGGCGTAAAGGCCGTTCGGGAGACCGTGGAAACCGCAGCGAAGATCGGCGTCGAATACCTGACCCTCTACGCCTTCAGTACCGAAAACTGGAAACGGCCCAAACTCGAGGTGGAAACCCTGATGAAACTCCTGGTAGCCTCCCTGCGGAAAGAACTCAAGACCCTTAACGACAACAATATTCGCCTCCGGGCAATCGGCAGGATCGAATCGCTTCCCAAGAAGGCGCTCAAGGAGCTGCGGGAAGTGATGGAGATGACCGGGAAGAACACGGGTACTACCCTGACCCTGGCCCTTAGCTACGGTTCCCGGGAGGAGCTGACAACCGCCGTAAAATCGCTGTGTACCAAAGTTAAAAATAACATAATTTCCCCCGGGGATATTGATGAAGCAATTATTAATGAGCATCTTTACACGCACGATTTGCCCGACGTGGACCTGCTGATCCGCACCAGTGGAGAACACCGGATCAGCAATTTTTTACTATGGCAAATTGCCTATGCGGAATTGTATTTTACTGACGTTTTTTGGCCGGATTTCAGTGAACAACATCTGATAGAGGCGCTTAAAGATTATCAGAACAGAGAACGAAGATTTGGAAAAACAAGCGAACAACTCAATTAGTGGTATGCCTGCATTCGTATCACTAAGAGGCCTTCTCCTAACCCTGGCATTCCTAGCAACCTTACCGACCTTCGCCCAGGAAACCACCTACCAGAACAGCCGGACCTATATCCTCGGCGGGCTCAAGGTGACCGGGCTGCAAAGTTATAACGAGCAGACAGTCAAAACCTACACGGGCCTCCGCGAGGGCCAGCCCATCACCGTGCCCGGCGACCAGATCAGCGATATCATCAAAAAGCTTTGGGGCCTGGACCTGTTCAGCGATGTGACCTTTTATATAGAAAGGGTGGAAGGGGAAGAAATCTTCTTGGAACTAAGCATCCAGGAACGGCCCTCCCTCAACAACGTGACCTTTTACGGCATCCCAAAGCGCAAGGTTCCCGATATTGCGGACGATACGGACCTGAAAAAAGGCAAAAAGATCACCGAGAGCCTGATTGCCAACACCAAGAACTTCCTCGAGAACAAGTATCGCAAACAAGGATTCCTCAATGCGCAGGTAACCATTGCCACCTCGGTGGATACCACCGAGACGAATGCCCGCAACATGGTGATCAACATCGACAAAGGCAACCGGGTAAAGGTCAAGGATATAATCTTTGAGGGAAATGAAAAGCTATCCGGCGCCAAGTTGCGGCGGACCATGAAGAATACCAAGGAGAAGCGGTTCGGTCGCTTCTGGAAAAAGTCCAAGTATATCGAAGACGACTACCAGGAAGACCTGAAGTCGCTGATCGACAAATACGCCGAGAACGGTTACCGGGACGCCCGGGTGCTCTCCGACAGCATCGAACGCCTGTCTAATGACGATATCAATATCCGCATCCAGGTGGAGGAGGGCGACAAATACTACTTTGGCGAAATCGACTTTGTCGGGAATACGGTGTACTCGGACCGGCAGCTCAGCCAGGTGCTGGGCATCAAAAAAGGCGATACGTACAACGGGGTACTGTTGCGCAAGCGGATTGCCGACGACACGAAACCGGACGGGGACGACCTGACGAACCTCTACCAGAACAACGGCTACCTGTTTTCCCAGATCAACCCGGTGGAGGTGTCGGCCGAGAACGACACCATCGATTTTGAGATCCGGATTATCGAAGGGAAGGAGACCTTCCTGGACCGCGTAACGGTTAGCGGGAACAACAAGACAAACGACCACGTCATCTACCGGGATATCCGCACGAAACCCGGGCAGCGATACAGCAAGGACGATATTATCCGGACCATCCGGGAACTCGGGCAACTCGGGTTCTTCGACCCGGAACAGATTAAACCGGAAATCGAAAACCCGAACCCGAACGAGGGGACGGTAGACCTGAAATTTGACCTGGTGGAATCCGGCGCGAGCCAGATTGAGCTCCAGGGGGGATACGGGGGCGGAGGCTTTATCGGCACCCTCGGGCTTTCCTTCAACAACTTTTCCATCCAGAATTTATTCAATGGGGAGGCCTATTCGCCGGTACCGATGGGCGATGGCCAGAGTTTTGCCCTTAGGTTGCAGGCGAGCCGGACCTTCCGGGTGTATTCCCTGAGCTTTTCAGAACCCTGGCTCGGAGGTCGGAAACCCGTGCGCTTTAGCCTGTCGCTATCCCGAACGCAACAGTTCCTGGCGAGTTTTAACAGCAGCGGCCAGATTGACGTGGACAAGGACCAGCAATTTTCCATCACCGGGATTTCTGCCGGGCTGGCCAAGCGGGTCCAATGGCCGGACGACTTTTTCGTCATCTCCCATGCGCTGAGCTACCAGATCTACGATTTCCAGAATTACCGGACCGGATTGTTCAATTTTGGCAACGGCCGTTCGAATTCCCTGGCGTACACCATCGGGATTACCCGGAACTCCTCCGGGCCGGGCCCGATCTTTCCGCTTTACGGGAGCAACATTGAACTGAGCGCGAAATTCACGCCCCCGTATTCCTTTTTCAGCGACAAAGACTACGGGTCGCTGAAAGCGGAAGGGGAGGAAATCGTCCAGCAGCAACTAGAGGACGCCCAACTCGGGCAGCCTTCCGACCCGGCCCTGCAACAGCGGCTCGAGGAGATTGACCAGGAGCGGTTCCGCTGGCTGGAATACTACAAGGTGAAATTCAAGGCGGACTGGTATACGCGGATCGTCGACAAGCTCGTATTGCGCACGAATGCGGAATTTGGTTTCCTCGGAAACTACAATTCGGACGTGGGCAAGGTGCCTTTTGAGCGGTTTTTCCTGGGCGGGGACGGCCTGGGCAGAAACTTTACCCTGGACGGGCGGGAGACCATCCAGCTCCGCGGGTACGAGAACAATTCCCTGACGCCGGTGGACCCGCTTACCCAGGACCAGGAAGGCGGGATTGTCTACAACAAGTACTCCATGGAATTGCGGTATCCGCTCACTTTGAAGCCCACCGCTTCCATCTACACCCTGATTTTTGCAGAAGCAGGGAACTCCTTCAACAATTTTCAGGAGTTTAATCCGTTTCAAATAAAAAGATCGGCCGGGGTGGGGCTGCGGATTTTCATGCCTGCCTTTGGCTTGTTGGGTATCGATTTCGGGTACGGGTTCGACGACGACCTCCGGCCCGACAGCAATCCGGGGCCCAGCGGGTGGCAGACGCACTTCATCATCGGGCAGCAATTCTAGTCGACGCATCGGTTTTTCCGGATTTCCATATTTGTTAAGTCGTTCATTATAAAAGATTTAATAATTTTGGCACGATATTTTCTATTAGACAAAACAGTTCTGTGATGCGATCAAAATTTATTTGTGCAGCCCTGACCCTCTGCATTTCCGGAATGGCCCTGGCCCAGCGCGGCGTCCGCATCGGGTATGTGGACATGGAGTACATCCTGGAGAACGTCGAGGAGTACCGGGAAGCCAGTGACCAGCTGGACAACAAGGTACTGCAGTGGAAATCGGAAGTCGAAGAGCGGCAACGAGCCATCGACCAGCAAAAGAAGGACCTGCAGGCAGAGCGGGTACTGTTGACGGATGAATTGATCGCCGAGCGGGAAGAAGAAATTGCAATCCTGGAAAACGAATTGCTGGATTACCAGCAGGATCGATTTGGACCGAATGGCGATCTGGTGTTGCAGAAACAGCGTTTGATACAGCCGATACAGGATCAGGTTTTCAACGAAGTACAGAAAATCGGAGCCAATAAAAGTTATGATTTTATTTTTGATAAATCTGCGGATGTTGTAATGTTGTACTCCGAAAAAAGGCACGATATCAGCGACTTGGTATTGCGCTCAATCGCCCGGACGCGGAGGGTCAGCAGCCCCCCGCAGCAGCGGAACGACCGCCTCGAGGATTTCGAAGCGGAAGAGGCGGAGGAGCCGGTTTCGGAGGCCCTGATAGAGCGCCAGCAGCGCGCCGAGGAGGCCGCCGAGGCCCGCGCCAGGGAAGCCGAGGATTACCGGGCGCAGCAGCTGAAGTTGCGGGAAGAACGGAAAAAGGCCTACGAGGCCCGGCGCCAGAAGCTCCTCGAAGAGCGGGAGGCCCGACGCAAGGCCCGGGAGGAAGAACGGCAGAATGCCACCGAACAGGCCAAGGATACAATAACGGATAACTAACTGGCAATTCAATAAATAGTAAACTCAAATAGCAAATTAGAAATCATGAAACAAGTAATTAAGGTAGCAGTAGCAGTAGTTATGTTTGTGGCTGCCACCGGTTTTGTCCAGGCGCAACACAAGACGGCACACATCAATGTGGCGGAGCTCCTGCAGCAGATGCCGGAAATGAAGGCTGCCCAGGCGGAGCTGAAGAAGCTCCAGGAAACCTACCAGGCGGATATCAAGAGTTCCCTGGATGAATTGCAGAACAAATTCACGCAATACAACAACGAAGCGAGTTCCATGTCCCAGGAAGAAAACCAGAAGCGGGCGCTGGAACTGCAGGGCTTTGAAAGGAATATCGGCGAAGCGCAACAAGCTGCGCAGCAGGAGCTGGCCAAGAAGCAGCAGGAACTGTTCGACCCGATTTCCAAGAAAGCCAAGGCTGCCATCGAAAAGGTGGCTGCGGCCCAGGGCTTCCAGTACGTTCTGGATTCCAGCCCGGGTTCCGGGGTGATTGTGGCAACCGGCAAGGACCTGCTCAGCGACGTAAAGCAGGAGCTAGGCTTCTGACGCGAAAATTAATAGATTGAGAAACCGCCCCTCCCCGGGCGGTTTTTTTATTTTTACGGGTAATGGAACGAAATCCGAGAGAAGCGCCCGTGGGGGTATTCGACTCAGGGGTCGGGGGGCTCACGATCTGGCACGAACTGGTTCGTTTGCTGCCTGCCGAGCACACGATCTACCTGGCCGACAGTGCCAACGCTCCCTATGGCGGAAAATCGCCCGGGGCCATCCTGGAGCTTGCACGCAAGAATACGCGCTGGCTGCTGGAGCGGGGTTGTAAACTCATCGTGGTAGCCTGCAATACCGCCACCACGAATGCGATTGACCGGTTACGGGCCGAATTCCCGGTGCCGTTTATCGGGATCGAGCCCGCCATCAAACCCGCTGCCCTGAATTCCCGATCGGGGAAAATCGGCGTGCTGGCCACCCGGGGGACGCTTTCCAGCTCCCTCTTCGCCTCTACGTCGCGGAATTTCGGATCGGGCATCGAAATTGTGGAGCAGGAAGGGGTGGATCTTGTGGAACGCATCGAATCCGCCGGGCCGGACGATCCGGAATTGCGGGATATCCTGGAGCGATTGCTCAAACCGATGCTCCTCCAGGGGATCGACTACCTGGTACTCGGATGCACCCACTACCCATTGTTGAAGCCCACATTGGAGCACCTGCTGCCCGAAGGGGTCCGGATCCTGGACTGCGGGCTTCCCGTGGCCCGGCAGTCCAGGGCTATCCTGGAAAGGGAAGGGCTGTTGTGGGACGCCGGCGGCCCGGTACGCCACGAGTTGCTGACCAACGGGGATCCCGGCGTGATGCGGCAAGTGCTTCTGCAATTGGGGCATAAACTGGTTCCCCGGAGAGAAGCATTCTAAGATTTGCGCTCGTAGGTCTGGTAGGTAAAGGGGTGTGCGTGTTGCGCATCCGCGGGATGCCGGTGGGAGTTTGTGAGATCCCAGTCGTCCAGGTCGATTTCCGGGAAAAAGGTGTCCGCCGGGAAGGTGCCGTGAACACGCGTCAATTCAATTTTCGTAGCCAGTGGCAGCGCCTGGCGGTAGATCTCACCCCCTCCGATAATATAGACGGTTTCCGCCCCGTCCGCTGCTTCCAGGGCCCGGTCCATGGAATCCGCCACGCGACATGCCGGATGGTCTGGCCGATAGTCCGGATCTCGTGTGAGGATGATGTGTTTCCTCCCGGGCAGGGGTTTTGGGAAGGTGTCGAAGGTTTTGCGCCCCATAATCATCGGGTGCCCCATGGTCAGCTCTTTAAAACGCTTAAAATCGTCAGGGAGGTGCCATGGCAGGTCGGATTCCCGGCCCAGCTCGTTGTTTTCCCCTGCAGCCGCAATGAGGATAATCTCTTTCACGGCGCTTTTTTTTTCGGGGTATCGCCTTGAGGGGGGGTGGGGGCGATTTCCGATTCCAGCTCCCGGATGCGCTCTTTTTGTTTCCGGACCAGGCGTTCGCGCTGGGCGCGTTCCCATTCCCGGCCCATAAACCGGTTGGTGATGAAGACGTTGACCAGGTGGATCGCCAGGAGGAAGGCCCAGAGGAGCATCGCCCAGAGGAACCAGTCGTATTCCGCCCCGTATTTCAGGATCTTATTGATGACGATCAGGAATACGCTGCCTATCAGGAAGATCACAAAATGCGCGTAAAGCCGTTTTTTCTGTCGGATACGGCTTTGGGCGTATTCCACCTGTTCGTGTTGTTCCAGGTCCAGCTCCCGGTTATTTTTGTTTTTGGAGAACATCCGAATGGCTATCTTTAAAGCAAAGATAACCCTTTTCGAGCCTCCTGCATGACTCCATTCCGGCACTTCCGCAACCAGTTCCCCGCCCTGAGGCGATATACCTACCTGAACACAGCAGCCTGGGGACTGCTGCACGAATCCGTCCTGGAGTGGCGGCAGGAGCACGACCTGGACTACCTCATTGGCGGCAGCGTCCATAAGATGGACTGCCTGGATATCCTGGACCGGACCCGGGAGCGCATAGGAGCCTGTTTTGGCTGCCCGGCTGGCCAGGTGGCCCTTGTCCCGAACTTTTCCATTGGCCTGAACCTCCTGCTGGAAGGCCTGCCGAAAGGGAGCCGGGTAGTTTTGCTGGAAGGGGATTACCCGTCCCTGAACTGGCCGTTTCTCAGTCGGGATTTCCGGGTAGAGGTGCTCCCGTCGGACCCTTCGCCAGAGGAGCAGATCCTCGGGGCGCTGCGCACAGGGCCCGTGGATGTGCTGGCGCTGAGCCTCGTCCGGTGGATAGACGGCCTGCTGATTGAACCGGATTTCCTGGCCCGCGTGAAATCCGAATTTCCGGACCTGCTGATCATTGCGGACGGGACCCAGTATCTCGGCGCCTTCCAGTTGGATCTGGCAGCCAGCGGCATCGACGTGCTGGGGGCAAGCGGGTACAAATGGCTCCTGGGGGGAAATGGCAATGGATTTATGCTGTTCGGGCAGGGGGCAACGGAGCGATTCCAACCTCCTTCCTCGGGCTTTAACGCCTCGGGACACGACCTTTCGGGACGGGAGGGGATATCCCTCCCGCGCAGCCTGGAACCCGGGCACCTGGACCTGCTCTGCTTCGGCAGCCTGAACAAATCCCTGGAATTGCTGCAGGACATTGGCCTGGATGTGATTGAGGCGCAGAGCCGCACCATGAGTGCCCAGGTGGTAGAGGCCTTGCAATCCCTCGGGCTGGATACCCCGGTTGTACACCGGCCCCGCCACAGTACGATTTTCAACATTCCCCGCTCCGAAGACGCCCTGATGGAGCGCCTGAGCGGCGCCGGCCTGGTCTGCTCCAGGCGGGGGGGAGGGATCCGGGTAAGTTTCCATTGCTACAATTCGGAGAACGACCTGGACCAGTTGGTGGAACTGCTGAAATAACCCTGTTGCCTGATCCCGGGCTGCCGAAATCCTGCCGCGCGCTCCCGAAACACCAGCCGCGCGCTCTTGAAAACCTGTCGAGAGCTTCCGAAAACCTGTCGAGCGCTCCCGAAAACCTGTCGAGCGCTTCCGAAAACCTGTCGGGTGAATACTTACACGACTGCTAATGGAATGCCGGGTTTATTAAAAACTTAGACGCATTGTAAATCCAATTTTATCAAATTCATAATTCTGCTTTAACTTATTGTTTTATAAGGGTTTTGTGATTTGTTTTGTCGCGTTATTTACAAGTACACAAATTCACTGAAAACACTCCAATTATGGCGATTAAAAAACAATACCTGAAAACCAAGCCGGTCTGTAAGGTAACATTCACCGTCCCGGCCGAAGATGCAAAGAAAGTTGCAGTCGTCGGGGACTTCAACAACTGGAATCCCAAGGGGAGCCTCCTGAAAAAACTGAAGAACGGCACCTTCAAGGGCACCTTTGACCTGCCCAGCGAAAGCTCTTACGAATTCCGCTACCTGGTAGACGGGGCCTATGTCAATGACGAAGCTGCCGACCGCTACCAGTGGAACGATTTTGCCGGTGCTGAAAATGCCGTGATCGAAATCTAGGAATACGCAATGCAAAGCGCAAAGCGGGATGTGGCCTTTCGGCTGCGTCCCGTTTTTGTTTTATAGGGCTACGCGGGGGAAGCCCGTTTCCGGCAACCGGGTTTTCGACGGACTGAACGGATCGGGCGGGCCCTGCGGCATCAGGCCAAACGAAACAGGTAGTCCTTGTAGTACCCGCGGGAATCCGCATAGTGGCCGTCGATAACCAGCCCGGCCTCGCGGGCAAGCCATTCCACCACCCGGTCGTCATACTTCTGGGAGATCTCCGTGTGGATCGTTTCCCATCGTTCAAATTCCACCTCCAGGTCCAGATCCCGAACCTCCACGCGCATGGGTTCCCCGGCCACCAGGTAGCTTTTTGCCGTGCCCGTCTCCGGGTCGTAGACCTCCCAATGCCGGAATTTCCCCGGGTCGAATGTACCGCCCAACTCCCGGTTGATCCTCCCGAGGATATTCTTGTTGAAGGCTTCGGTGATCCCCTCGGGGTCGTCGTAGGCCGCCTGGACGGTGGCCGGGTCCTTTTTCTGGTCAAAGCCAATAAACAAATAATCCTCACGGCCCATAGTTTCCCGGAGTTCCTTTAAGAACGACAGGGCCTGCGGGTGCAACAGGTTGCCGATATTCGACCCCAGGAAAAGGATCACTTTGCGCTGGTCCTTCATCCGGCCGATTTCCCGGAGGACTTCAAAATAGGTACCCTGCCAGGGGGAACACCGGAGGTCGGGGAGTTCCTGCTTTAGTGTGGCCACCAGCCCGGAGAGCGCATTCTCGCTGATATCCACCGGCATATAGCTGAAAGGGGTATCCAGCCGGAGCAACTCCCGGAGCAGCAACCGGGTCTTTTTTCCATCCCCGGCCCCGAGTTCGATGAGGTTAAAAGGGGAACCGGTGTCGGCAAACCGGCTGGCGATCGCCTCCTTGTGCCGGTTGAATATTTCCGTTTCGCACCGGGTCAGGTAGTAGCCGGGCATTTCCATGATGCGCTGGAATAGGGCATCCCCCCGGGCATCGTAGATGAATCGGGAGGGCAGGCTTTTCGGGTATTGGGTCAGTCCCTTGCGGACCGCTTCGGAGAAGGCCTCTGTGGCAGTGGGTGTTTTTTGCTGCATCGGATATTGAAATTTAGCGGGCCAGCCGGAGGCCGGTGTATTGCCACCGGAGGTGCGGGTGAAAGAAATTGCGGTACGTCGGCCGGGAATGGCCATGTGGGGTGGCCACCGAAGCGCCGCGCAACACGTGCTGGCTCACCATGAATTTCCCGTTGTACTCGCCCAGCGCCCCCGGGGCTTTCCGGTATCCCGGATAGGGCAGGTAGGCACTTCCGGTCCATTCCCAGCGGTTGCCCCAGCCAAATGCCTCCTGGGCAGCTTCCCACTCAAATTCGGTGGGCAGCCGGAAACCTTTCCATTCGGCCAGGGCGTAGGCTTCGTAAAAGGAAATATGGGCCAGGGGGGCTTCCGGGTCTACCGGTTGCAGGCCTTTTAGCGTATAATACTGCCACTGCCCGTCCCGCTCGTGCCAGTAGAGGGGCGCCCGGATGCCTTCCCGGTTTACCCAGTCCCAGCCTTCGGCATGCCAGAGGTCGAAACGCCGGTAGCCCCCGTCAGCGATAAAATCCAGCATATCCCGATTGGTCACCGGCAGGCTGGCAATTTCAAAATCCCCCAGGAGTACCTGGTGCCGCCCGAGCTCATTGTCAAAACAGAAGCCCTCCCCCCGGTGGCCGATATCGTAATGTCCCCCGGGAACCGTTATCCATTCCGCGGCCCCCAACTTTGGAAATTCCTCCGGCCCGCAGTCGCTGTACGCCGGGAGCAAGGGGTTGTTGCCCAGGATATACTTGATGTCGGTAAGCAGGAGTTCCTGGTGTTGCTGTTCGTGGTGGATGCCCACTTCCACAAGATCGCAGGCCTCTGCGGGCACCTCGCCTTCCAGGAATTCCATCAGTTTTTCGGTAAAGTGGCGCCGGTATTTGTAGACCCCCTGCACGGAGGGACGGGAGAGGTTGCCGCGGTTGGCCCGTATCACCCGTTCGCCCAGGCTTTCGTAATAGCTGTTAAAAACAAAGGCGTAATCTTCGTGAAAAACCGAATAGCCCGGGACGAAGGGCTTCAATACGAACTCCTCAAAGAACCAGGTGGTGTGTCCCAGATGCCATTTGGGCGGGGAGACGTCCTCGATGGGCTGTACGACGTAATCTTCAGTCTGTAAGGGCTGGCAGAGGGCTTCGGAATGGGATCGGGTACTTAGCAGGCGGTCTGCCAGGGTAGCGGTAACGGGCATTTCATGCTTTTCCTGAAAGATAGGGAATTTCCCGGCTGTAGTCCAGCCCGGTCCCCGATCGGGCACCTATCCGGGCCTACGGGATACGCGGATCAAACAGCAACCCTCCCCCGGATCAGCGGATGCGGGTCGTAGTTGTGCAGGGTAAAGTCTTCGTAGCGGAAAGCGAAAAGGTCGGTCACCTCCGGGTTGAGTTCCATGGTCGGCAGCGGCCGGGGTTCCCGGCTGAGCTGCAGCCGGATTTGCTCCCGGTGGTTGTTGTAGATATGTGCATCGCCAAAGGTGTGGATGAATTCCCCCGGCTGCAGGTTGCAGACCTGTGCCACCATCAGTGTCAGCAGCGCGTACGAGGCGATGTTGAAGGGAACCCCCAGGAAGATATCCGCTGAACGCTGGTAAAGCTGGCAGGAGAGTTTCCCGTCGGCGACATAAAATTGGAAAAAGGCGTGGCAGGGGGGGAGGGCGGCCTTGCCGTCGGCGACGTTTTCCGCAAATGTCCTGGAGGTGTCCGGCAAAACGGACGGGTTCCAGGCGGCCACCAGCATCCGGCGGCTGTCCGGGTTGTTGCGGATGGTTTCCACAACCTGGGCAATCTGGTCCAGACCCTCGCTGTTCCAGTTGCGCCACTGATGCCCGTAAACAGGCCCCAGGTCGCCGTTTTCGTCTGCCCATTCGTTCCAGATGCGGACCCCGTTCTCTTTCAGGTATGCGATATTCGTGTCCCCGCGCAGGAACCAGAGCAGTTCGTGGATGACGGATTTCACGTGGATTTTTTTGGTGGTGACCAGGGGGAATCCCTCCGAGAGGTCAAAGCGCATCTGGTAGCCGAATACGCTTACCGTTCCCGTGCCGGTACGGTCGGTTTTTTCCAATCCTTCTTTCAAAACGTGCCGGAGCAGGTCGTGGTACTGTTTCATGGGGATATCGTCTTCCGAATGCGGCCGGGGTCGGTCCCGGCCGGGATCAAAAATAAACAATTTCACAGGGTTCCCACGGGGCAGGCCGCCGGCAATTATCCAACAGTTATCAACCCCGGTTTATCCCAGGATCATCCCGGCGATGGTGGCCGAGAGCAACGAGGCGAGCGTGCCTCCCAGAACGGCCCGCATACCGAATTCGGACAGGGTTTTTCGCTGTCCCGGGGCCAGGGAACCGATGCCCCCGATCTGGATGCCGATGGAGGCGAAATTCGCAAAGCCGCAGAGCATGTAGGTGGCCATGATGATGGATTTCTGGTACCCCAGGCCGGTGGAGCCTGCCCCGTCCTTGAGGTCTGCCAGCTGGATATACCCTACAAATTCGCTGGCGGCCAGCTTGATCCCCAGCAGCTGCCCCATCTGCATCATATCGTCTGCGTGCACGCCGATCAGCCACATCAGCGGGGCAAAAACGGCCCCCAGGATGGCTTCGAGCGACAGGTTCTCGTAGGGCGTCCGTTCGGCGATCCAGGCATTGAGGCCCGTGGTCCCGCCGGTCCAGTCCAGGATCCCGTTGATCATGGCGATAAAGGCCACAAATACCAGGAGCATGGCCCCCACGTTTACGGCCAGTTTCAGGCCTTCCGTGGTGCCGTTTGCGATGGCATCCAATATGTTGCTGCCGATTTTTTCATCCGTAATCCGGATAACGCTGTCCACCGGCTCGGTCTGGGGATACAACACCTTGGATACGACGATCGCCCCGGGGGCTGCCATGACGGATGCCGCGATCAGGTGACGGGCAAATTCCAGGCGGAGGGCCGGGTCGTTCCCCCCAAGGAACCCGATATAGGCGGCCAGTACGCCCCCGGCTACCGTGGCCATGCCCCCGATCATCACCAGCAGGATTTCCGATCGGTTCATTTTTTCCAGGTAGGCCTTGATGAGCAGCGGGGCTTCCGTCTGCCCCAGAAAGATATTCCCTGCCACACTGAGGCTCTCCGGGCCCGAAATACCCAGGGAACGCGTCAGGAGCCAGGCCAGCCCGCGAACTATTTTCTGGATGACGCCCAGGTAATAGAGTACCGAGGTAAGGGCCGAAAAGAAAATGATCGTCGGCAAAATCTGGAAGGCAAATACATAGCCGATATTCGGATTGTCCAGGTCCATCAGGTTCCCGAAAATAAAGGTGCTCCCGGCCAGGGTGTATTCCAGGATGCTGTTGAAAAACCCCCCGAGCATATTAAAAAACCACTGGACGGCCGGTATTTTCAGGATGCCGATGGCCAGGAGCAGCTGGATGCCCAGGCCGATACCTGCGGTTTTCCAGTTGATCCGTTTGCGGTTGGCACTGAATGCAAAGGCGAGGAGCAGCAGGACGGCCATGCCCAGTGCCCCGCGGCCAAGCGATTCCAGGGTAAATCCCTGATTGGGCACGGCCTGGCTCGGTTGTGCGTCATTCAACAGGGTGGTGTCCAGGGCGGTGCTGGCCAGGCTGTCCACCTGGGCGGATAATTGATCGGGAAAGGCCAGGGCAATCCCGGTGATTCCGAGGCATGCGATCGCTTTGAACCGGATAGTCCTTGACAAACTATTTGCGTTTGGAGATTTCATCCCGCAATTTGGCCGCCTTCTCGTAGTCTTCACTGGCTACGGCCTTGTCCAGTTCGGCGCGGAGCTCCTCGAGGGTCATTTCCTTATAGGCCGACGCAGCCCCGGAATCGATTTCCACGGCTTCGCTTTCCTGGAGGATTTCATCCACCACAATGCTGTCGTCCCCGGTTTCTTTCTCTTTATCCTTGGAGGAAAACTTCAGGTAGATACCCGCCTTGTCCAAAATGGTTTTGTAGGTAAAAATCGGCGCCCCAAACCGCAGGGCCAGGGCAATCGCGTCGCTGGTACGCGCATCGATGATTTCTTCGATTTTATCCCGTTCGCAGATAATGCTCGAATAAAATACGCCGTCTACCAGTTTGTGGATGATCACCTGCTTGATTACTATATCGAAACGGTCTGCGAAATTCTTGAAAAGGTCGTGCGTGAGCGGCCTGGGCGGCTTGATTTCCTTTTCCAGGGCAATCGCGATGGATTGCGCCTCAAATGCACCGATCACGATGGGGAGTTTTCGATCCCCCTCCACCTCATTCAGGATCAGGGCATAGGCCCCGTTCTGGGTTTGACTATAGGAAATTCCTTTTATTTTCAACCGTACAAGGCTCATAGATCGTTCGCGCAATTAAAAAAGGCTGTTAAACAACAGGGACGGGTTATTTAACAGCCCTATTAAAGGGACAAATTAACAAAAATTAGGCGTTTTCGGCCTTAAACTCCTTTAATTTTTCGATGAGTTCCGGGACGACTTCAAAGGCGTCGCCAACCACTCCGTAATCGGCGGCCTTAAAGAAGGGCGCCTCCGGATCGTTGTTGATAACCACCTTGACTTTCGAAGCGTTCACCCCGGCGAGGTGCTGGATGGCCCCGGAGATCCCGATGGCGATGTAGAGGTTGCTGGCCACGGGCTTCCCCGTCTGGCCGACGTGTTCGCTGTGGGGCCGCCATCCCATGTCGGAAACCGGTTTGGAACAGGCGGTAGCCGCCCCGAGAACCTCTGCCAGTTCTTCTACCATCCCCCAGTTTTCAGGGCCTTTCAGGCCGCGGCCGCCGGAGACGACAATTTCCGCATCGGCAATGGCGATCTTGTCGGTGGCCTTGTCCACGGAAACCGATTTTGTGCTGAACAGGGAATCGGGGAGTTCCGGGGAAAAGGCTTCCGCGGTGGCGTCCCCGTTTTTTTCCACGGCCCCAAATGCGTTGTTGGACACCCCGATGATTCCCAGGGTGCCGTCTAGCTGGGTATGAGCAAAGCCCTTGTTGCTGAATACAGTCCTGCGGACCACGATCGGGTCCGTCTGCTCGGGCAGGCCCACGACGTTCGGGGCGTATCCCGCCTTGAGGACCCCGGCCAGTATAGGAGCCATAAACCTGGCATCCGCGCTGGAACTGACCACGATTACGGTTGCCCCGGCCTGGGAGGCCGCTTGTTTTACTACGGCCGCCGCCGCCCGGGCATTAAAAGTTTCCAGACGGGGTTCGCTGACTTCGAGCACCCGGGAAATGCCGTAGGTGCCCAGCGCCCCGGGGTCCGATGGGTTGATGGCAACTGCCACGGCCTCGGTACCGAGTTTTTCGGCCAGGGCCGCGGCGTAGCTGGCCACTTCCCAGGCATTCTTTTTGAATTTACCTTTATCTGTTTCTGTATATACGAGTACTGACATGTCCGAATGTTTTTGGTTGAGCGAGCGTGCCCGTAACGGGCCGCTGCAGCAGCAGTTTAAATGACTTTGGCTTCCTTGTGGAGCAGATCTACGAGTTTGTCAAGCTCGCCCGGGTCCACGAGTTTTACATCGCCTTTCGGCGCTGGTTTTTCGAAGCGTTTGTCCTCGGTTCCCGGTTGCATGTCCACGGGGGAAACCACGCTGAGTTTTTTCTGACGCGCCATCATGATCCCCCGCATATTCGGGATCCGCAAGTCGCTCTCTTCCACAAGGCCCTTTTGGCCGCCGATAATCAGCGGCAGGCTGGTTTCCAGGGTTTCCTTTCCGCCGTCGATTTCCCGTACGGCCGTGGCTTTGGTACCGTCGAGCTCCAGCCCGATGCAGTTATTGACGAAGTTCATATCGAGCAGGGCGGAGATCATCCCGGGGACCATGCCACCGTTGTAGTCGATGGACTCCCTCCCGGCAATCACCAGGTCGTACCCCCCGTTTTTGATCACCTCGGCCAGCTGCCGGGCCACAAATAAGCCGTCTTTCGGCTCCGCGTCGATGCGAATGGCCTCATCGGCCCCGATAGCCAGTGCCTTCCGCATGGTAGGTTCCACAGCGGCCGTCCCGACGGTGGCTACATGCAGGGTTGCGCCCTGCTTCTCCTTAAGCCACATGGCCCGCGTCAGCCCGAATTCGTCGTTCGGGTTGATGACGAACTGCACGCCGGTGGTATCAAAAGCAGTCTGGTCTGCCGTGAAATTGATTTTAGAGGTAGTATCGGGCACATTGCTGATACAAACTAATAGCTTCATATTTTCAATAGCTTTAGGATTGAAAGTGGCTGCTAAGATAGCCAATATATTTCAGAAATACTATGCATGCATAGTAAAAATTTCCTGATTTTTTGAAGTCGCCGCCCCGTATTTTGCGCGATATTTTTCTATTTTTGTGGGCATTTTGTTACCGAATTGCGAACCAGCGAACACCCAGATAACATGAAGACACTACAATTTAGAGAAGCCATTGCCGAAGCCATGTCCGAAGAGATGCGGCGAGACGAATCCATTTACCTGATGGGCGAGGAGGTGGCCGAGTACAACGGGGCATACAAGGCTTCCAAGGGCATGCTGGACGAATTCGGTCCCAAGCGCGTGATTGACACCCCCATTTCCGAGCTTGGTTTTGCCGGTATCGGCGTGGGATCTGCCATGAACGGCAACCGGCCGATCATTGAATTCATGACGTTTAACTTTGCCCTGGTCGGTATTGACCAGATCATCAACAACGCCGCAAAAATGCGGCAGATGTCCGCCGGCCAATTCAATATCCCCATCGTTTTCCGGGGCCCGACCGCTTCCGCCGGCCAATTGGCGGCCACGCACTCCCAGGCGTTTGAAAGCTGGTACGCCAACTGCCCGGGGCTTAAAGTGGTGGTGCCTTCCAATCCGAAGGACGCCAAGGGGCTGCTTAAAGCCTCCATCCGGGACGACGACCCGGTAATCTTTATGGAATCCGAACAGATGTACGGGGACAAAGGGGAAGTCCCGGAAGGGGAATACACGATTCCGATCGGGGTGGCGGAGATTAAACGGGAAGGAACCGACGTCACCATCGTTTCCTTCGGAAAGATTATCAAAGAGGCCTACGCAGCGGCAGAAAAGCTGGATTCCGAAGGGATATCCTGTGAAATCATCGACCTGCGGACCGTCCGGCCGATGGACCATGAAACCATCCTGGAATCGGTCAAAAAAACAAACCGCCTGGTGATCCTGGAAGAGGCCTGGCCCTTCGGAAATGTGGCTACCGAGATCACCTACCAGGTACAGCAAAAGGCATTCGATTACCTGGACGCCCCCATCATCAAACTGAATACCGCGGACACCCCGGCACCCTATTCGCCGGTCCTGCTGCAGGAATGGCTGCCCAACAGCGAGGACGTAATCGCCGCTGTTAAGAAAGTGTTATATAAGTAATCGGCACCGCTTGCTGCCGTATATTAGCCCCGCCGGAAAGGTCCGGAGGGGCTGCTGACAGGTTATGGCCCGGCGCGCCTGCACCACCCTCATCTCCCCGGACCCTGCCGGAAACCTCATGCCCATTCGAATTCCGACGCATGTCCGTACGCCGCTATCTGTTCCCAATCCTGTTGCTGTTCGCCTGCCAGGTGCTTTGGCCCCAAACCAAGGCCGGGGGGCTGGTGGTAGATGCATCCGGAGACCCGGTGGCGTTTGCCAATATCCTGTTTGCGGGCTCGTCCGAAGGCACCATTACCAATGACGACGGCAGGTTTTACCTGGAGTCTGAGGCCGTCTGGGATACGCTGGTGGTTTCCTACATCGGGTATGCCACGCGGCGGATCGTTCTGGAGCAGCGGGTCAATACGGGCCTGCGGATTGAGATGGAGGAATCCGGGGAGGAGCTGGACGAAGTGGTGGTTTACATGGGCCGGCAACCCAAAAAAGACAATCCGGCCATCGACATCCTGCGGAAAATCTGGGAGAAAAAGCGCCGCAACGGCGTGAAGCTTTTTGACCAGTACGCCTACGACACCTACGAGAAGATTGAGTTTGACCTGAATACCATCGACAGCAGCCTGATGGAGAGCCGCGTATTCCGGGGGCTGGAATTTATTTTTGAAGACCTGGATACCTCCCGGATCACCGGGAAGACCTACCTGCCGATATTCCTGAACGAGAAGTTCTCCCGGGTCTACGGGGACAACCGGATCGGGGAGGAGCGCACAGACGTGCTGGGCAACAAAAATTCCGGGTTCAGCAACAACCAGGCAATCATCGCCTTTGTACAGGACCTCTATTCGGAATACGACATCTACGACAACTACCTGAAGTTTTTCGACAAGAGTTTTACCAGCCCGCTTTCAACCACGGGGGTGGACACCTATAATTATGTCCTGGCGGATTCTGCCTTCCTGGGAGACAAGTGGTGCTACAACATCATCTATTACCCGCGGCGGAAAAACGAACTGACTTTCAAGGGGGATTTCTGGGTAAATGACACCACCTACGCGGTTGCCAGGATCAACCTGGCCGTGACGCGGAGTGCAAATATCAACTGGGTCAAGGAAATTTACATCGAACAGGAATTCGACGTGCTTTCGGACTCGGTTTTCCTGCTCAAAAGGGATTACATGCTCAGCGATTTTGCGCTGAACAAAAAGGAGGAATCCCGGGGGGTCTACGGCAAGCGCACCACCGTTTACGACAACTATGTCTTTAATCGTCCCAGGGGGCGGGCATTCTACAAGGGGGAATCCGACCCTTTCGACCCTCGGGTGTTCAACCGGGACGACGCTTTCTGGTCCGCCAACCGGCTGGAAGCACTCAACAAGGACGAACGGGGGATCTACACCTTGCTGGACACGCTGCGGACGGTGCCGAAATTCAATACCTATTACAACCTGGTCAGCATCCTGGGTTCCGGTTACGTGGAGATCGACAAATGGAACCTGGACCTGGGAAACATCTACAGCGTTTTCGGGTACAACGATGCAGAGGGCGTCCGCCTGAGGGGTGGGGCGCGGACCTATTTCGGGCAGAACGACCCCTGGCGCCTGGAGGGGTATATGGCCTATGGCTTCCTGGACAAAAAAGTCAAGTACGGGATCTCGGGTAAATGGTTGCTGGACCGCAAAACCCGGCTGATACTCTCGGGGGGCAACCGCCGCGACATCGAGCAACTCGGGCTGAGCCTGACCGCCACCAACGACGTGCTCGGTCGTAGCGTGGCTTCCTCGGCCGTATTTACCGTGGGGAATAACAACCGGTTGACAAACATCAACCTGTCTACCCTGGCGGTGGATATAGAACCCCTGGAGAATTTCAGGATCCGGTTCGGGGGATCGATGCGCACGCTCCGGTCTGCCCTGCCGGATGTTTTCAGCCTGGACTACCTGGATCCGGAGGCCCCGGGGGGCGTCGCCTCGGAGGTCAGGCAATTCGACCTGACCACCACGCTCATCTACACCCCGGGGAAGGAAACCATTGGCTACGGCGTGGAACGTCGGGATGTGAACGACACCTACAGCACGCTTTTGCTGCATTATACCCAGGGGTTGCAGGGATTTTTGGAAAGCGATTTCGACTACCGCAAGGTGCAATTCTCCTATTCCCAGCCCTGGCAGGTGGGCGGCATGGGGAGGTTGTTGAGCACCGTGGAGGTCGGGAAGACCTTTGGGGAGGTCCCCCTGGTGATGCTCAACGTGGTACCCGGGAACCAGACGCTGTTTTCCATCTACAATACCTTCCCGAACCTGGATTTTTACGAATTCGTTACGGACACCTACGCTTCCCTCCACCTGGAGCACAACTTCAACGGCCGACTGTTTTCGCGCATCCCGATGCTGCGCGACTGGAACCTGCGGGAAATTGTCGGGCTCCGCGGGGTCTGGGGGCAGCTTTCCGAGGCCAACCAGCTCCTCAACAGCCCGGCCAACATCCCCCTGCAGGCCCCGGATGACTCTATCTACTGGGAGTACAGCGTGGGGGTGGGCAACATCTTCAAGATCTTCCGGATCGATTTCAATTTCCGGGGGAACTACCTGGATAATCCGGATGCCCGGGCTTTCAGCGTTACCGGCGCCTTTGGCTTCCATTTCTGATTTCCGGACGGCAAACGGCTGTTTTTTCGTAGTTTTGCAGCCCGGGGCGAATCCCGGATAACCGGGTGGTGCCAACCGCCGGTGCGGGAGCCGCCACCGCCTACAATCTCTGCCTATGACAAACAATGATGAGGTTACTTTTGACGTACTGATCGAAATCCCCAAAGGGAGCCGGAATAAGTACGAATACGATTTTACCCTGAACAAAATCCGCTTTGACCGCACGCTTTTTTCTTCCATGATGTACCCCGGGGATTACGGGTTTGTGCCCGAGACGCTGGCGCTGGACCAGGACCCCCTGGATGTATTGGTGCTGACCACGGAACCCGCCTACCCGATGGTGGTCATGAAGGTGCGCCCTATCGGGGTGTTCCACATGACAGACGAAAAAGGGCCGGACGAGAAGCTGATCTGCGTGCCCCTGAACGACCCGATCTGGAGCCTGAAGGGGGATATCAGCGATTTGAATCCCCACCGGCTGAAGGAAATCGAGCATTTTTTCCAGGTATACAAGGATCTCGAGGAGAAGAAAGTGGATACCGGTGGCTGGGGCAATGCGGAAGAAGCCCGGGAAATCTACCGCAGTTGCGTCCGGCGCTATGAGGACAGCGAATACAAAACCATCCGGAAATTCATGATCTGACCGACGGCCCTGCGCACCGCAAAGCCCTTAATCCCGCATGGTTAAGGGCTTTTTTTATTGTCCGGTATTTTACTACATTTGCTCGCGCTTAAAATGTTAAAAAAAGTGCAACACTTTCAGATTACATTAACGAAACTATACTGACTACATTATGGAACAAATCGTGAAATTCTTACCAGCCTTCGGCGTCCTGGGGCTGCTCTTTGTCCTGGTGAAGAACGCCTGGGTATCCAAGCAGGAAGAAGGGGATGCCAAAATGGCCCGGATTGCCAAAAATATTGCCGACGGGGCCATGTCATTCCTGAAGGCGGAGTACAAAATCCTTTCGATTTTTGTCGCTGCCGTGGCGGTTCTGCTATTCTTTAAGGGGCAGAACGAAGCCGGTTCCAACGGCATGGTTGCCGTGTCCTTTATCGTCGGGGCCATTTGCTCCGCCCTTGCCGGGTTTATCGGGATGAAGGTTGCCACCAAGGCGAATGTACGCACCACGCATGCCGCCCGGACCTCCCTTGGGAAAGCCCTGGAAGTAGCTTTTGCAGGCGGATCCGTCATGGGGATGGGTGTCGTCGGGCTCGGCGTACTGGGCCTGAGCGGTTTGTTTATGATCTACAGTGCCCAGGGTTGGGGGATCGATGAGGTCCTTAACGTCCTCTCAGGATTCTCCCTCGGGGCTTCTTCCATTGCCCTGTTTGCCCGTGTGGGCGGGGGTATCTACACCAAGGCCGCCGATGTGGGGGCCGACCTGGTCGGGAAGGTGGAAGCCGGCATCCCGGAAGACCACCCGCTGAACCCCGCTACCATCGCCGACAACGTGGGCGATAACGTGGGGGACGTTGCCGGGATGGGGGCCGACCTGTTCGAGTCCTATGTGGGCTCCATCATCGGTACCATGGTACTGGGGGCTTCTTTTGTGGTACTCCCGGAGTTCCAGGGGGCATTTAACGGCCTGGGGGCCGTTTACCTGCCGCTGGCACTGGCCGGTGCCGGAATCGTCATGTCCATTATCGGGACCTTCTTTGTCCGTGTGAAGGACGGCGGTTCCCCGCACAAGGCCCTGAACATCGGGGAATTCGGATCGGCAGCCCTGATGCTGGTGGTTTCCTATTTCCTGATTGGCGCCATGCTTCCGGAAACATGGACTGAAGGCGGTCGGGAGTTTACTTCCATGGGCGTCTTTTTGGCGACAATCGCCGGCCTGGTGGCCGGTTTGCTGGTCGGGAAGGTCACCGAATACTACACGGGAACCGGGACCAAGCCGGTGAACGCCATCGTGCGGCAGTCCGAGACCGGGTCCGCCACGAATATCATCGCCGGCCTGGGCGTGGGGATGATGTCCACGGCTATCCCGATTTTACTGATCGCTGCCGCAATCCTGGTATCCCACTACTTTGCCGGGCTTTACGGGATTGCCATCGCAGCCGTTGGGATGCTGGCGAACACCGGGATCCAGTTGGCCGTTGACGCATATGGCCCGATTTCCGATAATGCCGGGGGGATTGCCGAAATGGCTGAACTGCCCGGGGAAGTGCGGGAGCGCACCGACAAACTGGACGCCGTGGGGAATACCACAGCTGCCATTGGGAAAGGATTTGCGATTGCTTCTGCCGCCCTTACGGCCCTGGCCCTTTTTGCCGCGTTCATGAAAACGGCAAAAGTGACGGCGATCGACGTTTCCCAGCCGGATATCATGGCCGGTCTCCTGGTGGGCGCCATGCTGCCCTTTGTGTTCTCGGCCCTGTCGATGAATGCCGTGGGGCGTGCCGCCATGTCGATGATCGAAGAGGTCCGCCGGCAGTTCCGGGATATCCCCGAGTTGAAGGCCGCCCTTGCCGTCATGCGCAAGTACGATGCGGATATCTCCAAGGCCTCTGCGGCCGACCGGAAGATATTTGACGAAGCCGACGGAAAGGCGGAATACGAGAAATGCGTGGAAATTTCTACCAAGGCCTCTATTAAAGAGATGGTACTTCCCGGGCTGCTGGCCATTGCTGTACCTGTCGCGATTGGCTTTATCGGGGGTGCGGAAATGCTCGGAGGCCTGCTTGCAGGGGTTACTTCCGCAGGCGTATTGATGGCCATCTTCCAATCCAATGCCGGGGGTGCCTGGGACAATGCCAAAAAGATGATCGAAGAGCAGGGCCGCAAAGGCACGGATGCCCACAAGGCAGCCGTGGTTGGGGATACCGTCGGGGATCCGTTCAAGGATACCTCGGGACCCTCCCTGAACATCCTGTTGAAGCTGATCTCTGTGGTGGCGCTGGTTATCGCCCCGAGTATCGCGCTGTCCTCGGACGGTCTGGCGGCTTATTCGGAAGGCAGCGAAGTCCAGAAGCAACTGCAGGTGCAGATGGATGAGAATGAGGACGGCACCGTTACGGCCTACGTGACTACCACCACCAGTGTAGACGGGGAAAAGACTGTTGAGGAGGTGACTTTCACCGGGACGGAGGAAGATGTAAAAGTCAGCCTGGAAAACTACACCGAGGCTGAAGCTTCAGTTGAAGTCCAAAAAGACGTGAAAAAAGTGAAAAAGGTGGTGGAGGAATAAAATGACCCCCCCCCCTGGGTCTTAAACCCTTTACCTGAAGAACGAACCCCGGCCGCAAGCCGGGGTTTTTTTGTGGCAGGCCCCGAATAATTCGGATCGCGTTTGCCCGTCAAGGCCGGCTGTGCTATCTTCATGGGCCATGGAGTACGAAGACCTGATCAACCTGGGCATTGCATTCGGACTGGGGATGCTCACCGGCTTGCAGCGGCAGCACGCCGACTCAAAGATGGCCGGGGTGCGTACTTTTACATTGATTGCCATGCTCGGGGTGCTGTCCGGAATGCTCAGCCGGGTGTATGACAGTCCGCTGATCATGCCGGCATTCGGCCTGGTGCTCGGGGGGTTGCTGATTACCGCGAACGTGATCAAGAACGGCCGCTCGGACACCCCGGACATCGGGCAGACCACGGAGGTGGCCGCCCTGCTGATGTTTGCCATCGGGGCCTACCTGGTCATGGGCGAACGGATGATCGCGGTGGTTACCGGGGGTGCCTTGGCAATTCTGCTCTACCTCAAGGACAAACTCCACGACTTTATCGAAGACCTGCAGGAAAAAGACCTGGCGGCCATCATGACATTTGCGGGGATTTCCCTGGTCATCCTGCCGTTGTTGCCCAACGAAACCTTCGGCCCCCTGGATGTGCTCAACCCGCGCAGCATTTGGCTGATGGTTACCCTGATTGTGGGCATCAGTGTTGTGGGATATTTTATCTACAAATTCATGGGTGCCAGGGCAGGCACCATCTCCGGGGGCATCCTGGGGGGGC
This sequence comes from Robiginitalea sp., assembly GCF_982776155.1. Taxonomy (NCBI): domain Bacteria; kingdom Pseudomonadati; phylum Bacteroidota; class Flavobacteriia; order Flavobacteriales; family Flavobacteriaceae; genus Robiginitalea; species Robiginitalea sp. The sequence continues at coordinate 210,824 of NZ_CEXZKX010000003.1, forward strand.
TGATCAGCAGTACGGCCACTACGGTGAGTTATGCCCGGAAAACCAAGGAATCCGGCGCAGTACACATCATGGCGGCTTTTGTCATCGTGGCCGCTTCCGCGGTTGCCGTGATCCGGGTGCTGGTGGAAGTGGGGGTGGTTATCCCGCAACACCTGCCCGCAATGATCCTCCCATTGCTGGCCGAATTCCTGGTGCTCGTCGGAATCTGCGTCTGGATTTACCTGCGCATGAACCGGGACGATTCCGTGAAGTCCGTCCCGGAACCTAAAAATCCGGCCCAGTTCAAAAGCGCCCTGATATTTGGCCTGCTCTACGGCCTGATCCTGTTGGCAGTGGCATTTATCAAGCAGGAGTACGGGAACGAAGCCCTGTACGGCCTGGCGGTCATTAGCGGGCTCACGGACGTGGACGCCATTACGCTCTCCCTTTCGCAGCTCATGCGGCAGGATCGCCTGGAAATCTCCACGGGCTGGAAACTCATTTTGCTGGCATCCCTCTCCAACCTGGCTTTCAAGGGGGCCATGGCGGCCGTGCTGGGTACCCGGAAGCTGGGGCGTTGGATCGGTATCTCCTTTGGGTTGGGGATAGGGGCCGGCCTGCTGATTATCTGGCTCTGGCCGCAAAACTGGCATCTCTGATATGGGTTGGCTGGGGAGGAAAGACCCGCTGCAGATCGTGGCTTTCCAAAGCTACGGCACGAAAAACCGCCTGTATATCCGCGGACGGGCACTGGAGGATGAGACCATCGACCTGGCTCAGAAGGGGATCGTCAAACTCCTGCTGAACAGCTGGAAACGCTTTGAGACCGATGAAATCCGGCATACGCCATTGACCATCCGGCTCCCCGACGACCGCTGCTTTGAGGTGGAAACGGGTTCCGACGGGTATTACCTGCTGGACGAGCAGGTAGACGGACTCGGAGAACTGGTGAACCGGGAGGGCTGGGTACACTTTGAGATTTCGTTCCGCACCGAAAAGCTCTCCCGCCCGGTCCTGGGGGAAAACCGGTTTCCCGGGGCGCTGATGATCCCGGCCGTGGGCGCCCAATACGGGGTGATCACCGATATCGACGACACGATCCTGCACACCGGGGTAACGTCCTACCTGAAGTGGCAGGTTATTGCCAATACGCTATTCAAAGGGGTGGAAAGGCGCCTGCCGCTAAAGGGAGCCCCGGAACTCTACCACCGGCTGCACCGGGGTCGCGACGGCCAGAGTGCGAATCCCGTTTTTTATGTAAGCCACAGCCCCTGGAACCTGTATCGCTACCTGGAATTCTTCCTCAGCAATAACCGATTTCCAAAAGGTCCCATCCTCTTGCGGAGTATGGCCAGTTTCTGGAAGCGGAAGAAACAGGACGTGCCCCAGAAGCGGCACGAGATCGAGAATATTTTTAAAACCTACCCGGACATGCCGTTTATCCTGATAGGGGACAGCGGGGAGCGGGATGCGGATATCTACCTGGCCATTGCACGGCAGTTTCCGGGGCGGGTACTGGCCATCTACCTGCGCAGTGTGCGGCACACCAAAAGGATGCAGCGCGTCCGGGACCTGATTGCCGAAAACACGCATATTCCCATATTACTGGTGGACCAGTCCGAGGAGGTGATCCGCCATGGGGAGTCGATCGGCATTATTTAGAAAATGTACCCCGGCAAGCAGCGCGGCCAGCGGGAAGTTACGTCTTGCAAAACGCCCGGCGGCAAGTCCCGTCTTGCGGAACGACCAACGCGTAGTTACGCCTTGTGAAAGGGCCTGCGGGCAGATCCGGGCTCGTCGGGGGGCGGAACTAGAACAACCCGTGGATTTCCGCATCGATGCGGTTGATGACCTCCCCGAGGTGTTCCGGGTTGTCCACAAAGTTCAGTTTGTCGACATCGATAATCAGCAACTTGCCTTTTTCATAGCTGTGTACCCAGGCCTCGTAGCGTTCGTTGAGCCGGCTGAGGTAGTCGATGGAAATGGAATTTTCGTATTCCCGCCCCCGGTTGTGGATCTGGTTGACCAGGTTCGGGATGGAACTGCGCAGGTAGATCATCAGGTCCGGCGGCATCACCAGGGTTTCCATCAGTTCGAATAAACTCGTGTAATTCTGGAAATCCCGGTTGGTCATCAGCCCCATCGCATGCAGGTTCGGGGCAAAAATATGGGCGTCCTCGTAGATGGTCCGGTCCTGGATGACGTCCTTCCCGCTTTCGCGGATTCGCAGAATCTGCCGGTACCGGCTGTTGAGGAAGTAGATTTGCAGGTTGAAACTCCACCGCTCCATCTGGGTGTAAAAATCATCCAGGTAGGGGTTGTCCACCACATCTTCAAAATGCGCATCCCACTGATAGTGTTTGGAAAGCAATTTGGTTAGGGTGGTTTTCCCTGCGCCGATGTTGCCGGCAACCGCAATATGCATACGTTTGTTCTTTCGGTTGGTAACGTCTGAAAAGGGCACACAATATACGAAGTATCGCCGGACCCTGAAAGGATGGGGACGCGAATTCGGGGTGCTAAAAACCCGCTCCCGCCGGGTTTCAGATTCCGGCCAATTCATTACCTTTGCGCCATTGTTTTCCAGAGGACAGATTTGACTGATTGCAACCTCTGATCCGGAATTGTGCCGGACCACCAAAAATGCTAAAGCAGTTTGCTCCGCTCTCAGGGCGACAGCCAATGCGCTTTTTGCATCCCCGCGATCCGTCGGCTGTCTCGCATTAAAAACGCGCACATGCCCTATTTATTCACATCCGAATCCGTAAGCGAGGGACATCCCGATAAGGTCGCCGACCAGATCAGCGATGCGCTCCTCGATAATTTCCTCGCCTTTGACGCCGAGAGCAAGGTTGCCTGCGAAACCCTGGTGACCACCGGGCAGGTGGTCCTGGCCGGAGAGGTCAGGAGCCATACCTACGTAGACCTGCAACAGATTACCCGGGAGGTGATCAACGACATCGGCTACACCAAAGGCGCCTACCAGTTCAGCGGGGATTCCTGCGGGGTGATTTCCCTCATCCACGAGCAATCCCAGGAAATCAACCAGGGGGTGGACCGGGGGGATAAAAAACTTCAGGGTGCCGGGGACCAGGGCATGATGTTCGGGTATGCCACCCGGGAGACCGACAATTATATGCCCCTGGCGCTGGACATCGCCAACCGGATCCTTCAGGAGCTCGCCGCGCTTCGCCGGGAATCCGATGCGATTCCGTATCTGCGCCCGGATGCCAAGGCACAGGTAACCATCGAATACTCCGATGACGACCAGCCGCAGCGTATCGATACGATTGTCATCTCCACCCAGCACGACCCGTTTGACCCGGACGACGCCGCAATGCTGGCCCGGATCAAGAAGGACCTGCTGGAAATACTGATTCCCCGGGTAGTGGCCGGCCTGCCAGAACGGTTGCGGGGCCTGTTCGACGAGCGGATCAAATACCATATCAACCCGACGGGTAAATTTGTTATCGGCGGACCCCACGGGGATACGGGCCTCACGGGCCGTAAGATCATCGTGGATACCTACGGGGGCAAAGGTGCCCACGGAGGCGGTGCCTTCAGTGGCAAGGACCCGAGCAAGGTAGACCGAAGTGCGGCTTATGCGGCCCGCCATGCGGCCAAAAACCTGGTGGCAGCCGGGGTGGCCGACGAGATCCTCGTTCAGGTGAGCTATGCCATTGGGGTGGTGGAGCCAACCTCCATCAACGTAACGACCTACGGCACCTCCAGGGTCAATCTCACCGACGGGCAGATCGGGGCGAAAGTTGCCGAACTGTTCGATATGCGGCCCTTTGCCATTGAGGAAAGGCTGAAGCTGCGAAACCCCATCTACCTGGAGACCGCCGCCTACGGACACATGGGCAAAGAACCCCGCGTGGTTACCAAGGTGTTTGAATCCCCGTACAACGGGCGGGTGACCAAGGAGGTGGAACTCTTTACCTGGGAGAAGCTGGACGCCGTGGACGCGGTCAGGGAAGCCTTTGGCCTGTAGCCGGTGGTGTTGGCCCGGGCCAAAGGCATCGGGCTGGGACAAAAAGCTTTGCCCATTAAATTATTCGGCCCGAAATTGGGAATTTCCCTTGTGGCATCCCTATATTTGCCGAGACGTTCACATATATACTGACTCGTTATCAAGAAAGGTGGAGGGACTAGACCCAGTGAAGCCTTGGCAACCCTTCGCACAATCGAAGAAGGTGCTACATTCTAACCCGGACCGGGATCGGGGCCAGCTGGCTGCCGCGGTGCGGGGCAGATAACAACCGGGCGCTGCCCCGCTTCCATTTTCTTTTTAACGCCGACATTTAAAGCAATCCGTATTCCGGATGGGTGCCCAACGGACGCCCCGGACGGAACGGCCTTCAAATAAAACCATGGAAGCATCGCCATTGCAACATATCCAGTTAAACGCCTTTACCACCGAAAAAGGCGTTACCCAGCAGATCGAGCTGTCGTACCAGCTCTTCGGGAGGAAACTCCACACGGCCCCCGTTGTGCTGGTAAACCACGCCCTCACGGGAAATTCCAACGTCGCCGGGCCGGACGGCTGGTGGACGTCCCTGGTGGGCCCGGGCAAGTGCATCGACACGGAGACTTACACGGTACTCTGTTTTAATGTTCCCGGAAACGGCTATGACGGTTTCCTGATAGAGAATTACAAGGATTTTATCGCCGGGGACATTGCACGCATCTTCCTCCTGGGTCTGGAATACCTCGGCATCCACAAGCTCTTTGCCCTGATTGGCGGCTCCCTGGGGGGCGGGATTGCCTGGGAGATGGCAGCTCTGCGCCCGGATTTGGCAACCCACCTGATCCCGGTGGCTTCCGACTGGAAGTCGACAGACTGGCTCATCGCCAATTGCCAGATACAGGAGCAATTCCTGGTAAATTCCTCCCAACCCGTACACGATGCGCGGATGCACGCCATGCTCTGTTACCGGACCCCCGAGTCGTTTAAGCAGCGTTTTCGCCGGAGTACAAACGAGGAGTCCCGGTTGTTCAACGTCGAAAGCTGGCTGCTCCACCACGGCAAGAAGCTGCAGGAACGTTTTCAGCTGGCGGCTTACAAGCTCACCAACCAGCTCCTGAAGACCATCGATATTACAAGGGGTGGGGAAGAGGCCTTCCAGCGGCTCCAGCAAAGCGCCACGCATATCCATATCATCGGGGTGGATTCCGATTTGTTTTTTACGGCTGCCGAAAACAAGGAGACCTATAAACAGCTCGCCCAGGTCAATTCCAATGTCACCTACGGGGAAATCCATTCCGTGCACGGGCACGATGCCTTCCTGATAGAATTCGACCAGATGGAACAGCTGCTGCAGGACGTTTTCGGTGGCACCGGACAGCGTCCCCTGAAGGTGCTGAAGTTCGGCGGGAAATCCCTGGCCAACGGCGAGGGCATTGACCGCGTCCTGGATATCATTTCGGCACGCGTAGCGGAAAAGGAACGCGTAGCGGTGGTGTTGTCCGCACGGGAAAAGGCCACGGACCAGCTCGAAGAACTACTGGAACTGGCCGCGGACGGGAAGGATTACAGCGAGGCTTTCAGCCGTTTCGAAAACTATCAGCGGCACACGTTCTCCAATGTCGGTCTGGGGGATTCCTTTGAAGCAATTGCGAGGCTGCTGGAAGGGGTGCGCCTGTTGGGCGATTACAGCCCGAAGATCAAAGACCAGGTCCTGGCCCAGGGAGAGTTGCTGTCTGCCCGGCTGATAACCAAGCTGTTGATCGGCAGGGGCCTGAACGCCGTACTCGTAGATGCGCGTGAGCTGATCCGTACGGACTCGGGCTTCGGGAACGCCCAGGTACTGGACGAAGTATCCCGGGAAAACGTCAACCGCTTTTTCTCCGGGCTCCAGGCAGACACCGTGGCCGTCGTCACGGGGTTCATCGCATCCAACGCCCTGGGGGAGACCACCACGCTGGGCCGCAATGGGAGCAATTACACGGCTTCCCTGCTGGCCAACTACCTGAACGCATCCGAATTGCAGAATTACACCCATGTCAACGGAATCTACACGGCGAACCCGGACCTGGTCCCCGGCGCCCGGCGCATCGAACAGCTTTCCTATTCGGAGGCCAACGAACTGGCCAATTTCGGGGCGACGATCCTCCATGCCAAAACCATTATTCCGCTCCTGGAGAAGAATATCCCGTTGCGCATCCTAAATACCTTTGACGGGGACGGGGAGGGTACGCTGATCAGCGCCCGGTCCAGCCGGGACGGTATCCGCTCCCTTTCGGTCATCGAGCACGAGGCCCTGATCCACCTGGAGGGACGGGGGCTGCTCGGCAAGGTCGGCGTGGATGCCCGGATTTTCAAGGCGCTCGGACAGAGCGGGATCAATGTGGGGATTATCTCCCAGGGTTCCTCGGAACGGGGTATCGGTCTGGTGGTACGGGCGGATGCGGCGCAGCGCGCCAAGGCAGCGCTCGAAGCGGAGTTCGAGGAGGATTTTCGCAACCAGGACATCACCCGGATCCACATCACTTCGGACGTCTCGGTCATTTCTATCGTGGGGCAGGACCTGAGCACCTTCCACAAACCGTATAATGCGCTGATCCGCAACCAGGTGATCCCCTTGTTGTTCAACAATACAGTGACCGGCAAGAACGTCAGCCTGGTGGTCCGCAAAGCTGATACGCTCAAGGCGCTGAATGTGATGCACGGACAGATTTTCGGGATCAGCAAGAAGATCAACCTGGCGGTGTTCGGCGTGGGGACGGTTGGCAGCACGCTGATGCACCAGCTCCTCGCCTCGGCAGACAAGATCGAGGCGCGCAAAGGCATCCGCCTGAATGTCTTTGCGGTGGCCAACTCCACCCGGCTGTTGCTCGACGAGGCAGGCGTGGGAGCGGACTGGAGTTCCCGCTTGTCCAGCGCCCCGGAGGGTTACCAGCTTACGGAGCTGTTCGACTACGCCCGGTCGCACCACCTGGAGAACCTAGTTGCCGTGGACAATACGGCCAGCGAGGATTTTGTGGCCCGGTATTTCGATTTTGTGGAGAACGGGTTCGACCTGGTTTCCTCCAACAAGGTCGCCAATACGCTGGGATACGATTTCTACAGCCTCCTGAGGGAGGAGCTCGAATCCCATCAGAAGCAGTACCTGTACGAAACAAATGTCGGGGCCGGCCTGCCGCTGATCGACACCATACAGCTCCTGCATCTGTCCGGGGAGAACATTACGCGTATCCGCGGGGTGTTTTCCGGGTCGCTCAGTTATATTTTTAATACCTTTTCCCGGGGAGGAACCTCGTTTTCTGCCTGCGTTCAGGCAGCTTTGGACAAAGGATTTACCGAGCCGGACCCCCGGGAAGACCTCTCGGGCAACGATGTGGGGCGCAAACTCCTTATCCTCGCCCGCGAACTCGACCTGCAGAACGAATTCGGGGATGTATCCATCGAAAACCTGATTCCCAAAGAACTGCGGGGCGGGACCCGGGAGGAATTCCTGGAATCCCTGTCCCAACTCGATGATCACTTCGGGGCCATCCGCGACCGGCAGGAGGCGGGCCATGTACTTCGCTATGTGGGCGACCTGTCCGGCGACTTGCAGCAGGACAAGGGCAACCTGGAGGTGAAGCTGGTATCCGTGCCCGCCGACAGCCCGCTCGGCCAGGTAAAGGATGCGGATTCCCTGATAGAGATTTACACGGAATCCTACGGGAAACGACCCCTGGTGATCCAGGGGGCGGGTGCCGGTGCAGCCGTTACCGCCCGGGGCGTTTTCGGGGACATTCTTCGCATTGCCGAGAAGGGATTTGCAGATTAAAAAACACAGCGGCGCGGGAGCCCCGCCATGAAACCAAAAGAACACCAGGTCATGAAAAAGAGACATCAGCCAGAGACGGAAGCCATCCGTACGCAGATCAACCGGACGGAGTTCCTCGAACACTCCGCACCGCTTTACCTGTCTTCCAGCTTTGTATTTGAGGACGCCGAAGATATGCGGGCGTCTTTTGCCGAGGAAAAGGAGCGGACCATTTACTCCCGCTACTCAAACCCGAATACCTCCGAATGGATTGAGAAAGTTTGCAAGATGGAAGGGGCCGAAGACGGTTTTGCCTTTGCGTCCGGGATGGCCGCGGTATTTTCCACCTTTGCCGCCTTGCTCAACAGCGGCGACCACGTAGTGTCTTCCCGTTCCGTTTTCGGGTCTACCCACACGCTGTTTACGCAGGTTTTCCCCAAGTGGAATATCAGCCATTCCTACTTCCGCTACGACCGTCTGGAGGAGGCCGAGGCGCTCATCCGCCCGGAAACACGGATCCTCTATGCGGAATCGCCTACGAATCCCGGAGTGGATGTGCTGGACCTGGAGGCCCTCGGGCAACTGGCCCGTAAGCACAACCTGCTGCTTGTCATCGACAATTGTTTTGCCACGCCGTACCTCCAGCAGCCCATCCGGTTCGGGGCCGACCTGGTCATTCATTCCGGAACCAAGCTCATGGACGGTCAGGGGCGTGTGCTGGCGGGGATTACCGTGGGCAGCAGGGAACTGATAGACCGGGTATACAGGTTTTCCCGGATTACCGGCCCGGCGCTCTCACCGTTCAATGCCTGGCTCCTGTCCAAGAGCATGGAAACCCTTGCGGTACGGGTAGACCGCCATTGCGAGAATGCGCTGAAAATCGCCGAGTTCCTCTCGTCCCACCCCAAGGTGAACTGGGTGAAATACCCTTTTCTAAAGACCCACCCGCAATATGAACTGGCCAAGAAGCAAATGAAAGCAGGGGGGTGCGTAGTCGCCTTTGAGGTGCAGGGGGGGGTCGATGGCGGTAGGACATTCTTTGACCAGATCGAACTGCTTTCGCTCTCCGCCAACCTGGGGGATACCCGCAGCATCGTCACCCACCCGGCTTCCACCACCCACAGCAAACTGAGCCCGGAAGACCGCCTGGAATCCGGGATAACCGACGGGATGGTGCGAATATCCGTGGGCCTGGAACACCCGGATGATATCTGCGCCGACCTGGGGCAGGCCCTGGATGCCGTAAAATAGGGGAAGTAGGTCTATTTTGCCTATCTTGGTACTATGCTATCCAAGAAAACGAAATACGGGCTCAAGGCGCTCACCTACCTGGCTGCGCAGAAAGACAGGGAACCCGTTCAGATTGCCGAAATCGCCCGGCACGAGAATATTTCCCAGAAGTTCCTCGAAAGCATCCTCCTGACGCTTCGCAAAAACGGATTCCTGGGGTCCAAAAAGGGGAAGGGCGGAGGCTACTACCTGATCAAGGACCCGGGTGAAATCCGGATGACCAGCGTCATGCGGGTACTGGAAGGACCCATCGCCATGGTACCCTGCGTCAGCCTGAATTTTTATGAACCCTGCGACGATTGCCCGGACGAATCTGCCTGCTCGGTCCATAAGCTGATGCTCATGGTGCGCGACAGCGCCCTGGCCGTATACCGGAACCATACGCTGGCCGATTTTGTGTAGACCCGGGGAGCCGCTATGCCCGGGGTTGTCAATTTGGCAACATCCCCCCGAAAATTTTAAAAATCTATTAAAACTATAGGGTAATCATACATTTTATCAAATTTTAACGTTGAGGTTTGGAAAAGAAGTGTAGTTTTGAAATCAAATAGTCTAGTAAGTCAATAGATTTAATACTATGGTTATCTCCGAATCTCAGGTCCGACACCTGAACCAGCAACTGAAAGGCATTCCGCCGGAAGAAATTATTTCCTGGGCCCTGGACCGGGCAAAACGGCCGGTACTCACCACGAATTTCAGGCCGTATGAGGTCGCCATCCTGCATGCCGTAACGGATATCGACCGCCGCGTTCCGGTAATTTGGTGCGACACGGGCTACAATACCCCGCAGACCTACCGGCATGCCGAAGAACTCATTGTCAAACTCCAACTCGATATCCGGCTCTACGTTCCCAAACAGACGGCGGCCCATCGGGATGCCATTATGGGTATCCCCGATATCGAGGACCCCCGCCACGAATTGTTTACCGAACAGGTGAAGTTGGAACCCTTCCGGCGCGCCATGTCGGAACACCGCCCGGACGTGTGGTTCACGAACCTGAGGAAGGGGCAGACGGCACACCGGGACACCCTGGATATCCTGAGCCTGAGCAAGGACGGGATCCTCAAGGTAAGCCCGTTCTATTACTGGAACGACTCGCAGCTGGACGTCTACCTGGCATCCCGAGACCTGCCGAACGAGCATACGTATTTTGACCCGACCAAGGTGCTCGAGAATCGGGAGTGCGGGCTGCACACCTGATTTTGCCTGTTCGTACCTGCCCGGCAGGAATGCGTCTAATAAACTATAAAAACCATAGGAATAATAGATATATGAAAAGCTTTCGCACAGAATTGGAGAACCCGGTGGTTGAGAAGGATATTGTTGAACTGGAACGGAAGATCCGGCAGTTCCGCGAAGGCGAGCTCAATGAGGAGAAGTTCCGAAGCCTCCGGCTGGCCCGCGGCGTTTACGGCCAACGGCAACCCGGGGTGCAGATGGTACGGATCAAACTCCCCTACGGAAAAGTGACTGCGCGGCAACTGCACCGCATTGCCGATGTTTCCGACACCTATTCTACCGGGATCCTCCATATTACCACACGACAGGACATCCAGATCCACTATGTGGACCTGGACCGAACCCCCGAACTGTGGGCGGAACTCGAAAGGGATGCCGTCACGCTTCGGGAAGCATGCGGGAATACGGTCCGCAATGTAACGGCCAGTGAGACCGCGGGGATCGACCCCGGGGAACCTTTCGACGTATCCCCCTATGCGCAGGCGCTTTTCGAATATTTCCTGAGGAACCCGGTAGGGCAGGAGATGGGTCGGAAATTCAAGGTTTCTTTTTCCGCATCGGATGCGGACACCGGGCTTTCCTATATGCACGATCTCGGGTTTATCGCCCGGGTGGAAGCCGGCCGGCGGGGATTCAAAGTCCTGGTTGGGGGCGGCCTGGGTGCCCAGCCGCGCCATGCGGACGTGCTGTACGAATTCCTGCCCCAGGAACAGATTATCCCGTTAATGGAGCGGGTTCTCCGGGTCTTTGACCGGTATGGGGAACGGAAAAGCCGGGCCAAGGCCCGGATGAAATTCCTCATCAGGGATATTGGCCTGGACCGGTTCCGGGAGCTGTTGGCCGAGGAAACCCCCGGGATTCCCGTCAGGGAATATCCCATCGACGCGGAGGCCTATCCGCAACCCCGGCCTGCTTCGACTCCCCCTGATATCCCGGTTCCTGCGGACACGGAGGCCTACCAGGCGTGGAAACGGACCAATACCATCCGGCAGAAGCAGGACGGGTATGTGGCGGTTGGGCTTCGGGTCTTCCTGGGGAATTTCACTACCCGGCAAGCGCGTCAATTGGCCGACCTGGTTGCCAGGTACGCCGCTTCGGAAATCCGGCTCAGCCTCCGCCAGAATATACTGATCCCATTTGTCCGGGAAGCCTGGTTGCCGTATTTCCACAATGAACTCGAAAAAATCGGCCTGGCCCAACCCGGGTACAATACGGCCGCGGACATTACGGCCTGCCCGGGTACGGATACCTGCAACCTGGGGATTGCCAGCAGTACGGGCATCGCGACGGAACTCGAAAGGGTAATTGCAGCGGAATACCCGGACTTTATCCACAACCCGGACGTGGTTATCAAAATCAGCGGGTGCATGAACGCCTGCGGGCAGCACAACATGGCTCATATCGGTTTCCAGGGCATGTCGGTTCGTACCCGCGACAAACGGGTGGCACCGGCCCTACAGGTATTGCTGGGAGGCGGCAACCGCGGCGGGGGTGAAGGGATTTTCGCCGACAAGGTGATCAAAATCCCGTCCAAGCGGGGTCCCCAGGCGCTGCGCATTATCCTGGACGATTACCTGGAAAACGGCGGCGGCCAACCCTACGATCGCTATTACCAGGAACAGGGGCAGCATTACTTTTACGACAAGCTCAAGCCGCTTTCCGATGTTTCCGACCTGACCCCGGAAGATTTTATCGATTGGGGCACTGATAAAAAGTACGAGAAGGCGATCGGCATAGGGGAATGTGCCGGGGTGGTCATCGACCTGATTTCCACCTTGCTGCTCGAAGCGGAAGAGAAATTGGAGGACGCGCAAAAGGCCCTGGAAGCGGGCAAATGGGCCGCTTCTATCTACTATGCCTACAGTGCGCAAATCCACGCAGCCAAGGCACTGCTCACTTCCGAGGACGTCGCGGTAAATTCCCATGCGGCCATCCTGAAAGATTTTGACACCCATTTTATCGACCAGCCGCGCGGATTCGGGAACGATTCGTTTCGACAGGCCGTATTGCGGATGAACCGCCATGCGCCGGACGCCGGCTTTGCAAGGGAATACCTGGAACAGGCGCGCAACTTCCTCTCCGAAGCTTCAGCCTTCCGACAAAAAGAACTCAGCCATGCGTCCTGAAGGTATATTAACGGTTATCGGCGCCGGGCCCGGCGACCCGGAACTCATTACGCTCAAGGCCCTGCGGGCCTTGGAACGGGCGGATGTTGTGCTCTACGATGCACTGGTGGCCAGGGAGTTGCTCGAATACGCCCGAGGGGCCGAATGCATCTTTGTCGGGAAGCGTAAAGGCTGCGTGGCTTATCGGCAACCCCAGATCAACGACCTGATCGTCGCCCGGGGCAATGGCGGCAAGCACGTGGTCCGTCTCAAAGGCGGTGACCCGTTTGTATTCGGACGCGGGGCCGAGGAAATGGCCCATGCAGCTGCCCACGGGATGGAAGTCGCCGTGATTCCGGGGATTTCCTCCGGCCTGGCCGTTCCCGCCAGCCAGCACATCCCGGTTACCCTCCGCGGTATTGCCGAGAGTTTCTGGGTTATAACAGGCACCACCCGGGAGCACGCGCTCAGTGAGGACGTAGCCCTGGCGGCCCGATCGTCGGCCACCGTGGTGATCCTCATGGGCATGTCCAAACTCCCTGAAATAACCGCGCTTTTCCGTGAGAACGGCAAGGGAGGGACCCCGGCAGCGGTCATCCAGGAAGGGACCACCCAGGGCGAACGGATTGCCCTGGGGACTGTGGATACCATTGCAGGGGAAGTCTCGCGCCTCGGGCTGACAAACCCGGCGATCATCCTGATCGGAGAAACCGTGCGCCACCGGGAAGGCACCTGGTCTGCGCGCGTCGAGCCCCGGCAGGTATCCCATCCGGTTAAAGCGGCATTTACGAACCCATTGGAAACCGCGTAATCATGGAACGAAATAATCTGTACCCCATATTCCTGAAATGCAGGGCGCTGGATATCCTCATTGTCGGCGGCGGATATGTGGCCGAGGAAAAATTGTATTTCCTGACCAAGTCCAGCCCGGACGCCCAGGTAACCCTGGTGGCCCCGTTTTTCAGGGAGGATACCCGGAGGCTGGCCGGTGAATTCGGCGCAAAGCTGATTGAATCGGAATACCATCCGGGATACCTGCAGGACCAGCACCTGGTGATTGCCACCACGGATAACCCGAAGGTCAATGAAAAGATCTTTGCAGACTGCCGCCAGCGACACATTCTGGTAAATGTAGCGGACAACCCGCCCCTGTGCGATTTTTATATGGGCGGAATTGTCACCAAGGGACATGTGAAGATCGCCATCAGTACAAACGGCAAGTCGCCGACCACAGCCAAACGGCTCCGGCAATTTTTCGAAGCCGTGCTCCCGGATGATATCAGCCGGATGGTGGAGTACCTGAACGCGTACCGGAAAACCCTGGCCGGGGATTTTGAGGCCAAAGTAAACGAGATGAATGAAGTTACCCAAAAGCTGGTAGCCCAAAAAACAGAAATTTAGCATGATACAAACCGATATCCTGATCATTGGCGCAGGCCCCACCGGGCTGTTCACCGTATTCGAAGCCGGATTGCTCCAGCTCAAATGCCACCTGATCGATGCGCTGCCACAGCCCGGCGGGCAGTGTGCGGAGATCTACCCGAAAAAGCCCATCTACGATATCCCGGCTTACCCGGAGATCCTGGCGGGCGACCTGGTAGACCGGCTTATGGAACAAATCCGACCCTTCAACCCGGGTTTCACCCTGGGCGAACGCGCCGAGACCCTGGAGAAACAGGAGGACGGCCAATTTGTGGTGACCACCAATCGGGGAACACGCCACAAGGCGCCTGTCGTGGTTATAGCGGGCGGGCTGGGCTCTTTTGAACCGCGGAAACCCCAGATCGACAACCTCGCGGATTTTGAGGATCGGGGCGTGAGTTATATGGTTCGGGACCCCGAGGTGTTCCGCGATAAAAAAGTGGTCATAGCCGGTGGTGGCGATTCGGCCCTGGACTGGTCCATCTACCTGGCCGATGTGGCCGCTGAGGTGAGCCTCGTGCACCGGAGGAATGAATTCCGGGGTGCCCTGGATTCTGTGGAAAAGGCATCGGCCCTGGCGGCTGCCGGGAAGATCCGGCTCTATACGGAGGCGCAGGTGACGCGGCTCTACGGCGATGCCCACCTGGAAGCCGTCGTCGTCTCCTATAATGACCAGGAGCGGGGCGAATCGTACGTGGAGGCAGACCATTTTATCCCGTTATTCGGCCTGTCGCCCAAGCTCGGGCCCATAGGCGACTGGGGCCTGGAGATTGAGCGGAATGCCATCAAGGTTAATAACGCCTACGATTACCAGACCAATATCCCGGGGGTCTATGCCATCGGGGACGTGAACACGTATCCCGGGAAACTCAAGCTGATCCTCTCCGGTTTCCACGAGGCGGCTGTAATGTGCCAGAGTGCCTACCAGGTGGTAAACCCGGGTAAACGCTACGTGATGAAGTACACTACCGTGGGCGGGGTCACCGGGTTTGACGGGAGTAAAAAGGAAGCGAAAAAAGAAGTCATACAGGCTATTGCCTGAGATCCTACAATTAGTTGGCTTGGCCCGGAACCCTGTAATTTCAGGGGGCCGGGCTTTTTTTAAAGCCTAAAAAGAAATGGGAATGTTTGCTTTTGAAGCAGGCGTACCGTTACTTTGCAACTGTTCATTGCCAGCCTGAGCGTTATCAAGAAAGGTGGAGGGAATAGACCCGGTGAAACCTTAGCAACCCTTTACCCCTGTCCGGGGCAAAAGAAGGTGCTACATTCTATCCTGCAGCCCGGTGGCTACCCGCACCGGAAACCGCTGCCCGGACAGATAACCATTAGCCCCAGTGGCTCATTGTTCCAGAACTTTCTTGATTTCGATACGCCTGACCGGCCTGCCGGCAGGTCCGGCCTGCGGTGAACCCAAACAAAACATACCATGCACAACCTGAGCGATTTGCTGACTGAAAGAATCCTGGTGCTGGACGGCGCCATGGGGACCATGTTGCAGCGGTACGGCTTTACGGAAGCCGATTACCGGGGTGACCGGTTTGCGGACTGGCCCCAGCCGCTTCAGGGCAACAACGACCTGCTTTCCCTGACCCAGCCAAAGGCATTGGGCGAGATCCACCGCGCCTATCTGGAGGCGGGGGCGGATATCCTGGAAACCAACACCTTCTCTGCAACTTCCGTGGGCATGGCGGATTACGGCATGCAGGAATTCGTGTACGAAATCAACCGGGCCGCCGCGGAAATTGCCAAACGGGAAGCCGAAGCCGCCACCCGGGCCAACCCGGCGAAACCCCGATTTGTGGCCGGGAGCCTGGGCCCGACCAACAAAACGGCCAGTATGTCGCCGGATGTGAATGACCCGGGTTACCGCGCCATTGATTTTGAAGCCCTCCGGCTGGCCTACCGGGAACAGGCTGCAGGCCTGCTCGACGGGGGGGTGGACCTGTTTCTGGTGGAAACCGTCTTCGATACGCTGAACGCCAAGGCGGCACTATTTGCCATTGAAGAACTCAAATCGGAACGGGGCATCGACACGCCCGTAATGGTCAGCGGCACCATCACGGACGCCTCCGGGAGAACCTTGTCGGGACAAACTGCGGAAGCCTTCCTGGTATCGGTCTCACATATCCCGATGCTCTCCATCGGCCTGAATTGCGCCCTGGGCGCATCCCAGCTGGTGCCCCACCTGGAGGTCCTCTCCGCGCGTGCCGGCGTGGCCGTCTCGGCCCACCCGAATGCAGGCTTGCCCAATGCCTTTGGGGAATACGACCAGAACCCGGCGCAAATGGCCCGGCAGGTACGGGAATACCTGGAGAAAGGGCTGGTGAATATCGTGGGCGGTTGCTGCGGGACCACTCCCGATCACATCCGCGCCCTGGCCGAACTGGTGGCCGAATACAAGCCGCGACAGATTCCCGACGGCAGACCCCGGCAGTTGAAGTTGGCCGGGCTGGAACCCCTGGTGATTACACCGGAAAGCAATTTTGTCAATGTGGGGGAACGCACCAACGTGGCGGGTTCCCGGAAATTCCTGCGGCTGGTCAAGGAAGGCAACTTTGAGGAGGCGCTCGAGATTGCACGCGACCAGGTGGACGGAGGCGCCCAGATTATCGACGTCAACATGGACGACGGGCTCATCGACGGGAAAGCGGCGATGGTCAAGTACCTGAACCTGATGCTGGCCGAGCCGGATATCGCGCGTGTCCCCGTCATGATCGACAGTTCCAAATGGGACATCATCGAGGCGGGGCTGCAGGTGGTGCAGGGCAAAAGCGTGGTCAATTCCATCAGTCTGAAGGAAGGGGAAGCTGTCTTCCTGGAACAGGCCAGGAAAATCCTCCTTTACGGGGCAGCGGTCATCGTGATGGCTTTTGACGAGACCGGGCAGGCAGACAACTTCGAGCGGCGGATCGAAATAGCCGAAAGGTCCTACCGCCTGCTTACCGAACAGGCCGGATTTCCGCCCGAGGATATCATTTTTGACCTGAATATCTTCCCGGTGGCTACCGGCATGGAGGAGCACCGCCGAAACGCCCTGGATTTTATCGAAGCCACCCGGTGGGTCCGGGACAACCTGCCCCATTGCAGCGTGAGCGGGGGGGTCAGCAACGTTTCCTTTAGTTTCCGCGGGAATACCCCGGTACGGGAAGCCATGCATTCGGCCTTCCTTTACCACGCCATCCGGGCGGGGATGAATATGGGTATTGTCAACCCCACCTTGCTGGAGGTTTACGACGACATCCCGAAGGAATTGCTGGGCTATGTGGAAGATGTCCTCCTGGATCGGCGGGAGGAAGCCACGGAGCGCCTGCTGGAATACGCGGAAACCGTACAGGGGACCCAAAAAGACCGCAAAACCGATATGAGCTGGCGGGAGGCCCCATTACAGGACCGGATTACCCGGGCCCTGGTCAAGGGGATCGACCAGTTTATCGAAGCGGATGTGGAGGAGGCCCGGCAAGCGGCCGGGAAGCCCATTGAAGTGATCGAGGGCCACCTGATGACCGGGATGAACGTCGTGGGCGACCTCTTCGGCAGCGGAAAAATGTTCCTGCCCCAGGTGGTGAAGTCGGCCCGGGTGATGAAGAAAGCCGTGGCCTACCTCACCCCGTTCATCGAAGAGGCGAAGGCGGCCCAGCCCGGCAGCAAACAGGCCGCCGGCAAGGTCCTGATGGCAACCGTAAAAGGCGATGTGCACGATATCGGTAAAAACATCGTCAGCGTGGTACTCGCGTGCAACAATTACGAGATTGTGGACCTGGGGGTGATGGTACCCCCGGAACGCATTATTGAAAAGGCGCGGGAGGAAGATGTGGATATTATCGGCCTAAGCGGGCTGATCACCCCGTCCCTGGACGAGATGGTTTTCCTGGCCCGGGAGATGGAGCGGCAGGGCTTCCGCGTACCCCTGCTCATCGGCGGGGCAACCACGAGTAAGGCGCATACGGCGGTCAAGATCGATCCGCAATACAGCGCTGCCGTGGTACATGTCAACGATGCGAGCCGGGCGGTGACCGTGGTGGGCGACCTGTTGCAGGAAGAGCGGTCCCAGGAGTATAAAAAGGCCGTGAAGCTCGACTACGAGTCCTTCCGGGAAAAGTTCCTGAAACGCGGTAAAATCCGGGAATACCTTCCGCTGGAGGCTGCCCGCGCCAACAGGCTCGGCCTGGAATTTGGCCCGGATCAGGTACATGTCCCCCGACAACTGGGGGTACAGGTAATCGAGTCTATCGACCTGCGCAAACTGGAACCGTTTATCGACTGGTCGCCTTTTTTCCGGTCCTGGGACCTGCACGGCAAATTCCCGGACATCCTGGAGGATGCGGTAGTTGGCCAGCAGGCAACGGCACTCTACCGGGATGCCCGGGAGATGCTCAAGAAGATATTCCGGGAAAAATCCCTGACAGCGCGGGCCGTTTTCGGTTTGTTCCCGGCCGTCTCCACCCGTCGGGACGATATCGTCATCCGGCGGGATGACAACCGCGAGTTCACCTTCCGGACCCTGCGGCAGCAAACCAAAAAGAAACAGGGGGTACCCAACATCGCCCTGGCGGATTTTATCGCCCCGGAAGATTCGGGGATTTCCGATTTCATGGGCTGTTTTTGCGTATCGGCCGGATTTGGCGCAGCCGAACTCGCCCGGGAATACGAAGACCGCCTGGACGACTACAACAGCATCCTGGTCAAGGCCCTGGCCGACCGCCTGGCCGAGGCGGCGGCCGAATACCTGCACCGGGAGGTGCGCGTTTTGCATTGGGGGTATGCCCCGGGGGAAACCCTGGACAACGACGCGCTGATCCGCGAAGCATACAAAGGCATCCGCCCCGCCCCCGGGTATCCCGCCTGCCCGGACCACCTGGAGAAGCAGACCATCTGGGAGGTCCTGCAAGTTGAAGAAACCATCGGCGTGGAACTGACCGAAAGCCTGGCCATGTGGCCGGCGGCCAGCGTCAGCGGATATTATTTTGCGCATCCCGGCGCCCGGTATTTCGGGCTGGGGAAAATTACGCGCGATCAGCTGGAGGATTACGCAGACCGCAAGGGAATCCCCCTGGAAACCGCAGAAAAATGGCTGCAGCCCAATTTGGCAGAAGCAGCCGCAACCGTTCAATGAGCCACACCTCCGACCATGTATAACTTAGCTACCTAATTCAACCCGTGAAAGTAACCGAACATATCGCAAATGCCAGGGAAACCCTGTTTTCCTTTGAAGTCATCCCGCCTCTGAAAGGCCGCCGGATCGATGAGCTCTACCGGAATATCGACCCGCTGATGGAATTTAAGCCCCCGTTTATCGACGTGACGACTTCCCGGGAGGAATACGTCTACATCGATCGGGACGGGCTCTACGAGAAGCAGGTGACCCGGATGCGGCCGGGGACCCTTGGGATCTGCGCTTCCATCAAACACAAATACGATGTGGATACGATCCCGCACGTATTGTGCGGCGGGTTTACCAAGGAGGAAACCGAGTATTTGCTCGTGGACTGCCACTACCTGGGCATCGACAACGTGATGGCGCTCCGGGGGGATGCGATGAAGGAGCAGAAATACTTTGAACCGACCCAGGGGGGGCACGCCTACGCCTCGGAACTGGTAGACCAGATCGTTTGCCTGAACAAGGGGCAATACCTCCACGATGTGGTGGAGACGGACGATTGCTCGGATTTCTGTATCGGGGTGGCGGGCTATCCGGAAAAACACCTGGAATCCCCTTCCCTGCGCACGGACATCAAGTGGCTGAAGCACAAGGTAGACCTGGGCGCCGATTATATCGTCACCCAGATGTTTTTCGACAACCAAAAATTCTTTGAATTTGTAGATCTGGCCCGCGAAATGGGGATTGACGTTCCGATTATCCCCGGGATCAAGCCCATAGCGGTAAAGCGGCACCTGCAGCTCTTGCCCCAGGTTTTCCGCACCGAGCTGCCCGAACCCCTGATTGAGGCCGTGGAAGCCTGTAAGGACAACAAGGCGGTCCGGCAGGTGGGTATCGAATGGGCCATTGAACAGTCGCGGGAGCTGAAAGCGGCGGGCGTACCCGTGCTGCATTATTACTCCATGGGGAAATCCGACAATATACAGGCAATTGCCAAGGCCGTTTTTTAGGCGGTTCCCGGCTTCGGCCTGTGGGCCAAAAAAACTACCTTTGGTCGGCATGAGGCGTCGTATCCTGTTTCTTTCTGCCGCGTTGCTGGCCCTGTCACGTACTTTTGCCCAGGCAGAACAGCCGGTGCGCAACCTGGATCTGAATGCGTTTTACGGGTCCGTCCTGTTGCACAACACGGACATCTCCCACCTGATTCGCAACCATCCCTCCGGGATCATCCTGGGCTGGAACACCAAAACCTTTGGCTCACAAGCCTGGCAGTCCCTGTTCAATTACCCGGATACCGGCATTTCCTTTGTCTATCAGGACATGCGGAACGAAACCCTGGGACAGCACTTTGGGCTGTATGCCCACTACAATTTCTATTTCTTCCAAAGGAGCCTCCAGCTGCGGATCGGCCAGGGGGTGGCCTATAACACCAACCCCTACGATGCGACGGAAAATTTCCGCAACAATGCCTACGGCACCCACCTGCTGAGTTCCACCTACCTGATGCTGCAATATTACCGGCAACGCGTTTGGGATCGATGGGGATTCCGGGCCGGGCTAACCCTGGTGCATTATTCCAACGCAAACCTGCGGGCTCCTAATACCTCCACGAATACCTTCGGGCTCACTGCGGGGATTTTATACGACCTGTCCCCGGCGGATGAACCCGGGTACCGGGTTACATCATCAGATCCCGTACAGGAACGCCTGCGGGTTAACCTGGCATTCCGCAGCGGCGTGAACGAAAGCGACGTGGTGGGGTCCGGGCAATTCCCCTTTTACATTTTTTCCGCCTATGCGGACAAGCGCCTCGGCCGGTTAAGCGCCATCCAGCTGGGTACGGACATCTTCTATTCCAACTTTCTGAAGGAACTTATCCGGTTCCAGGCTACAGCTTTCCCGGAACTTGGCGTAGACCCGGATGCGGACTACAAAAGGGCCGGGGCTTTTATCGGCCACGAGCTCTTTATCAATAAGCTCAGCGTCATCACCCAACTGGGCTATTACGTATATTACCCTTTTGATTTTGAAGGGCGAACCTACAACCGGGTCGGGCTCAAGCGCTATTTCGGGCCAAACTGGTTTGGCGCCCTCAGCCTGAAATCACACGGAGCCAAGGCCGAAGCCCTGGAATTTGCAATCGGAATCCGCCTCTGACCATGAAGTTACCTGCCACATACCGGTTCGCTTGCCTGTTCGCCCTGATCGTATCGCTGTGGGGATGCGGCAAGGAGGGTGCGGGCTGCCTCGGATCTGCGGGCGACCTGCAGCGGGAGGAAATTGCCGTGCCCGGCTTTTCGGAGATCACAGTCTTTGAAAACGTCCGCCTGGTTGTCCGTCAGGGACCGGAGCAACGCGTGGTCCTGGAAACCGGGAAGAACCTCAGGGATGGGGTTTCCGCCCGGGTGGAAGACGGCGTACTGGAGTTGCGCGATTCCAACAACTGCAACCTGTTTCGCGAATACGGGCTCACCACGTTCTACGTAACCGCCCCGGATCTCGGCACCATCCGAAGCAGTACCGGATGGCCCATAGCAAGCGACGGGGTACTGGCCTTTGATGCGCTGACGCTGATTTCGGAGAGTTTCAACAACCCCGAAACGGAAACCACCGACGGTGCCTTTGACATGGATTTGGCTGCCGGCGAAGTCCGATTGGTAGCCAACGGGATTGCCTATTTTAAATTGCGCGGTACCGCCGGGTCCCTGCGGGTAACCATTGCGGCCGGGGATTCCCGGGTGGAGGCTTCCGAACTGGTATCCGGGCGGGTGACGCTGGACCACCGGGGCAGCAACCAGGTCCTCGTAAACCCGACGGGCCGGCTTGACGGGGTTATCCGGGGCTACGGGGATGTGTTGAGCTACAACCGGCCGGATACTGTGGATGTGGAGGAACGTTACCGGGGGCGATTGATATTTGTGGAATGATGGGGAATTTCTGGCGACAGATCAGGGAGGTTTTTTCTTCAGCAGCCTCCCGTTCGGAACCATCCGGTCCGGAATAGGTGAACGGGGCTGCCGGGCTGCTCGGCGACCTGGCGGAAGGTGGACGGGTTCCCGGCCTGGCAATGCGTATCCAGCACCGGGGGCAATGGGTGCACGAAGCCGCCTTCGGGTATGCAGACCTGGAAGGAGGGGTGCCGGCCACGCCCCAAACGCTATTCCGTATCGCCAGCGTATCCAAACCGATTACGGCCACGGCGTTGGCGCGGATGGCGGGGGAAGGCCTGCTCCGACTGGACGACCCGCTGGCGCGCTATGTGCCCGAATATCCCGACCACGGCATCCTGCTCCACCAACTCGCCGCGCATACGGCCGGGCTTCGGGGGTACCGGGGAAAGGAGTACGCCCTGAACAGGCCCTATTCCATTGAGGCAAGCCTGGAAGTATTCCGGGACGACCCCCTGGAATTTGCCCCGGGAACCGGATTTCTCTATAACAGCTTTGATTTTGTATTGCTCTCCCTGGCGATGGAACGGGCCGCGGGCATGCCGTTTGACGCATTGGTACGGGAACTCGTGTTGCAACCCCTTGGGATGGAACATACGCAGGCCGAGCAGCCCGAACAGCTGCCCGACGGCCTGGCCAAGCCCTATACGCGAAGGGCCGGGGGCTTCCGAAGGGCCGTGCCAGTGGATAACCGGTACAAACTCGCAGGGGGCGGTTACCTGTCAACGGTTGGGGATGTGTGCAGGCTCGGCCAGGCCTATCTGGATGGTTCTGCCGTGAATCCGGATCTGGCCGCGGAATTCCTGACATCGCGGGAAACGCCCCAGGGCCCCACCTGGTACGGGTTGGGCTGGCAGGTCGGCCGGGATGCCTGCGGCCGCCGGTACTATGGTCATGTGGGCAATGCAGTGGGGGGATACAGCAATTTTTTCGTCTATCCGGATGCGGAAGTTGTGCTGGCTGTGCTGATGAATTGTACGGATCCGGGTGTTCAGCCCGTACTCGACACGGCCATCGATGCCGCCTTGTCAGGGCTGGAAAGTGCCGGGCGGGACAAAGGGGGTTGAATACCTGCGAGGGGATGGAATGCGGGGGATTGAATGCCCGGGCCAACCTGCCGAAGGCGCGGCAGGTTCATTCGGCTCCCTCAATCAACCGGCTATTTGACGCATTGCATTCCACTCGATGCGCATTGGGGTATTCCCGCGTAGGGGGGAAGCATAAATTTGGCACAATCCCTGTACATTAGGCTTGTAACAAAAATTTAAAAAAATGAGAAAGCTATTGTTCCTTTTTGCCGGGCTCCTGTTTACGGCCGCGGCCACCGGCCAGAATAAAAATTTCCTGGACCAGCCCTATCTGGAAACTTCCGCCTCCGCAGACACCCTGGTCATCCCGGATCGCATCTACCTGGGGATCCTGCTGAAGGAATCCGATACCCGGGGCCGCACCACTGTAGAGGAGCTCGAACAACAAATGTCGGCCCGCCTAAAAGCCATTGGTGTCGATACCCAAAAGCAACTGGCTGTGGCAAGTCTTTCGAGCGATTTTCGCCGGTACTTCCTCCGCGGGCAGGAAGTGGAAAAAGACAAATCTTTTGAACTGGTCGTATACGATGCGCAAATGGCGGGCCGTGTCCTCTTTGAATTGGAGAAACTCGGTATCGCCAATGTTTCTTTGAATCGCACCGAATACTCCAAACTGGAATCCCTGCAGATGGCACTCAAGACGGCTGCTGTCCGCAAAGCTCGGGAACAGGGGCGGATGATGAGCGAGGCCCTGGGGCAGGGGCTGGGCAGGGCCATCTATATTTCCGATTCCGGATACAATGTCTACCCGATGCTCAGGGGCAAAGCCGCCGGAGTCCAGATGAGCGCCATGCAGGAGGCGGACGCCTACCAGCCCGTCGACTCGGATTTCCAGAAGACCCGGGTGGAGGTGAGCGTCCAGGTGAAGTTTATCCTGGAATAGCCGGCTTCAACCTCGTGTTCCCAGCCCGGCCCGGCAATTAAACGCCTGGTTTGGGGGTGTTTTTTTGTATCTTTTGCATTGGGATGATGTAACTTATAAATCGGGAGGGGGCAGGGCCCCCGGAGAAAACCAAGAATATGTGCTACGATATCCGGGCCAGCCTGGAGACCCAGTTAAAACGCGCCCTGAGGCGGGGCGACCAGGAGGCAGCCGGGGAGATTCGGGAAAAATTACTGCCCTTTACCGACCTGCCCCTTTTCCACGCATCCGGGTTCAGCCACCCGCGCCTGCTCATCTATACGGACGAATCCCCGGAATACCCGTCCGTTGCCACCTGGGGGCTAATCCCGCACTGGGTAAAAGATTCCGCCCAGCAAAAACAGATTTGGAACCGTACGCTGAATGCCCGGGGCGAAACGATTTTTGAGAAACCCGCTTTTCGCCTGGCAGCCAAAGGCAATCGTTGCCTGCTTTTCGTTGACGGGTTTTACGAACACCACCACCACAAAGGCAGCACCTATCCCCATTATATCCACCGCAGGGACGGGGAACCCCTGATCCTGGCCGGCCTCTACAGCGACTGGGCGGATCCGGAGACCGGGGAGGTCATCACCTCCTTTTCCATTGTCACCACCGAGGGCAACCCGATGATGGCCCGAATCCACAACAACCCAAAGCTGGCGGGCCCCAGGATGCCGCTGATCCTGCCGGACGAATTGGCCGATAAGTGGCTGGAGCCCTGCCAGGACGCGGCAGACCGCCAGGCCCTTGAGGAATTGATCCGTTCTTATCCGGAGGAGGAGCTCGCCGCCTACACAGTCGGGAAGTTGCGGGGCAAATCCTACCCGGGGAATGTACCCGAAATAACAACAGAAGTGGCCTACCCCGAATTGGATACCTGAAATCTGAATCCCCTGAAATGCCCGTATATTTATCAGCGGCCCGCAACTGGACCCCATCCGGGCTCCGGGCAATACGGACTCCTTAACATCCCAAAACCGAAGACTTATGAAACAAACAAATTGGATCCCGGCCCTGATAGTTGCCCTGGGGCTTGCCCTTGCCGGGTATTTTATCGGGGAGACCTTCCTGAAAGGCAAGAAATTCGACCGGTATGTTTCCGTAAAAGGGCTTTCCGAACGGGAAGTCCCGGCCGACCTGGCCGTCTGGCCAATCAACATTGTATTGACAGGGAACGACCTGCAGACGCTCCGGCGGGAGATCGAAACCCAGAATGAACAGGTTTACCGGTTCTTTATGGACCAGGGGTTCGATGCGGATGAGGTGACCCGGGGCGTGGTGAATATCAGCGATGCCCAGGCCAACCTCTACAATTCAAACGCCCAGTACAACAAGTACCGGTACCTGGCCAAATCCGAACTGACCGTCCGGACATCGGATATCCCCAAACTCCTCAAATCCCTGGATGCCTCCCTCGGTTTGTTGTCCGAAGGTATTCTCTTCGCATCCAAGAATGAGTGGGAGCCCATTGAGTATATCTTTACGGGCCTCAACGAAATCAAGCCGGAAATGATAGAGGAAGCCACTAAAAATGCCCGGGAGGTGGCAGATAAGTTTGCGCGGGACTCGGACTCAGAAGTAGGGGAGATCCGGGTGGCCCGCCAGGGCTTGTTCACCATCAGCAACCGGGATGCGAACACCCCTCAGATCAAAAATGTCCGGGTAGTCTCCACCATCGATTTTCAATTGGTAGACTAATAGAGCCGCTTTAATCGGCGATTGATGCCCCGGAAGTCAGTTCCGTAAAGAGCGCTTCGAGGTTCCGGGTCTTCCGGGCGAGTTGCAGCGTCTTGAGTTGGTTGTCGTGGGCAAAGTCGAACACTGCAGGCCGCATATCCTTCTCCGTGCTGAAACGGAGTTCATATACAAAGCCCCCCGTATTGCGCACCCCGTCTACATGCGGGATCTGCTGGAGCAATACCTCTTCCACCCGGTAGTCGAACTCCACCTCGATGACCTGCATTTCATCCTTGCGCAATTCCCGCAGCGTGGTATCCGCTACCAACCGCCCCTTGTTGATAATCAGGACCCGGTCGCATACGGCTTCCACTTCTTTCATAATATGCGTGGAGAGCAATATGGTTTTTTCCCCGGAAATGTCCCGGATCAGTTTGCGGATTTCCAGGAGCTGGTTGGGGTCCAAACCCGTCGTGGGCTCGTCCAGGATCAGGACATCGGGGTCGTGCAACAGGGCTGCGGCGAGGCCCACGCGCTGGCGGTACCCCTTGGACAACTGCCCGATTTTTTTACCTGCCTCCGGGGCGAGACCTGTCTGCTCCACCACAGTGGCCACCCGATCCCGGGACGATTGGTAAACGGATGCGCAAAAACCGAGATATTCCCGGACATACAGGTCCAGGTAGAGCGGGTTGTGTTCCGGCAGGTAGCCGAGGCTACGCTGCACCTGTTCCGGATGCCGTGCCACATCCAACCCGTTCACTTCCGCCGTCCCCGAATCCGCCCGGTAATAGGTGGTCAGGATTTTCATCAAGGTGGATTTCCCGGCCCCGTTCGGCCCGAGAAACCCCACCACTTCCCCTTTGCCAATCGAAAAATGGACATCGTCCAGGGCCAGCTGGGCCCCGAATCGCTTGGAAATACCGGTAACGCGGATGGACATGAGCGTTTATTTTGGGTAAAAATACGGATTGCCCCCGATTTACCATGCGGTATTTGCCGCATTCGGCCGTGTAAATCGGACAACCGCCACCTGCCTGGTCAATATGGGATTCTCATTAAAACGCGCATTTCGTTTTAAAAAATGCAACATCATCCCGGATTCGCATTTTTTTGTGAAAAATTTACGGTGCCCGGCAGGCATTCAAAATTAATGGCTACATTAGCCCCGATTAATTCGTTATGAACACCACGTATTTCTGGAACGGCTTCTTTTTTTACTTCTTTTTTAAGGGGAGTACGGGACCGTTGTAGCATACGCACAAGTATATAAAACCGGGTCCCGTTCTTAACGGGACTTTTTTTTTAGGGGTGCCAGAAGGCATACGGAATATGAAACCCAGGAAAATTGCCATACAGGGAATCGAAGGCTCCAACCACCACAAGGTGGCTTCGGAATATTTTGGGCAGGGGATCGAGCTGGTGGAATGCATGTCGTTCACCGGCCTGGTAGACAGCCTGCTTGAGGGAAAGGCGGAGAAAGGCGTAATGGCCATCGAGAATTCCATCGCCGGATCCATCATTCCGAATTACAACCTGGTCTGTGACAACGGCCTGCATATCATCGGGGAACACTACCTGAACGTACACCACCACCTGATGGCGCTTCCCGGGCAGCGCCTGGAGGATATCCGGGTGGTTCGAAGCCATCCGATGGCACTCCTCCAATGCGGGGACTACCTGAAGGAGAAGCCGCAAATGACCGTTGTGGAGGATGCCGATACGGCGGAACCCGCACGGAAGATTGCCCGGGAACAATTAAAAGGTGTCGGCGCCATCGCCCCGGCCCTGGCAGCAGAACTATTCGGCCTGGAGATCCTGGCCTCCGAAATCCAGACCATCAACAACAACGCCACCCGGTTTATCATCGTCAAAACCGTGAACAAGGAATGGCCGCGGGATGCAATTAACAAGGCCTCCATGCGCTTCCTTACCGACCACAAACGGGGAAGCCTGGCCACGGTCCTGAACGTGATGAGCGACTGCAACCTGAACCTGACCAAAATCCAGTCGCTGCCGGTGATCGACACCCCCTGGAAGTACTCCTTCTTTGTGGACGTGACCTTTGAGGCCTATGCGCAGTTCGAAAAGGCAAAGTCCCTCCTGGCGATAATGACCGAGGACTTCCGGGTCCTGGGGGAATACAAAAATGCACGGATATGATTGAAGAAGCCCGCCGCCTCTCGGCGGTCAAGGAATATTATTTTTCGAGCAAGCTCCGCGAGGTGCGGGGCCTGATGGCCGAAGGCCGCCCGGTGATCAATATGGGCATCGGCAGCCCGGATCTGGCACCTTCCCAGGCCGTCCTGGAATCCCTCACGGCCTCGGTGCGCGAAGCGGGGGCCCACCAGTACCAAAGTTACCAGGGGTTGCCGGAACTCCGGCAGACCATATCCGAATTTTACAACCGGAAGTTCGGCGTTTCCCTGGACCCGGATTCGGAGATCCTCCCGTTGATGGGATCCAAGGAAGGGATCATGCATATCAGCATGGCCTTCCTGAACCCCGGGGACAAGGTGCTGATCCCGGATCCGGGATATCCCACCTACGCGGCAGTGACCCGCCTGGTAGGAGCCGAACCCATCCATTATCGGCTATCCGGGGAATCCGGTTGGTTCCCGGACCTCGAGGCCCTTTCACAGTCGGACCTCAGCGGGGTAAAGATTATGTGGGCGAGCTATCCGCACATGCCCACGGGGGCGAAGGCTTCCCGGGAGCAGTTATCGGAACTGGTGGCCTTTGCCCACAGGCACCAGATCTTGCTGGTCAACGACAATCCGTATAGTTTTGTGCTCGCCCGGGAACCTATCAGCATCCTGGATATCCCGGAGGCCTCCGGCCACGTCCTGGAACTCAACTCCCTGAGCAAGACATTCAATATGGCAGGATGGCGCGTGGGCATGGCGCTGGGAGACAAACGCCTGATCGCTGCGGTGCTGAAGGTAAAAAGCAATATGGACTCCGGGATGTTCTACGGGATACAGAAGGGGGCCATTGCCGCCCTGAAAAGCGACCCGGAATGGTTTAAGGGCCTCGACGCCATCTACAGCCGCCGCCGCGCTGCCGTGCATGAACTCGCCGACCTGCTGGGCTGCAGCTACGACAAAGAAGCGGTGGGGATGTTTGTCTGGGCCCGTCTGCCGAAAGGCAGCCCGGACGCGGAGACATATATTGACGGGCTCCTGTACAACCACAATATCTTTGTAGCCCCCGGGACAATCTTCGGGAGTCGCGGGGCCGGTTATATCCGTTTCTCCCTGTGCGTGCCCGAAGAGAAAATCCGGGAAGCCCTCGGGCGGATTCAAACGGCGGTAACCAAAAAGGAAGTGTAAATGAAGGCAGTGATCATTGGAATCGGTTTGATTGGCGGGTCCCTGGCCCGGGATATCCGTCGCAGCGACCCGGAGGCAACCGTCCTCGGGATGGACATCAGCGATGCCCACCTGGAAGCGGCCCGGGAACTGGGGCTGATAGGCGGGAAGGCATCGGATGCAGACCTGGCCGCGGCCGACCTGGTGGTGGTGAGTATCCCGGTAGACCGAATTGTAGAGGAACTCCCTTCAATCCTGGACCGGGTGGGGGACGAGACACTGGTGATCGACGCGGGGTCTACCAAGGCCCCGATCTGCAGGGAGGTGGCCTCCCATCCCAAAAGGCGGAATTTCCTGGCGTGCCACCCGATTGCCGGCACGGAGTTCACCGGCCCCGCCGCCGCTGTCGAGGGGCTCTTTGACGGCAAGGTGAATATCATCTGCGAGGTGGAGGAGACCGCATTTGCCATACAGGAACGCGCCCTGGACCTCTTTCGGGAGCTCGGGATGCGCATTCGCTATATGAACCCGGAGGCGCACGACCGGCACATAGCCTATGTGTCCCACCTGTCGCACATCAGTTCCTTTATGCTGGGGAAGACGGTGATTGAAAAGGAAAAGAACGAACGGGATATCTTCGATATGGCGGGAAGCGGATTTGAGAGCACCGTACGCCTGGCCAAGAGCTCCCCGGCCATGTGGACGCCGATATTTGAACAGAATAAGAAAAACGTCCTGGAAACCCTGGACGAGTATATCGCCAACCTGAAGGAATTCCGGGCCCTGCTCGATTCCGACCAGTACGAAGCCCTCTATGAGGCAATGGAGCAAACCAACCGCATACGGGAAATATTAAAAGGAATACCACTGAATAAAAGCTGAAAACAGACTATGGAGAATTCAACACAACTGCGCAAATGGCTCGATGATATGGATCTGCCGCACCCCCTGGTGATTGCCGGGCCCTGCAGCGCGGAAACCGAAGAGCAGGTGCTCGAAATTGCACACGAACTCAAGGACACGGATGTCAACTACTACCGTGCCGGCATCTGGAAACCGCGGACCCGCCCCGGGAATTTTGAAGGGGTAGGGGCCATTGGCCTGAAATGGCTGCAGAAGGTCAAGGAGGAGACCGGGCTGAAAACGGCTACTGAAGTGGCCAACCGGGCCCACGTGGACCTGGCCCTGGAACACGATGTGGACCTGCTCTGGATCGGGGCGCGGTCTACGGTGAGTCCGTTTATCGTCCAGGAAATTGCCGATGCCCTGGAGGGTACGGACAAGGTGGTGCTGATCAAGAACCCGGTAAACCCGGATTTGTCGCTTTGGCTCGGCGCCGTGGAACGGCTGCACTCTGCCAACATCGGGAAACTCGGGGTGATCCACCGGGGGTTTTCCACCTACGAAAAAACCAAGTACCGGAACATCCCGGAATGGCAGCTGGCCATTGAACTGCAGACGCGATTCCCGGACCTGCCGCTGATCAACGACCCGTCGCACATCAGCGGGCGGCGCGACCTGATCTTTGACGTATCCCAGACCGCCCTGGACCTGAACTTCGACGGGCTGATGATTGAGACCCATTGCGACCCCGACAACGCCTGGAGCGATGCCGCCCAGCAGGTAACCCCGGCACGACTTGTACAAATCATGAACGACCTGAGGATCCGGAAGGAAACCGATGAGGAAGCGGAATACAACAACAAGCTGAGCAATTTACGGGCCCAAATCGACGTGATCGACAACCAGTTAATCGAGACCCTCGGGAAACGGATGCGCATCTCGGATGAAATCGGGGCGCTCAAGAAGCAGCGCAACGTCGCGGTACTGCAAACCGGACGCTGGAATGCCATCCTGGGTAATATGATCCTGGAAGGGGAGTCCAAAGGGCTCAGCGAGGAATTCGTGCTGAGGATGTTCAAGGCGATTCACCAGGAATCCATCAACCACCAGGAGAAGGTGATCAACAACTGATTCCGCACTGCCGGCAGCCGGATGCGTTGCGGGTTTAAAATTTCGGGGGCAGCCAGGTGTAACAACCGGGTCTTGCCCCCGTCTTTATAGATATAGCAACGAAAAAACATAACTTCAATGAGAACATTTCTGATTGCCATGCTGGTCCTCGGCCTTGGCACGGCAAGTGCCCAGCAGATGATCGACCGGGAGGTCGGCAATTTTCACGAAATCAAAGTCTTTGACCTGATCGAGGTCAATATGATCCGATCCGATGAGAACCGGATCGTCATCAAGGGCGACCGGGCCGGCGATATCGAGTTTGTCAACCGGGACGGGGTGCTGAAACTGCGGATGGAATTCGACAAGAAATTCCGGGGGGAGGACACGTTGATCGAGGTATATTACACGGATATCCTGGTGGTGGATGCCAATGAAGGGGCCCGGATTACCTGCAACGAAATGATTGAGCAGGACCGCATTGAACTCCGTGCCCAGGAAGGGGCCCGGATCGAGGTCGGGATGAAGGTCCGGGATGCGGAAATCCGGGCGGTGACCGGGGGGATGGTCTATGCCTCCGGCCTGGCAACCAACCAGGTGATTACACTGAATACCGGGGGAATCTTCGAGGGCCGGGACCTGGAAACGGAAACGAGCAGTATCCGGGTATCTGCCGGGGGGGAAGCCGAACTATTTGCCCGGGAGGAAGTGGATATACAGATCCGCGCTGGCGGGGATGTCTATGTTTACGGGAACCCGAAACGCGTGCAGAAAGACCGGATTTTTGGCGGCCGCATCTACCTGAAGGACTAAGTCTGCGGCGTCATCTCACAAGACAAATGAAAAACCCCGGAAGCACCTGGCTCCCGGGGTTTTTCGGCTTAAACTGCCCGGCTATTTTCTGAATATATACCGGGTGATAAAGATTCCCTGGCCATCCCCTTTGCCACCTTCGCTCTCCACGGCACTGGACACAAAGACTAGTTCCCATCCGTTGGCAGTCATGTCGTTGATCATGGAGGTGATAAGCGCGTCGTTGGCCGCAATGTTCTGGAAGCGGATCCCGCCGAGGTTGTAAAAGTTGAGCAACTTGGTCTCTTCAAAATTCTTGACGCGTATTTCCGAGCGGTCCGATTTGTTCCGCGTGTTGTCGTCTTCGGTCTGTACGCTGGTGAATTCCTTGTAGTCTTTGTCCTCCATGGCGTTGATGATCCGGGAACGGCCGAGTCCGTTCGGGACGATTGATTCCACGCTGGTAACCACTTTGTACGTCTGCGCATTGAGCCCCGGGAGGCCGAGGAGCACGCAAAATGTCAGAAAAATCAATTTTTTCATGCGAATGGGTTTAAAATGTTATGAATGAATGACGGGGGAAGTCGGTACAATGTTACGCGATAATTCTTAATTTGCGACGGCGCCAAAAAAAGAAATGCAGGGAACCGTATATAAATCGACAGGAAGCTGGTATACCGTGAAGGACGAAAACGGGGTATTCCAGAATTGTCGGATCAAGGGGAAGTTTCGCCTGCAGGGGATCAAGAGCACCAACCCGGTGGCGGTGGGCGACAGGGTGCGCTTCAGTCTGGAAACCATCGGGGACGAAACCGTTGGGAACATTGAGGAAATTGAACCTCGGAAGAACTACATCGTCCGGAAATCCGTCAACCTCTCCAAACAAACCCATATCATCGCAGCCAATATCGACCAGGTTTTCCTGTTGGTGACCCTGGAAAACCCGCGGACGTACCCGGCTTTTATCGACCGGTTCCTCGCCACGGCCGAGGCCTACGCCATCCCCTGCGTGTTGCTGTTCAACAAGATCGATGTCACCGGGGATGCCATGGAGGCGGAGGTAGACCGGATGTACCGTCTCTATTCGGATATCGGCTACACCTGCCTGCGGATTTCGGCCCGGACCGGGGAGCGCGTGGAAGAGGTGCGGCAACTCATGGAGGGCAAAACTTCGCTTTTTGCCGGGCATTCCGGGGTGGGGAAATCCACGCTGGTCAATACGATTGAGCCCGGTCTGGAACTCCGGACTTCGGAGATCTCGGAACAGCACCGGCAGGGGCAGCATACCACTACGTTTGCCGAGATGTACGACCTGTCGTTCGGGGCGCAAATTATCGACACCCCGGGGATCAAGGGGTTTGGCCTGGTAGACATGGAACCCGGGGAAATCGGGGATTATTTCCCGGAATTTTTTGAATTGAAGGCTCAGTGTAAATTCAACAACTGCCTCCATCTAGATGAGCCCAGTTGCGCCATAAAAGACGCCGTCGGGGAGGGTCGGATACCGCAGAGTCGCTACCGGTCCTATGTGCAAATGGTAACCGGGGAGGAAGACACCTACCGCCAGGATCCTTTTCAGGAAGCATGAGGGCTGTGGTGCAAAGGGTCCGGGAGGCCCGCGTGGAAGTGGCGGGAGCAGCGGTTTCCGAAATCGGCCCGGGTTTGCTGATACTGCTCGGGGTGGAAACCGGGGATACCGCCGGGGACCGGGAATGGCTTTGCCGGAAAATTGCCAACCTGCGGATTTTCCCGGATGCGGACGGGCAGATGAACCGGTCGCTGATCGATAGCTCCGGGCAGGCCATTGTGGTTAGCCAGTTTACCCTGTTGGCCGCCACCAAAAAAGGCAACCGGCCTTCCTATATCCGGGCAGCCCGGCCCGAGGAGGCGGTGCCGATGTACGAAGCCTTCGTCGCCAGCCTGGCAGAATTAACCGGACGCCCGGTTGGAACCGGGGAATTCGGGGCGGACATGCAGGTGCACCTGGTCAACGACGGGCCGGTAACCATCACCATCGACAGCCGGAGGCGGGAATAATGCCCCATTTTATTGTGTAAAAAAGATTCAGAACAAGTAGTTTTGACAAAAACAATTTCCGATGGAACTCAGGGGAGCACAGCAGGCGGTAGATAATTGGATACAGGCCCACGGGGTCCGCTATTTTGATGAACTCACCAATATGGCGCAGCTCACCGAGGAGGTGGGCGAAGTGGCCCGCATCATCGCGCGCCGCTACGGCGAACAAAGCGAGAAGGAATCGGACCGGGGGAAAGACCTCGGGGAGGAACTGGCCGATGTGGTCTTTGTCGTCCTCTGCCTGGCCAACCAGACCGGGATTGACCTGGAAGCCGCATTCAACCGAAAACTCCACCTGAAGGCCCGGCGCGATCACGACCGGCACCGGGGGAATGAAAAGTTGAAATAACTATCTTTGGTCGTTCATTAAATTCGCCCGACTTGGATCTACAAATCAGCGGCCCCCGCCAGCAACGCCTCCAGCAGGATATCACCATTACGGGCTCCAAGAGCGAGTCGAACAGGCTGCTCTTGTTGCGCGCCCTCTATCCGGGTATCGAGATCCGGAATCTTTCAAATTCCGACGATGCCCGCGTTATGCAAAACGGCCTGGCATCCGGGGCGGATATGGTGGACATCCACCACGCGGGTACCGCCATGCGATTTTTGACGGCCTATTTTGCCAGCAGGGAAGGCCGGGAGGTGACCCTTACCGGATCGCAACGGATGAAGGAACGCCCGATAGAAATCCTGGTGGAAGCGCTCAGGGACCTGGGGGCGGAGATCGACTACCTGGAAAACCCGGGCTGCCCGCCCCTGCGAATCCGGGGAAAACGCCTGGAGAAGTCTGAGGTTACCCTGCCTGCCCATGTGAGCAGCCAGTATATCTCGGCCCTGCTGCTGATTGCCCCGAGCCTTCCGAATGGGCTGACCCTCCATCTGGAGGGGACCATCACCTCGGTTCCTTATATCCGGATGACCCTCGGACTGCTGGACCGCCTTGGCGTGAAGACCGAATTCAGGGACCAAACCATCCGGGTGGAACACGCCGCCTCCCTGCCGGAAAGCATCTGCACGGTGGAATCCGACTGGAGTTCGGCCTCTTATTTCTACAGCCTGGTGGCCCTGTCCCCCACGGGTAGCCAGATTGGCCTGCGATCCTTCCGGGGAGACTCCCTGCAGGGAGACAGCGTGCTGCCCGAAATATTCGGGCAATTGGGGGTAGAATCCCATTTTGAGGACGACCGGCTGGAAATTACCCGCAGCGGGGACCCGGAATCCGATTTTTTCCGCTGCGACCTGATCCGTTCCCCCGACCTGGCCCAAACCCTGGCAGCCTGTTGTTTCGGGCTGGGGATCGGATGCGAGCTCACCGGGTTGCACACGCTGAAGATCAAGGAAACGGACCGGCTGGTAGCCCTGGAAAACGAATTGAAGAAACTCGGGGCGGAGATCCGTGTAACAGACAAATCCCTGCACCTGGAACCCAGCCGGAGAATTGTGGCCATGCAGCGCATCCGCACCTACAATGACCACCGGATGGCTATGGCCTTCGCCCCCCTGGGGCTGAAAACGGACCTGGTAATTGAGGATGCGGGTGTAGTCTCCAAATCCTACCCGGACTTCTGGGAGGACCTGGAGGCGCTGGGGTTCAGCCACCTTGAGGTGTAAAACCTATACGGCAACCCGGTTCTACGGATGCTTCCGGGGGGTGCCAACCGGATGTCCCTGGGTGCTGAAGGACAGCCCCTGAGACCCGTAGGTACTGATCATAACCGCTTCGAAATACGGCGGTTGGGATCCTGCCGGGGTGAGCCAGTCAAAGTAGAAATTGCCACCCGTACCCCCTTGCAGGTCGTCTTCGGCGATAACGATTTCCACCGTTTCCATGGGCGCGATAAATACGGGCTGCCGGATGTACTTCCGGATAGCCTCCCCGCTGGTGTCGTAGTAATCCACGGATTGGATATAGACCGTATCGGCCGTATTCGTGTTTCTCAGGCTGACGGTGACCGTCAGGTTGAAGGTCCGGTGCTCTGACTGACTGTAGATCTGTGAATAGACCGACAGATACGTAGCCCCTGCCTGCAGGGAATCTTCAGGGATACGCGTAGCCCGCTCCTGCCAGTTCACCACGGGCTTTGCCTCCCCGGTGGGAGACTCCGTGCAACCGACAAGGGCCAGCAACAAAGAGAGGCCGATGGCAACCGGGCAGCAAACTTTATTTGTCGTTATGGATTTTATCCCATTCACGGAGAAGCCTTTTTAAACCGCAGCATCGGGATGTCCCCGAGGAGCAGCGTGAGTTTGCCGTTCGAATTTACCTCCCAGCGGTTTACCTTCTGAAGCATTTCCCGGAATTGGTTCTCTCCGGGTCCGCAGTACATCATGGTGGAGGGGCCGGGTTGCCCGAATTCAATCCGGTTGCCGGAAATCTCAACCGGAGCCGTGTAACCGTTGCACCCGCTGTTGCCCGAGGCGGTGCCCTCGCCGGCATCAAAGGTCAGGACGGGTTTCCGATCCGGGAACAAGCCCTCAAAAGCGATTCGGGTACCCGAAATAAAATCGAGTTCCCAGGTTGTGGCATAGGGAAACCCGGAATCGCCGGTGGCTTTGGGGGTCCCGCAGGAACCGAAGGCTGCCAGGCAGAGGATGATGGATAGGCAATAATTGTATTTCATATACCAGGCTTTGCCCCCTCTTTCAGGGCGTTTAAAGATAAGCAATTGGCGCTTCTGCCGGAAATCGGGTGGGCTTCCGCCTGCAACTTCCCAGCATTTTCCAATTTAAGTCTCTCTATTACTTGACATCCCCTGTTTGAGGGTCGTATATTTGCAGCCGCAAAAAACACGAACGCCAGACTATGAAACTATCACATTTTAATTTTGAGCTTCCCAAAGAACTATTGGCCGAGTACCCGACAGAGAACCGGGATGAATCCAAATTGATGGTCGTCCACCGGGAAACGGGTAAGATCGAGCACAAATTGTTCAAGGACCTGATCGACTACTTTGAGGAAGACGATGTGGTAGTGCTCAACAACACGAAGGTATTCCCTGCCCGCCTGTACGGGAACAAAGAAAAAACCGGGGCGCGCATCGAGGTTTTCCTGCTCCGCGAGCTGAACGAAGAACAGCGCCTCTGGGATGTGCTGGTAGACCCGGCACGGAAAATACGGATTGGCAACAAGCTCTATTTCGGGGAAGACGAGGCCCTGGTGGCAGAGGTAATCGACAATACCACTTCACGGGGACGGACCCTGCGATTCCTCTACGACGGCTCCTATACGGATTTCCGCCGCAAGATGCGGGAGCTCGGGCAGACACCGCTCCCGAAATACATCAAGCGCGACCCGGAACCGGAAGACGAAAGCCGCTACCAGACCATCTACGCCAAGTACGAGGGTGCCGTAGCCGCCCCGACAGCCGGCCTGCACTTCTCCAAGCACCTGCTCAAGCGGCTGGAGATCAAGGGCATCAACTTTGCCGAGCTCACCCTGCACGTTGGCTTGGGGACTTTCAGCCCGGTTGAGGTGGAAGACCTGTCAAAACACAAGATGGACAGTGAAGAACTGGTCATCGACGAGCGGGCCACCGAGATCGTCAATACCGCCAAGAAAAACAAACGCAAGGTATGTGCCGTGGGAACCACGGTGATGCGAGGCCTGGAAAGTGCCGTTTCGTCCGAGCACATGCTGAACACCCACGAAGGCTGGACCAACAAGTTCATCTTCCCTCCGTATGAGTTCAGCATCGCCAATTGCATGGTGACCAATTTCCACCTGCCCAAGTCCACTTTGCTGATGATGGTTTCGGCCTTTATGGGCCATGACCTGATGAAGCGGGCGTACAAGGAAGCCATTTTGGAACAGTACCGGTTCTATTCCTACGGGGATGCTATGCTGATCCTTTAATTTAAAACCGGCCGGAAGCGGCCTGAACCCCTGCCCATATGAAGTCCGAGGCCAAGAAAGATATCCGTGCCCTGAGCCGGGAGCAGCTGCGGGACTTCTTCGAATCCCGCGGGATGGAGGCCTTCCGTGGCAACCAGGTATATGAATGGCTGTGGAAAAAAGGGGCGCATGACTTTGATGCGATGACGAACCTCTCCCTGGATCTCCGGGAGCAGCTGGCAGCCGAATTCACCATCAACCATATTGAAGTAGACCGGATGCAGCGCAGCGCGGACGGCACGGTGAAGAACGCCGTGCGCCTGCACGACGGACTCGTGGTGGAATCCGTGCTGATCCCCACCGAAAACCGCACCACGGCCTGTGTATCCAGCCAGGTGGGGTGCAGCCTGGACTGCAAATTCTGCGCCACGGCCCGCCTGAAGCGGATGCGGAACCTGAACCCGGACGAGATTTACGACCAGGTGGTGGTAATCGACCGGCAGAGCCGGCTCTATTTCGGTCGCCCCCTGAGCAATATCGTCTTTATGGGGATGGGGGAGCCGCTCATGAACTACCCGAACATGATGAAGGCGATTGATAAAATCACCTCGGAAGAGGGCCTGGGCATGTCCCCCCGGCGCATTACCGTTTCCACCTCAGGGGTCCCCAAGATGATCCGCCGGATGGCCGAAGAGGGCCCGCGTTTCAATCTGGCCGTATCCCTGCATTCCGCCATCGACAGCACCCGCTCAACGATTATGCCGTTCAACGAGACCTTTCCGCTTGACGACCTGCGGGACGCCATCGTATACTGGTACGAAAAGACCGGGAACCGGGTGACCTACGAATACGTGGTCTGGGAGGGGATTAACGACGGGCCGGAGGACGTGGCTGCACTATTGGCATTCTGCCGGGCCGCCCCCTGTAAGGTCAACCTGATTGAGTACAATCCTATAGGGGACGATGCCTTCCGGCAGGCATCCGAACCCGCCCTGCAGGCATACATCAGTGCCCTGGAGGGAGCCGGGATCACGGTTACTGTACGGCGTTCCCGGGGCAAGGACATCGACGCCGCCTGCGGGCAGCTCGCCAACAAGGGGTAACTCCCCAAAAGACAACTGCTCCTGTCATTGTCTGGCCGGCACGACCCGTAACCAGTTCCTAACGGGTTCTCGCGCGCTTCCTGCTCTGGTTCTGGATCAACCCGAGCATCAGGGTTGCCGCAATTACCTGTACCCCCAGGACATACTCATACCCCGTCCCTTCCCGGAAGAAATACGAGGTTACCAGGATCGATGCGGCCCATAGGAGCGCGTTGATAATCTGTAGCTTTTTCATGCCTAATTGGTCGCAGGATGCTGCGTTTTGTTACAACGGGCGGACGACCAGGGCCCTGGATGGCTGGCCCAGGAAGGGAATCCGGCGACGTCCATCCACAATGCAGGTCGCTTGGGCGGTTTCCTGCCGGGCTTCCCGCCTTTTTGCCTACATTTATACCTGCTTAGACATGACCTTCCAAAACGACCCGATTGAAGACCAGCGCCCGCATCCGTGAGCCCATTGATAAGGAGATGGAACTCTTTGAAAAGAAGTTCCATCAGTCCATGTCGTCCAAGGTGCCGCTGCTCAACCGGATTACCTATTACATCGTCAACCGGAAGGGCAAGCAGATGCGGCCCATGTTCGTTTTCCTGACAGCCAAACTGCTCAACGAAGGCCAGGTAAACGAACGGACCTACCGCGGCGCCTCGGTCATTGAGTTGATCCATACGGCCAGCCTGGTCCACGACGACGTGGTGGATGAGAGCTTCAAGCGACGCGGCTTCTTCTCCATTAATGCCCTTTGGAAGAACAAGATTGCCGTCCTGGTGGGGGACTTCCTGCTCGCCCGGGGGATGTTGTTATCCGTGGACAACGGAGATTTTGACCTGTTGCGGATTATTTCGGCGGCCATGCGGGAAATCAGCGAAGGCGAACTCCTCCAGCTCGAGAAGGCGCGCCGGCTGGATATTACCGAAGAAGTGTATTACGAGATCATCCGGCAGAAAACTGCTACCCTGATCGCGGCGTGCTGCAGCCTGGGGGCCGCCTCGGTCCGTCCCGATTCGGAATATGTGGAAATGTTCCGGAAATTCGGGGAACGCTGCGGTATGGCCTTCCAGATCAAGGACGATCTGTTCGATTACGGCGAAAACCGGATCGGGAAGCCTACCGGGATTGACATCAAGGAACAGAAGATGACGCTTCCCCTGATCTATGCGCTGAATTCAGCCTCCGAACGGGACCGGAAGTGGCTGATCAATTCGGTAAAGAACCACAACACCGATAAGAAGCGGGTGCGCGAAGTGATCGATTTTGTAAAATCTTCC
Source organism: Robiginitalea sp. (assembly GCF_982776155.1). NCBI lineage: Bacteria > Pseudomonadati > Bacteroidota > Flavobacteriia > Flavobacteriales > Flavobacteriaceae > Robiginitalea > Robiginitalea sp. The sequence goes on from NZ_CEXZKX010000003.1 coordinate 250,665, forward strand.
GGCGGCCTGGAATACGCCGAAGGGCGGATGCAGGAATTCAAACAGGAAGCCCTGGAAATGCTCAAACCGTTTCCGCAATCATCCTACCGGGAGGCCCTGGAATTGATGGTCAATTATGTGGTGGACCGCAGGCAGTAATCAGACGGCCAGGCAACCCTTTTTCATCCGGCTTCGTCTATATCTATAGAAACCGACACCAAACCGTGAAGATCATCGCCTTATTTCAGAACGAGAAGGCCCTTATCCGAAAGGCCCGCGATGGGCATCGGGAAGCACAGAAAACGCTTTACGAACACTGGTCCCCGAAAATGCTGGCTGTTTGCCGTCGGTATGTACGGGACCTGCAGCACGCAGAAGACGTGATGATCGAAGGGTTTGTCAAGGTCTTTGAAAACCTGGCAACCTACAGGCACGAAGGGAGTTTTGAAGGCTGGATGCGTAGGATCATGGTGCGGCAATCGATTGACTTTTTGCGCAAAAGGCAATTCCTGGTGCTCCAGGAGGAACTGCCGGAGCCCGCCAGCAAACCGGATCGGGAATCGGATTTCCTGGAATTGCGCCAGATTTACGAGCTCATTGACGCCTTGCCCGAAGGGTACCGGACCGTTTTTGTCCTATACGTTGTGGAAGGTTACAAACACCCGGAGATTGCGGAGTTGCTGGATATATCCGAGAGCACCTCCAAATCCCAGCTGTACAAGGCCCGGAAATTGCTGCAGGAGCAGCTGGAAAAACATCAAATTACCCGCTATGGCACCCGTTGATTTTGAAAGGAAAATAAAGGAAAAATTACAGGAACAGGAGATCCAACCGACCCCCGGGGCCTGGGAGCGCCTGTCCGGACGGCTCGACGTACCCCGTGGGGCGGGCCGTCGGAAACGTTGGTTGCCCTGGATGTACGCTGCGGCAGCCTGCCTGCTGATCGTCCTGGGGGTTCGGATGCTATCCGGCCCGGGAAGCGCCGGGGGCATTGATCCCATGGGGCCGTATCCGGCTTCCGGGGACCTGCCCGTAGTTGCCGCCCCGGACACCCGGGCGGAGGACCGCCAACAGTCACAACCCCCCGGGGAGCAGCCCCCTGCGGATGCCCTGGCCGGGGAGGCCAGCCCGGAGAAACGTCGGGAAGCCACCGAATCTGCGGCAGGAAGGCAACCGTCGGCAGATCCGACGCGGGCGGCCCAATTGCCGCTAAATGATGATCCCGGCCCGGATATCGCCAATAACGGGGAGGCCCCGGCAACCGGGGTGGATACCAGCGGCCTGGCCTTGCAGATAAACCGGCAACTCGATGCCATCCTCACGGAGGTTGCCCAACGGGAGCAGGAAGGGGGCGCTGTCGTTACGGATGCCGAAATCGATTCGCTGCTGCGGGAGGCGCAGGAGCGGATAGCTGCCTCGGCCTACCGCATGCCCCGGGATTCGGTGGACGCGCGGTCGCTACTTTCGGCCGCCGAATCGGAACTCGACCAGACTTTTCGGGAAGAGCTGTTCGAAAAGTTGAAAGACGGCTTTAGGAAGGTGCGGACGGCAGTAGCCGACCGGAACAATTAACCCATTGAAATACAAACAATTATTCCGATCCCGTAACGGGGTCCGGGAGGAGTCTATTCATCAATCATCAAATCAAAAAGAAATGAACACATTAGTACGCCTGTTAATCCCCATGTTGATCCTCGCAAGTACACAAATCGCCCTGGGCCAGGAACCTTATGAAAATCGCGTCGAATCCCTCAAAGAGATGCGGGAGCAGGTCTCCCTTCAGGAGAAGGAGGCGTTGAAACAGGAAATCCTGCGTATTGAGGAGCGCCTGATTGACGGGGAGATTACGGAGGCGGAGGCAGCGCAGCTCAAAGAAGCCGCCGCTGAAAAACGCGCCCTGAATATCGCGGACCGGATCAACATGATCGACCGGGAGATTGCCCTGCTGGAGCGGAACGAAGGTGAAGTGCTCGGCACCCGGAAGAACCGTGATGATGCCGGGGAGGTGGTGGGCTTCAACATCCGGTTTAACGACGAGGATGTGTTTGGCTGGCGCGAACGGAACCGGCCGGTAAAATACGACCGCCGCACGTATTCCGACCTGGTGGTGGCCGTGGGCTTCAACAATGCTCTGGCTTCCGGCCGGAGCCTGGAGGAGGCCCCCTATAAACTCGCCGGCAGCCGGTTTTTTGAGATTGGCTGGTCCTGGCGGACCCGGGTTTTCAACAACAGTAATTTTTTGCGGTTCCATTACGGGGTATCCCTGCAATTCAATGGCTTAAAACCGGAGGGCAACCAGTATTTCGTAGCCGAGGACGGGCAAACCAACCTGCAGGAATTTGAGTACGAGCTGGACAAATCCAAATTCCGGATGGACAATCTGGTGGTGCCCGTGTACCTGGAATTCGGGCCTTCGCGCTACAAGGAGTACGAGGACCATTTCCGGTATTCCCTGGAGAACCAGTTCCGCATCGGGCTGGGCGGGTACGGCGGCTTCAACCTGGGGGCGCGCCAGAAACTCAAGTACACCCGGGACGGGGAACGCGTAAAAGACAAACTGAAAAGGGGCTACAATACCTCCGACCTGGTCTATGGCCTGGCCGGGTACATCGGCGTGGAAGGGGTGCTGCTCTATGCCAAGTACGACCTGAACCCCATATTTGAAAACGCGGCGGTGGACGAGCACAACCTGTCCCTGGGCCTGCGATTTGACCTTTGAGCCGTTGTTCCGGATTCCCGATAACGGTAGGGGCGCTTTCGGGCGCCCCTTATTTTTTCCAGTACGACCCGGGATATAATACCTTTTTCCGGACCATACGATTTCGTACATTTACCTTTGCCAAAAACGGGAAGAATTGATTGCCAGGACGACTATTGACAAGGTTTTTGACGCCGCCCGCGTGGAAGAGGTCATCGGGGATTTTGTGCAGTTAAAAAAGTCCGGCTCCAACTTCAAGGGGCTGAGCCCGTTCACGGACGAACGGACGCCGAGCTTTATGGTCTCCCCGGTGAAACAGATCTGGAAGGATTTCAGCAGCGGCAAGGGGGGCAATGTGGTGGCGTTTCTAATGGAACACGAGCATTTCACCTACCCGGAGGCCATCAAATACCTGGCCCGCAAATATCAGATTGAAGTAGAGGAAACCCAGCGGACGGACGAGGAGAAGGAGCAGGCGAGTGAACGGGAAAGCATGTTGCTGGTCAGCGAGTTTGCCCGGGATTTTTTCCAGGAGTGCCTTTGGGAGAGCGAGAGCGGGAAGGCCATCGGGCTGACGTATTTTAAAGAGCGCGGGTTTTCCGAAGATACTATCCGCGAATTCGGCTTGGGGTACAACCCGGACCAGTGGTCTGCCTTTACCGATGCGGCCCTGGAAAAGGGCTATCAACTGGAATTCCTGGAGAAAACGGGCCTGACCATAGTGAAACCCGCCGCCGACCCCGCCCAGCCACCGAGGAAATTCGACCGCTTCAAGGGGCGGGTACTCTTCCCCATCCAGTCCATGAGCGGACGGGTTCTCGGATTCGGGGGCCGGACCCTGAGTTCCGAGAAGAAAGTCGCCAAGTACCTGAATTCGCCCGAAAGCGAGATTTATCACAAGAGCAAGGTGCTCTACGGCATCTACCACGCCAAGAAGGCAATAGCCCGCGAGGATGTCTGTTACCTGGTGGAAGGGTATACGGATGTCATCCAGTTGTACCAGAGCGGCATTGAAAACGTGGTCGCCTCCAGCGGTACGGCGCTGACCCCGGAACAAATCCGCCTGATCCGACGCCTGACGGTGAACGTGGTGGTCCTTTTTGACGGGGATGCAGCCGGGCTGCGGGCATCCCTCCGGGGGATCGACCTGATCCTGGAAGAGGGGCTGAACGTCCGGGTATGCACGTTCCCGGCAGGGGAGGACCCGGACAGTTTTGCACGGTCTCATTCCCGGGATGCCATCGAGGCCTACCTCAAGGAGAATTCCCGGGATTTTATACAGTTTAAAACGGCCCTGCTAACCGAAGAAGCCGCCAACGACCCGATCCGGCGCGCAGAGACCATCCGGGATATCGTCAGCAGCATCGCCCGGATCCCCGATCGCATCAAACGGGAGGTTTACGTACAGGAGTGCGCCTCCCTGATGGGGATATCCGAAGAAGTCCTCTTTAACACGCTGGCACAGATGACCCGCAAGGCCCAGCGGGAAGAGGCGCGCAAGCCCGAACCGGGACCCATGGAAGTGGTCCGGCAGGATCCCGCTGCCGCCAAGGTAGACCCCCAGTACGAGCTGGAGCGTAAAATTATCGAAGTACTGCTGCTCTACGGCAGGGAGTCCGAGGAATTCGAGGATCTCGTCCTGAAGGAGAACGACGAAGGGGAGTTGGTATTGGAACCTGAGCGTAGCGAAGTACGCGTTTTTGAGAAAATTTTTCTGGACCTTCAGGAGGATGAAATTGAACTCAGCGACGCCCGATTCCGGAGCCTCTACTACAAACTCATCGAGAAGCTGAATTCCGAACCGGATTTCAGCGTGCACCGGTTAACCGAAGAGGCGGATGCGGAATTTGCCGGGGAATTATCGGCCATCCTCATGGACGAGGAGAAGTACGAGCTGCACCATTGGGAACGCAAGGATATCTACCCGAAACAAAAGCAGGACAGCCTGGGGCAACTCGTAAGCGAAACCATCCTCTCCCTGAGGTGTTACCTGATCAAAAAGCGCATCGAGGCGCTGAGGGGGCAGACCGAATCCCGTCCCGGGGAGACGAATGCCGAGGTGCTGGAGGAGATTATCAATTACCTGCAACTCAACAAACTCCTCAACAAAAAGCTCAACCGGGTATTATCCTGAAAGCGATACCCCGGCAAGCTGAGGGACGTGCCGCGTATCCCCCGCGTCCCGGGCAACGAAAATAAAAAAGCCCGGGGATCCGGGCTTTTTTATCCAGTATTCGCCTCGCTGCAATCAGTATAATTCCAGGGCTTTGGCTTGTTGAAGCAAATCGACCATATTGTCGACATTCAGCTTTTTCATCAGGCGGGCCTTGTAGGTACTGACGGTTTTTTCGTTCAGGTTCAGGCCAAGGGCCACTTCCTTGTTTCGTTTGCCGCTCGCCAGCATTTTAAGGACTTCCACCTCGCGGGTAGACAGCTTGCGGAAAAAGCGGCGGGGTTTCTGGGTGCCTTCGTCAAAGGCCAGCCGCTGGGCGAGTTCATTGGTGATGAACATGCCCCCGTCACTTACCTTATGCACGGCATCGGCCAGGTAGGAGAGTTCGGCGCTTTTTGAAAGGTAGCCGCGCGCGCCGGCACGGATGGTGCTCAGGGCATAGACGTCCTCGGACTGGCCACTGTAAATCAGCACCTGGACTTCCGGGTATTCATCTTTCATTTTGCGCAGGGTGGCAATTCCGTTGATTTCCGGAATATCCATCTCGAGGATCAGTACGTCGGGGGTCGCTTTTGAAAGCATCTGGAAAAGCGCCGTGGTGGTTCCAACGTCTCCGAGAACCTGAATATCGCCATCATTTTCCAGAACTTGTTTGATGCCAAGACGGACAACCGGGTGATTATCCGCAATTAGTACATTGATCATTTTGGTTTGTTTATCGATTTCAAGGCTCGGCACGTCCCTAAAAACTGACATGCAATGTAAGGCTTAAATCCGTTATTACCTCAACAAAATTGTCAAAAAATTCCCGATTGGTTAGGAAATCTCCCTCAATTCTCGAGATAATGCATCGAATTGGGGCTGAGTGGCTTATTTGAGGGATTCCGGAATTTCACACACCGGGATAGGAAGCATTTTGTGTCGATTAACGGTATTGAGGTGTTTGTATATTTTAAAGACTTCACGCTCCCGACCCTTAAAATCATCGGCTTTTTTGCCCCGTTCGTCCATCTCCATGGCCCACTCCAATTCCGGGTAGGAGGCCCCAATCTGGTCTTCATCCGTGCGGTTGTCTCCCCAGAGCCCGTCCGTGGGCGGGGCATCCTGGATTTCCTTATTGATTCCCAAATGGGAAGCCAGCTGGTATACCTCTGTCTTCAGCAGGTCCGCAATCGGGCTGAGGTCCACGCCTCCGTCCCCGTATTTCGTGTAGAATCCCACCCCGAAATCCTCCACCTTGTTGCCCGTTCCGGCCACCAGGTACTTTTCCAGGGCGGCGAAATAATACAGGGAGGTCATTCGCAACCGGGCGCGGGTATTGGCCAGGGACATAAACCGCGAGTCTTCGGATTCCACCGGCGGGAGTACCCCGATCAGGCTGTCGAATACCGGGGTCAGGTTGATCCATTCGGACCGCACGTTGGGATACTGGTTCCGGAGCCATTCGATATGGTTGGCAGCCCGCGTAACCTGAGCTGTGGATTGGTGAATGGGCATTTCCAGACAGAGCACCTCCAGCCCGGTCCGGGCGCATAACGTGGAGGTGAGGGCCGAATCGATGCCCCCGGAGACCCCGACGACAAACCCCTTCATTCCCGCATCACGGGCATAGTCCTTTAACCAGTTAACGATATGTTCGATGATTTTTTCAGATTGCATCCCGCTTTAGTTTCAATTGGAAAACCACTAACTTTGCCCCGTAAAAATAGCACCCCGCCTCCTAATACGAAAGCCTTGCTGCGATTACTTATAAAAGGAATACCTGTTGTTGCCATGGTGCTGTTCTGCAGCTGTGGGGAAACCGGGGCGAATGTACCCGAACGCATTGCCCGGATACCGGTAGACCTCGAGGTCCATCGATTTGACCGTGCCTTTGACACTGTGGCCCCTGAGGAGCTCCCCGGTTTAAAAGCCCGGTTCCCCTACCTGTTTCCGTCCCAATTCCCGGACAGTATTTGGCTGGCCAAAAAAGAGGATTCCCTGCAAACCCGGCTGCGGGCAGAGGTGGAACGGGTTTTTCCCGATTTTGAGCCGTTTACCCGGGAACTCGAACTCTTCTACAAGCACGTACAATTTTATTTTCCCGATCGCCCGGTGCCTTCGGTCATCACGCTGACAACGGATGTGGATTACCAAAACCGGGTGGTCCTGGCCGATACGCTGTTGCTGATTGGCCTGGACAACTACCTGGGCCCGGACCACCCCTTCTACGGCAACATGGACCGGTATATCGCCAAATCCCTGGATGCGGATTTCATGATGAGCGATGTGGCGGCGGCATTTGCCCGGTCGGTGGTCCCGGCTCCCCGGGAGCGGAGTTTTGTCGGCCAGATGGTTTATTACGGTAAAATCCTCTACCTGAAGGATCAATTGCTGCCCCTGGAACCGGATTCGACCAAAATCGGCTATACCGGGGAGGAGCTCCAATGGGCCCGGGAGAACGAAGCCCAGATCTGGCGCTACCTGATTGAACGGGAACTGCTCTACAGCACGGACCGGGAACTGGGCCCGCGATTTTTGGACCCGGCGCCTTTCAGCAAGTTCCGACTGGAACTCGACAACGAATCGCCCGGGAGGATCGGTCGCTATATGGGATGGCAGATTGTGCGCTCCTATATGGAGGCCAACCCGGATACGGAACTTCGCCAACTGATGGAATTGCCCGGGGAGGCACTGTTCAGGGAATCAAATTACAAACCCCCCAGATAAGAAATTATGTCGGAACTACATACATCGGAAATAACCCTTCGGGTGGCCCTGGATGAAAACCGGGTCCCGGAAAAGCTGCACTGGTCTGCCCAGGACGGCGGGATTGAAAACGAGGAAGCCAAGGCGATGCTCCTGTCTGTTTGGGACAGCGCAAACAAAGAGTCCCTGAAAATTGACCTCTGGACCAAGGACATGCCCGTGGAGGAGATGAAGATCTTTTTCCACCAGACCCTGGTGGCGCTTTCCGATACGTTTATGAAGGCCACCCAGGACGAAAAGATGACGGCCACCATGAAGGATTTCTGCGACTACTTTGCCGAGAAGCTCGAACTAAAAGGCGATTCGCCCGGCCCGGGAGGTCAGGCCTTGTAGAGCTCCCGGTAGTAGGCGTCGGCCATCCGGTGGCTCGAAAACGCAGGGACAACTTCCTCCTTGGCGCGGAATACCATCTCCATCCATTTTTCGGGTTGCTCGTAGTATAAGGGCAATACGTCTTTCTCGAGTATTTCGTACAGGTTTTTGCTGTCTACCTCGTCCTGGACGCTGTGGGGCTGTCCGGGATCTGCCTCGGGAAGGACAAAGGCATTTTCGCCGTGACGGGCAAACTCGGGGATCCAACCGTCGTTCACCGTCAGGTTCAGCGAACCGTTCATCGCAGCCGTCATCCCGCTGGTACCGGAGGCCTCTCGGGTGATTCGCGGGGTGTTGAGCCAGATATCCGAGCCTTCCTTCAGCAACCTGGAGAGTTCCATCTCATAGCCGGTCAGCACACTCAGGTTGGGGAACCCCCAGCTGACCTCGATGAGTCGGTTGAAGATATTGATGGCGCCGTAGTCTTCCGGGTAGGGCTTGCCCGCCCAGATAATCTGTATGGGTTTTTCCGGGTTGGTCAGGAGTTTTCGGAAACGCTCAAAATCCCGCAACAGCAGGTCTGCCCGTTTGTAGGCGGCAAACCGCCGGGCCCAGACCACGGTGAGGACCTCCGGGTCAAACCGCTTTCCGGTCTGGTTCATGACTTCCCGGAACAGGTCGGCCTTCATTTGCGTTTTGCGCTTTCGGAAGGCTTTAACCTGATTTTTCTCAAAGTGCTTTTGCAGTGCAGGATCCGTCCAGTATCCCGGGTGCTGGGCATTGGTAATGGGGACGATCCGGGAATCCAGGCCAAAGGGTTGCCACATCTGCCGGGCCACCCGGGCGTGCAGTTTGGAAACCGCATTCGCCTTTTTGGAATGCCGAAGGGCCGATACGGTATAATTGAGCTCTTCCCCGACGAGTTGCCGGCGCAATTCCGGGTCGGGCAACCGGCGGCCAAAGAATCCGCGGTTGTTCAGGTGGTAGCCATTGCGGGTTTCGTTTCCGCCTTTCTCCGGCGTATGCGTGGTGAAGACCATTTGGGAGGAGGGAACCCCCTGGTCGCGCAGGTAATAAAAAGCCGGGAGTGCATGGCCTTCGTTCAGGTGGTAGCAGTCGGCCCCTCCCAGCAGCCCGACAAGCTTTGCCCCGCCGATTCCCAGTACAATGCTTTGGGAGATTCGCGTTTCGTCATTCGGGTCGTAGAGGCGGTCGGTGATCGTCCGGGAAAGGTGGTCATTGTCGGGGACATCCGTGCTGAGCAGGTACAGGGGTACTGTCTGAAAGACATCCGGTGGGAGTACCCAGACCCGAACCCGAACATCCGGGTTGTCATTAATAGCCACCGAAAGCTCAATCCCCGTATCCTGGAGGTAATCGTATCTTTTTTCCACCAGGCGGGATGCCATGGTGCCGTCTTGCTGCCGCTCCTGGTCGTAATAGCCGTATTTCCAAAGCATCCCGATACCGATCATATTCTGTTTCAGGTCAAAGGCGGACTTCAGGTGGGAGCCGGCCAAAAAGCCCAGGCCCCCGGAATAGATTTTCAGCCCCTGGTCGATACCGAACTCCATGCTGAAGTAGGCTGCACGGCGGGCGTATTTCCGGTCGGGGGTGTACGGGTGGTACCAGTTGCGGTAGGGGGAGACGGGTTGCGACATATTGGGTGGTATTTCGGTGTGTACAATTCGTTTTGCCGCGGAAATTACGTATAAATGGTTGCTTTCTATTTAAATCGGCCTTTTAATGACTCCAATGGCCGACAAGTGGTCAGGAGCAAGGACATATAAGAGGTCCTTAGTGCTCGATGGCCAGCAGGGGGATTCGGGATTGCAGGGTCAGGATCCGGGTGAGCCGTCCCTCGGACGGCTTGCCATTGCGCACGTGATTGCGTGGCAGGATGGCAATCAGGTCCATTTCTTTTTCCTGGGCGTAGTCAAAAATCCCTTCCACCATGTCGTCACTCTCTATAAAGGTATGCTGGGCATAGAAATCTTCCAGGTAGTACTCGAGTAGCCGCTCGTTCTTTTCTTCCTCCCTGGAATACCCGTATACGCCAGGGGTGGTCTGAATCGTCAGCACGTGCACCTGCGCATTGAAGGTTCGTGCAAAATTCAGCAAGGTCCCCAGATCCTTGGGGTCGTCTATTTCGTTGCTGCCGAGTACCAGGGCGATTTTCTTCAGGCGGAATTCCTCCGGGACCCCCTGGGGGATTACCAAAACCGGGCAATCCGTGGACAGGACGGTTTGCGAGGTGTGGGTGGTTCCCTCCGGATCCTGGGAGCCGGAAGTGCCCATCAGGATCAGGTCGGTGTGGAGTTCCCGGCTCTTGTCAATCAGGCCGGGCACCGACGGGGGCGAAAAATGCACCCAGTCCAATTCGGAGCGGAACGCTTTGCTGAGTCCGGCGCGAATATCCGCAAACTGTTTCTCCAGGGCCTTCAGGTCTTCTTTTTCCTGCATAAAGCAAAGGGTGATCTTTTTGCCGGGGCGGCTTCCCACAAAATCCAGGGCGTAGGCCAGGGCCTGTTCGGAAGGTGGGGAAAAATCAAAGGGGACAAGGATGTCGTTGATGCGTTCCATGCGTTGAATATAGGTTTGATTGTAAATCTACCCCCTAGGATACGAATAATTCATGACAAATATCAAATTTGCTGGATTGCTCGATTCAGGTACCTGCCTGTTCCGCCATCGGCACCTCGATAAGCAGTATGCGGCTCTGCTCCAGGATGTCGAAGTCCACCGAGCCAGTTTGCCAGACCCCCAGGGCATCCCGGTCGGCCAGCCGCGTATCCGCCACTTGCACTTCACCTTCCAGGACAAAAATATAAAGCCCGTGTTCCGGCGCCTTCAGCGAGTAGCGGGGTGTTTGTCCGGATTCAAAGTGACCGAGGTGCAGCCAGGCATCCTGGTGGATCCACAGGCCGTCGTGTTTCCCTTGCGGGCCCAGGGCGGTAAACCATTTGTTTCGCGCGGCAGCCGGGTCGAGCCGGATTTGATCGTACCGGGGGCTCACCCCGGGCGTATCGGGGAGGATCCAGATTTGCAGGAAGGCTACCTCCCGATCCTGGTTTTTATTGTATTCGCTGTGGCGGACGCCGGTGCCGGCACTCATCACTTGGATATCCCCCTCGCGGATTACCGCTTTGTTACCCATGCTGTCCTCGTGTTCCAGAGCGCCCTCCAGGGGGATGGAAATGATCTCCATATCCCGGTGCGGGTGGGTGCCAAACCCCTTCCCGGGAGCCACGCGGTCGTCGTTCAGGACGCGCAGTGCCCCGAACTGAATTTTATCCGGGTCGTAGAAGGATGCAAAACTGAAGCTGTGCCTGCTTTTCAGCCAACCGTGGTCGGCGAACCCCCGATCTCCTGAGGGATGTACAATCTTTTTCATAACTTAATGGATATCCGGTTTCACTTCCGGCTAATTTACTGAACTCCCCGGCCGGGCCGGCCTAATGAAAGGTTAAAGGAGATGGGATTGTAAGGAATTGACCTAAGAAGGAACCAACTGAAAAGGGCGCGCAGTGCCAGAAAGGAAAGGAAGACAAAAATGAACACGGAATTTTTGGAGGAAGACGGAACCCTGGTATTCGTCTACAATGCGGATACCGGATGGCGCCAGGCTTTTTGGGATACGCTTCATAAGTATATGCGTCCGGATACCTACGGCTGCAACCTCTGTAAACTCACGCACGGCCCGATAGGGCCCCGGGAGTCCTGGAGGGCGTTCCTGCAGGCCGTGGACAGGCCCGTCCATTTCCTGCACCGCGATGAATACCGGGAACTCCAGGCCGAAAAGGACCTGGAGGCTGTTGCCTTGCCTGCGGTGCTGGAAGTGCGCAGCGGACACCTTCGGATACTGCTTTCCGCACGGGAATTGAATGCGGTCAAACGGCTCGAGGACCTGGTGGACGTATTGCGGGAACGGCTGGCGTGAATGCCGGGGGCTGCTGGCAGTTTGCGGGGTTCTGGCGTAATTTTTATTGGGGGGGTCCCCCGGAAGCCTCCCGGAAATTTTGATTGATCTCCCCGATATAAGCAAGAACCTCATCCTTGCCGATCCCCTTCAGGGAGGAGGTCACAAAGAAAGGCGGGTCGGCTTCCCACCCGGCGTTGCGCATGGCCTGCAGGTACCCGTCCGTATGCCTGGATACGGCGCCGGGTTTGAGTTTGTCCGCTTTGGTAAAGATCAGGGCAAAGGGTATTCCTTCGCCGGTGAGCCATTCCATGAATTCCAGGTCGATGGGCTGGGGCTCGTGGCGGATATCCACGAGCAGAAATGCCGACAGCAATTGCCGCCGCTCCCTGAAATACCGGTGGATTAGTTTTTGAAAGGCGGCCTTGTCCTTTTTGGAAGTCCGGGCATACCCGTATCCCGGCAGGTCTACCAAAAACCAGTTGTCGTTGATGCGGAAGTGGTTGATGAGTTGGGTTTTACCCGGCCGGCCCGAGATCTTTGCCAGGTGTTTCCGATCGGTCAGCATATTGATCAGGGAGGATTTACCCACATTGGAACGGCCGATAAAAGCGTATTCCGGCAGGGGCTCGGCAGGGCACCGGGACACGTCGGTATTGCTGACGACGAATTCTGCAGATCGGATTTTCATAAAAACGGCGGGTTACCGGGCAGGCCCGGGGTTTGGTTCGCTGCCTTAAAAGTTGCGCTTTTCCAGCCAGCCAGCCAATATGCGGTTAAAATCCTTCGGATGTTCCATCATGGGGGCGTGCCCGCATTCCGGGATCCAGAACAAATCGGAATCCGGCAGCAGTTCGTGGAATTCCTTGGCCACATTGGGCGGGGTTACTGTGTCGTTCTCCCCCCAGATGATGCAGGTGGGCGTCTTCATGGCCGGCAGGTCCTTGGACATATTGTGTCGGATCGCGCTTTTGGCGATGGCGAGCGTCTTGACCAGCTTCATCCGGTCGTTCACCGTGGCGTATACCTCGTCCACGATTTCCTTGGTGGCCACCTTGGGGTCGTAGAAAACGTCCTCGGCCTTTTTCTTGATGAATTCGTAGTCGCCCCGTTTGGGGTAACCGTCGCCCATGGCGCTTTCGTACAAACCGGAACTCCCTGTGATGACCAGGGCCCGGACTACTTCCGGAAACATCTTGGTATGCAGCAGGCCTATATGCCCCCCCAGGGAATTCCCCAGCAGGATAACGTCTTTTAACCCCTTGTACTCGATGAACCCTTCCAGGAAACGCGCAAAATTCTTCACGTTCGTCTTGATAAGCGGCATGTCGTAGATGGGGAGTTCCGGGATCAGGACCTGGTAGCCCTTTTCGGGGAAATAATCCGAGACGCCCTGAAAGTTGCTCAGGCCGCCCATCAAACCGTGAAGGATAATCATCGGGGTCCCTTCGCCCTTTTCGATGTACCGGTATTTACCGTCTTTGATAATCTGGTCTTTCATACAGGCGGTTGCTGCTGTCAGTTGGCAAATATAGGCATTTCCACCATATGGCAAGGTTTTATAAGGCCTTCCCGGGCCTGTTGGAAGACGCTATTGAAGGCGGAATAGCGGCAGGCAACCTTCCCACTGCGAAACCGCCCGGAATTGCGGAACAGATTGGCGACTTCCGGGTGCAATCCCTATTTTTTATGAACAAAGTGGTAATTTGTGGTAAAATGTGGTAATAATTTCTATATATTTGAGTTTTATAATACCAAACAACCAGCTTTAACTGTGATCAGCTTCATCGGGACATATGAATGCAAGGCCGATTCCAAGGGCCGTATTATGATCCCTGTGGCGCTGAAAAACCAGATGGTTCCCATCCTGAACGAGGGATTTGTCATCAAGCGTTCCGTGTTCCAGCCCTGCCTGGAGTTATATCCCATGGCCGAGTGGAACCAGCTGATGCAGCAGATGCACAAAAAAAACCGTTTCCGCAAAAAGAACAATGATTTTATCCGGCGGTTCACCGCCGGGGTCAAGCTGGTGGAAATCGATGCCACGGGCCGCCTGCTCATCCCCAAGAACCTGATTGATGTGGCGGGGATCGGCAAGGAAGTTGTCCTGAGCTCGGCAATTAATATTGTGGAGATCTGGGACAAGGACAGCTATGAGAATGTACTCGAAGAGACGGCTGCTGATTTTGCAGACCTCGCCGAGGAGGTGATGGGGGATGACGGAGATGAAATATCATAAACCGGTCCTGCTCCGGGAGTCGGTCGACGGGCTGGCGATCCGGGAGGACGGCACCTATGTGGACGTCACCTTTGGCGGGGGCGGACACAGCCGGGAAATCCTCGGCAGGTTGGGGCCGAAAGGGAGGTTGATTGCATTTGACCAGGACGAAGAGGCCCTGGCCAATAAACCGGAAGACGAACGGTTTTTGCTGATTGGGGAAAACTTCCGGTATATACGACAGTTTTTGAAGTTCTATGGCATTCTGAAGGTAGACGGGATCCTCGCGGATTTCGGGGTTTCCTCCCATCAATTCGACCGTGCGGAACGCGGGTTTTCCACCCGCTTCGACGCCGGGCTGGACATGCGGATGAGCCGCCGGGCGGAAATCACGGCCCGGGATGTGGTCAACACCTATTCCTTTGAAAAGCTGCGCAGCGTGTTGCAGCGATACGGGGAACTCCGCAGCGCCGGGAAGATAGCCGGGGAGTTGGTCAGGGCGCGGGACAAGGCGTCCATTCAGACCACGTACGGCCTGAATGAAGCGGTTAGCGCCTTCTTGCCCCGCGGCAAGGAGAACAAGGTGCTCGCCCGGATTTACCAGGCCATCCGGATGGAGGTGAACCAGGAGCTCGCGGCTCTGGAGGCGTTTTTGCAACAGACCGCTGCGCTCTTGCCGACCGGGGGGCGTTTGAGCCTGATCAGCTACCATTCCCTGGAAGATCGACTGGTGAAGCGGTTTATCCGGACCGGGAAATTCGAGGGGGAGGTTGACAAGGATTTTTACGGAAACCCGCTGGCGCCCTTTCGCAAAGTCGGTAAGCTCATTGTCCCCGGGGATGACGAGTTGGAGGAGAACCCAAGGGCCCGGAGCGCCAAACTCAGAATAGCAGAACGCACAGATATTGAAACAACGGACACGCGGTCCGTCAATTGATTGAGAAGCATGAGAAAACGCTTGGTATCCATACTTAGAGGCACCTTCCTGGTAAGCGGGGACGCCCCCAAGAATTGGGCTTTTATCGTTTTTATCTCCGGGCTGGCCACCATCATGATCGCCAGTTCGCATGCTGCCGATAAAAAAGTACACCAACTGGCGGCACTCAATGAGGAAGTAAAGGAATTGCGCAGCGAATTTGTCGAGATCCGGTCGCAGGCCCAGCGGCTGAAACTGGAATCAACCATCCGCGAAAGCGTGAAGGAAGCCGGGTTGCTCCCGGCCGAAACGCCGCCGAATAAAATAATCGTAACACCCGAGGAATAACGTGGCTATCACCCCGAAGAACATACTCGTACGCCTGTATATTGTCGCCGGAGGGCTGTTCCTCTTTGCCGGGGCGGTGGTGTTCAAGCTGGTCAACATCCAGACGGTGGACGGCGATAAGTACCGGGAGCTCGCCATGCAGCGGACCGAAAAGCTCTTTACTATCGCCCCAAACCGGGGCAACCTCTACTCCGAGGACGGGAGCCTGCTGGCCACTTCGGTTTCCAAATACACCATCCGATTCGATGCGGTGACCGTTTCCGATGCGGATTTTTCTCAAGGGGTGGGGCCGCTCTCCCGCGCCCTGTCCGACCTGCTCGGGAAACCTTCGGCTTATTACGAGCAGCTATTGCGCAAGGGCCGTGCCAACAAAAACCGGTACCTCCTGGTGGCCCGGAACCTGGATTACTCGGAATACATGGCGATCCGGGAATTTCCCTTGTTCCGCAAAGGCCCGTACAAGGGAGGGATCATCGTGGAGCAGCGTACCGTGCGGGAACACCCCCTAGGGAAAATCGCCGAACGCAGCGTCGGATACGAGCGCTTTGATGAAAACGGCTATGCCACCCGGGTGGGCCTGGAAGGCGCCTTCGGGGGCTACCTCCGGGGGGTTGAAGGCAAACGCCTCAAACAGAAAATTGCCAAGGGGCAGTGGAAGCCCATCGGCCTGGACAATATTATTGAGCCCCAGGACGGGTATGACGTGGTGTCTACCATCGACATCAATATACAGGACATCGCCCACCATGCCCTGTTGCGGCAACTGGAACACTACAAGGCGGAACACGGTACGGTAATCGTGATGGAAACCCGCACCGGGGAGATCAAGGCGATCAGCAACCTGGGGCGCACCTCCGAGGGGACGTACTACGAACGGCTGAATTACGCCATTGGCGAATCCCACGAGCCGGGTTCAACTTTTAAACTCATGTCGCTGGTGGCGGCCCTGGAGGACCAGGTGGTGGATACGAGTACCGTGGTGGATACCGGAAAGGGCTACTGGCGCATCTACGACCGCGTGGTCCGCGATTCGAAACACGGGGGCTATGGGGAAATATCCGTCGGGAAGGCATTTGAAGTATCCTCCAATACGGCTTTCGCCAAGATCATCCACAATGGATATAAGGAGAACCCGCAGCGGTTTGTTAACCGCCTGATGGAAATGGGGCTCGCCCAGCCGCTGGGCATGCCGATCAAGGGAGAGGGCAAACCCGTACTCCGGAACCCGGGGGATAAAGGGTGGTCGGGCATTTCCCTGGCCTGGATGTCCCACGGCTATGAAGTGTCCCTTACGCCCCTTCAGACGCTCGCCTTCTACAATGCGATCGCCAATGACGGGGAGCTGTTGCGTCCCCGGCTCATCAAGGAGGTTCGGGAATGGGACCGGACAGTGGAGCGGTTCGAAAAAGAGGTGATCAACCCGGCCATATGTTCCCGGGAAACGGTTCGGAAGGTACAACGGCTGCTGAAGAATGTGGTATCCGGGGAGCACGGAACGGGCCGCAGCCTGTATTCCCCTTACCTGTCGCTGGCAGGTAAAACAGGTACCGCCCAAAAGAATTACGCGCACAAGGACCCGGAAAAACTGGCGTATATCTCCACGTTTGCGGGTTATTTCCCTGCGGACGACCCCCAGTACTCCTGTATTGTGGTTATCCACGAACCCGACAAAAGCGTGGGCTACTACGGGGCGGACGTTTCGGGGCCGGTATTCCGGTCGGTGGCCCAGAAAGTTATCGCCAATAAACCCCGCGAGCAATACCTGGCCGGGATTCAAATTGACCCTTCCGGGTTGGAAGCGGAATACGAAAAATACTATGAAACCTCGCGCCAGGCGCCGGAAACGCTGCCGGACCTGCGGGGGATGAGCGGGATGGACGCAATATCCATCCTGGAAAACCTCGGGGTGCAGGTGGAAGTCCGTGGAAACGGCAAGGTAAAACGGCAATCGGTTTCCAAGGGAACCAAAGTCCGAGAAGTCAAACGAATTGTCCTGGAACTCTCATGAAACAACTCAAGGACTTGTTGTTCGGGGTATCCCTCCACGCAGTCAGCGGCAGTACCGCTGTGGGCATTGAATCGATCCGTTTCGATTCCCGGGAAACCGGCGCGTCCGATGCGTTTGTGGCAATCCGGGGAACGGAGGCCGACGGCCACCGGTTTATCGACGGGGCGGTGAAAAACGGGGTGCGCGCAGTGATTTGCGAGGAACTCCCCCAGGATCTGGCGGACGGGGTGACCTACGTGGAAGTCGCGGATACGCAACTGGCCCTGGCGGTGATGGCCTCGAACTATTATGGGAACCCGTCTGCCAACCTGCGGTTGGTGGGGGTTACCGGGACCAACGGGAAGACCACGGTGAGTACGCTGCTCTACCAGCTTTTTAAGAAGGCGGGATACAAGGTGGGGCTGATCTCGACGATCAAAATCATGGTGGACGACCAGGAATTCCCCACCCGGCTGACCACTCCGGATTCCCTGACGATCAATAAATACCTGTCCCGGATGAATGAGGCGGGTGTGGAATTCTGTTTTATGGAGGTCAGTTCCCACGGCATTGCCCAGCGCAGGACAGAGGGCCTGGTTTTTGAAGGGGGCATCTTCACAAACCTTTCCCACGACCACCTGGACTACCACAAGGATTTTGCCGATTACCGGGATACCAAGAAAAAACTGTTCGACGGCCTGCCCAAAAGCGCATTTGCGCTGACCAATGCCGACGACAAGAACGGCCTGTTCATGATCCAGAACACCCGGGCGCGCAAGCTCACCTACGCGCTTCGCTCCTATGCGGACTTCCGCGCGCAGATTCTGGAACAGCAGCTGGACGGGCAACTGCTCAAGATCCAGGACAACGAGGTCTGGACCAAGCTCATCGGGCAGTTCAACGCATACAATTTACTGGCGATCTACGCGACCGCCAGCCTGCTCGGGCTCGGACAGCTCGAGATATTACAATTACTCAGCGGCCTGCAAACAGTTGACGGCCGCTTCCAATATTTTGTGTCGAAGCAGCGCATAACGGCTATTGTTGATTATGCCCATACTCCGGACGCCTTAAAAAATGTGTTGGTAACAATCAATGCATTGAGGACTGGAAATGAAAGCGTCATCACCGTAGTGGGGTGTGGTGGTGAACGTGACAAGTCTAAGCGTCCGGTTATGGGTCATATCGCATCCGATATGAGTGAAACGGCCATATTCACATCAGACAACCCCCGCCGCGAACCCCCGCGGGACATCATCGCGGAAATGGAGGCCGGGGTGGAACCCCAGAATGTCCGGAAAGTCCTCGTAATCGAGGACCGGGAACAAGCCATCCGAACCGCCTGCAAGATGGCCGGAGGAGGTGACATTATCCTGATTGCCGGAAAAGGGCACGAAACCTACCAGGAAATTGCCGGGGTCCGTAGGGATTTCGACGATTACAAACTGGTCAGCGAGGTGCTCGAGCGGCTGGCTTCGGAAGTATGAATAAAGAACGAATCAATGCACCTGGTGCAATAACGATAAAAGACGGCAACGCATGTTGTATTACCTGTTCGAGTATCTGGAAAGCACGTACCAGTTCCCCGGGGCGTCGCTCTTTAGGTTTCTGACCTTCCGCGCGGCCATGGCCGTGTTGCTCTCCCTGGTGCTTGCAACCGCCTACGGGAAACGGGTAATCAACTTCCTCAAACGCAAACAGATTGGCGAAACCGTTCGGGACCTGGGCCTCAAGGGGCAGCAGGAAAAAGCCGGGACGCCTACCATGGGGGGGATCATCATCATCGTTTCCACCCTGATTCCCACCCTGCTATTTGCCCGGCTCGACAATATCTATGTGATCCTCCTAATAATTACCACCCTCTGGATGGGGGTTATCGGGTTTATCGACGACTACATCAAGATTTTTAAAAAGAACAAGAAAGGCCTCAAAGGGCGGTTCAAGATCACGGGCCAGGTGGTTCTCGGGCTCATCGTGGGGGCCACGCTGTATTTCCACCCGGAGGTCACCATGAAGGAAAAGAACACCACCGTGATTACGGAATCCTTTGAATTACAGGAGGTGGAGGGGCAGGAGGTGAAGTCCCTGAAAACGAATGTCCCGTTTTTCAAGGACAACGAACTCGATTACAGCCAATGGGTAAGCTGGATCGGGGAAGGGGCTGAGAAATACGGCTGGATGTTGTTCATCCCCATTGTGATATTCATTGTGACCGCAGTTTCCAACGGGGCCAACCTGACGGATGGTATCGACGGGCTGGCGGCCGGGACATCGGCCATCATCGTGCTCACACTGGGCATATTTGCCTGGGTTTCGGGGAACGCCATCTTTTCGGATTACCTGGATATATTTTTCATCCCCCGGGCCGGGGAACTCGTGGTGTTCATCGCCGCCTTCGTGGGGGCGCTCGTGGGCTTCCTCTGGTATAATGCATATCCCGCCCAGGTATTTATGGGCGATACGGGCAGCCTGACCATCGGGGGCGTCATTGCCGTGATTGCCATCATCGTGCGCAAGGAATTGTTGATACCGCTGCTCTGCGGCATTTTTTTCGCCGAATCCATCTCGGTGATGCTGCAGGTGAGCTATTTCAAATATACCCGGCGGCGGCTCGGGGAGGGGAAACGGATTTTCCTGATGGCGCCCCTGCACCACCACTACCAGAAAATGGGGTATCACGAAAGTAAAATCGTGACCCGGTTCTGGATTATCGGGATCCTGCTGGCCATCGTCACCATCGTCACCCTGAAGGTGCGCTGATATGGCAACAGGGGCAAAACGGGATACGGCGCGGCAGGTAGCAGTGCTTCGGCAGGGCGGCAGGTTGGCAGTCCTGGGCGCAGGCGAAAGCGGAGTTGGGGCGGCCCTGCTGGGGAAGCAAAAAGGATTTGAGGTATTTGTATCGGACAATGGGCCGATAGCCGAAAAATACAGAGACGTTCTTAATCAGACTGGCATTCTTTGGGAAGAAGGCGGGCATAGCGAATCGCGGATCCTCGACTCGGACCTGTGCGTGAAAAGCCCGGGGATCCCGGACACGGCCCCCCTGGTGGAGCAGCTTGTGGCCAGGGGCGTACCGGTGATTTCGGAAATCGAATTCGCCTCCTGGTATTGCCAGGCCACCCTGGTGGCCATTACCGGGAGCAACGGAAAGACCACCACGGCCATGCTCACGCACCACCTGTTGCGGCAGGGGGGTATGGATGCGGCCCTGGCGGGGAATATCGGCGATAGTTTCGCAGCCATGGTAGCCCGGGAATCCCACCCCTGCTACGTGCTGGAGGTCAGCAGCTTCCAGCTCGACGACATTCTGGGTTTCCGGCCGCACATTGCGGTGATCACAAATATTACCCCGGACCACCTGGATCGGTACGAATACCGGATGGACCGATACATCGCGTCAAAAAAGCGGATTGCCGAGAACCAGGGGCCCTCGGATTTCCTGGTTTTTGACCGGGACGACCCGGTGCTGGCAAGGGAAATAAACCCGGAGGATTTTGCCGCCAACCTCCTCCCATTGACCCTGGAAGAAGATCCCGGGGCCGCCGGCTGGCTGAAAGGAAACGATATAAACATACAATTGGAAAAAGAAAATACGCCACTTACTATGAGCAACGACACGCTGGCCCTCGAAGGCCGACACAACATGAAGAATACGATGGCCGCCGCCACGGTGGCCCGGTTGCTCGGCATCCGCAAGGAGAGCATCCGGGAGAGCGTCGCCAATTTCCAGGGGGCGCCCCACCGGTTGGAACGGGTACTCAAGATTCATCACGTCCAGTATATCAATGACTCCAAGGCCACCAACGTAAATGCCACGTTTTACGCCCTGGACAGCATGACGGCCCCGACGGTGTGGATTGTTGGCGGCGTCGATAAGGGCAACGACTACAAACCGCTGATGCCCCTGGTCCGTGAAAAGGTCAAGGCCATTATTTGCCTGGGGGCCGACAACAGCCGGATTGTGGAGGCCTTCGGCAATGCCGTTGACCTGCTCGTGGAGACCTATGCGATGTCCGAGGCCGTGAAGGTGGCCTACAAAATTGCCGAGCGGGGGGATAACGTCCTGCTCTCCCCGGCCTGTGCGAGCTTTGACCTGTTTAAAAATTACGAGGACCGGGGCGACCAGTTTAAGGACGCGGTAAAAGCACTATAGATGAAAGGGATCCTGAAAAGCCTGGAGGGAGATAAGGCCATTTGGGGCGTCGTGGCCCTGTTGGCCCTGTTTTCTTTTCTGCCGGTCTACAGCGCGAGCAGCAACCTGGTCTATGTGGTGGGCAACGGCACCACGGTGGGGCACCTGCTCAAGCACGGGTTGTTGCTCGTTCTCGGCTTCGGGATCATCTACAGCGTACATAAAATCCCCACGCATTTCTTTAAAGGGCTCTCGATCATCGCCCTGCCGGTGGTCCTGGTCCTGCTGGGGTATACGCTGGCCCAGGGAACCACCATCGAAGGTGCCAACGCCAGCCGCTGGATCCGTCTCCCGGTGGTGGGGATCACCTTCCAGACGTCCAACCTGGCGGCAGTGGTCCTGATGATTTATACCGCGCGCTACCTGAGCAAGATCCGGGACCGGGAAATCCGGTTTACCGAGAGTATCCTGCCCTTGTGGTTACCGGTTTTTCTGGTGTTGATCCTCATCCTGCCGGCTAACTTTTCCACCGCCGCCATTCTGTTCTGCATGGTCCTGATGCTTTGTTTCCTCGGGGGGTACCCGACAAAGTATTTGTTGAGCATCATCGGGGCGGGCATTGTCACCCTCGCGCTCTTTGTCTTGCTGGCCAAGGCCATGCCCGGGGTCTTCCCAAACCGGGTGGATACCTGGATCAGCCGGGTGGAGAGTTTCTGGGACGGGACGGACAGCGAAGGGGATTACCAGATAGAAAAGGCGAAAATCGCCATTGCCAGCGGGGGCCTCATCGGCAACGGCGCGGGCAAAAGCGTTATGAAGAATTTTCTCCCGCAGAGCTCCTCGGATTTTATCTATGCGATAATCATTGAGGAGTACGGGTTATTAGGCGGGCTGAGCCTCCTGTTTTTTTACATGTTGCTGCTGTTCCGGATAGTGGTGGTGGCCAATGCCAACCAGACCGTATTCGGGAAGCTACTGGTCATCGGCGTGGGCCTGCCGATTGTCTTCCAGGCGCTTATCAACATGGCGGTGGCCGTGGAGTTATTCCCGGTAACGGGCCAGACCCTCCCGCTCATCAGCTCCGGGGGAACGTCCATCTGGATGACCTGCCTGGCCATCGGGGTGGTCCTGAGCGCGAGCCGGAAACAGGACGAACAAAAGGAAATCGAACAAAATACGGAGGAACATCCTCTGGAGGTACTGAGTGGACAACTATAGGTTCTTACTCTCCGGGGGCGGTACCGGAGGACACATTTATCCGGCGGTGGCGATTGCCAACGAGTTGAAATCGCGCTACCCGGACGCCCGGTTCCTTTTTGTGGGGGCACAGGACCGGATGGAAATGGAAAAAGTGCCCCAGGCGGGCTACGAGATCCGGGGACTCTGGATCAGCGGCCTGGCCCGGAAACTCAGCTGGAAGAATTTGATCTTCCCGTTGAAACTGATAAAAAGTATGATGCAGGCACGTAAAATAGTGAAGGAATTCCAGCCGCACCTGGTGGTGGGAACCGGCGGCTTTGCCAGCGGCCCGACCCTGCGGGTGGCTTCCGGCAGGGGCATTCCCTGCGTGTTGCAGGAGCAGAATTCCTATGCGGGCATCACCAACAAGCTCCTGGCGGGCAGGGCACGGAAAATCTTTGTGGCCTATGAGGGCATGGACCGGTATTTCCCGGCGGATAAGATTGTGCTGACCGGCAACCCGGTCCGGGGCAGCCTGGCCGGCAACCTGCCGGATCCTGCTGCTAGCCGGTCTAAATGGGGGCTGGACCCCGGAAAGAAGACCCTCCTGGTCCTCGGAGGCAGCCTGGGCGCCCGCCGGATCAACGAATTGATCGGCGGGAAACTCCAGTTTCTCCAGGACCTGGGCCTGCAGATTATCTGGCAATGCGGGAAAGGGTATTACCCAACCTACCGGGATTGCGATTCCGACCAGGTGCGCGTATTGGACTTTATCTCCGAGATGGAAACTGCCTATGCGGCGGCGGATATCATTATCAGCCGCGCTGGCGCCGGCTCCGTATCGGAGCTCAGCCTGATCGGGAAACCGGTGGTATTCATCCCGTCCCCGAACGTGGCCGAGGATCATCAGACCAAGAACGCCCGGGCCATGGTGGAGCGTGACGCAGCCGTTATGCTGCCGGAATCTGAACTCGAAAACCGCTTTGAGGCGTGTTTGGGCGAATTGCTGGCCAACCCGGCCCGGATGAAAATAATGGGAGACAACCTCCGGGCGCTGGGGCGCCCAGGGGCAACCCGCGAGATTGTGGACGAAATAGAAAAAATCCTGAAAGCCTGATGGAACTCTCCCGTGTACATAGGGTCTATCTGATTGGTGTGGGGGGCATCGGCATGTCCGCCCTGGCCCGGTATTTCGTCAGGAGCAACCGGGAGGTAGCCGGTTACGACAAGGTGCCTACTCCGCTTACCCGGGCACTCGAGGCAGAGGGCATCGCCGTGCATTACCGGGAGGATGCAGACGAGATTCCCGTTGCTTTCCGGCAGCCGGAAGGGACCCTGGTCATCTATACCCCTGCCGTACCCGCAACGCACAGCGAACTCGCTTTTTTCCGCAAGGGCGGGTACGAGGTGACAAAACGCTCCCAGGTACTCGGGATGATCAGCCGGGCCTCCCGTTGCCTGGCGGTGGCCGGCACCCATGGGAAAACCACGACATCCTGTATCCTGGCGCACCTCCTCCGGGAGGCCGGCCTGGAAGTGATGGCCTTCCTGGGGGGGGTATCCGAGGATTTCGGCAGCAATTTTTTGATGGAGGGCACCGAATTTTCGGTTGTGGAAGCCGACGAGTACGACCGCTCCTTCCTCTACCTGGAACCCGACATTGCCTGCGTAACCTCCATGGATGCCGACCACCTGGATATCTACGGGGACGACGCCACGCTGAAGGCCACCTTTGGCGAGTTTGCCGCAAAGGTCCGGCCCGGAGGGGTGCTGGTGGTCCGCAACGGGCTGCCCCTGGAAGGGCTTACCTACGGGATCGATGACGATGCCGCGTATTCCATCCGCAATCTGCGTACCGAAGACGGGGCATATCGCTTCGACATCCATACGCCGACCCGCGTTTTTGAATCCGTCCGGTTTTCAAAACCCGGGCGCCACAACCTGTTGAATGGATTAGCTGCCTTTACGATGGCGGTCCAGGTTGCCGAGCAACCAGACCGCCTGGTTAAAGCCATGGGCAGCTTTAAGGGGGTCGAAAGGCGATTCTCCTATAAAATCAAGACCGAGCAAGGCATCTTTATCGATGATTATGCGCACCACCCCACGGAGATCGATGCGGTTTGCGATGCGATCCGGGAAATGCACCCCGGCAAAGATATCCTGGCGGTGTTCCAGCCACACCTCTTCAGCCGTACCCGGGACTTTGGCCCGGAGTTCGCCCGGAGCCTCTCCCGCTTCGATACCATCTGGCTGCTGGAGATCTACCCGGCCCGGGAAGACCCCATCGAAGGCATCGATTCGCAGTGGTTACTCGATCAAATCGAAAACCCCCGGAAACGGCTGATAAAAAAGTCCGAACTGATCCCGGAAATCACCCGGGAAAACCCGCAAATCCTCCTGACTATCGGGGCGGGGGATATTGGCCTGGAAGTAGACCCGATTAAAGAAGCGTTGAGTTGTGCAAGTTAAGTGGAATACATTGAAGCTGATAGGATTATTGATCTGTATAACAGGTCTTTACGCATTTTCAGAAGTGCGTAGTAACCGACGGGATATCTCGGGAGTTACCGTTCGGTTTGAAGGTGCCGACAACCTGTATCTGACGGAAAGTACGGTTAATAAATTGTTAATACAAAAATTCGGCAGCCTCCGGAATACACCCAAAGATGCGATAGTTTTGGATACTGTGGAATCGGTCCTCCGGACTCATGAAATGGTGAAAAATGCCCAGGTTTATCTTACTGTAGACGGCCAGCTTATCACGAAAATAACCCAGCGGCATCCAATCGGACGCGTGGCGGGTGATACCCAGTTTTATCTGGACGACGAAGGCAGAAAAATGCCGCTATCACCCAACCATTCCGCGCGTGTCCCCATCATTACGGGTAAGATTACGGGCAAGAGCCTGGAAGACGCGTATGAGATCCTGAAATTCATCAACGAGGACCCGTTCCTCAGCAAGAATATCATCGGGATCCATATCGAAGATGAGACGGATTACCGCCTCAGGTTCCGCCTGGACAATTTTGTGGTCCGCCTCGGAGACGTTACGGACCTGAAATCAAAGTTTGACAATTTCAAGGCCTTTTACGCAAAGGCCTCTCAAGATAAAACACTGGCACACTACGAGGTAGTCAGCCTGGAATTCGACAACCAGGTGGTGTGCACTAAAATCTGAAAGCGCATGGAAGAAGCGAAGTATTCAGTAGGACTGGACATTGGAACCACCAAGATCGTCGCCATTATCGGTAAGGAAAACGAGTATGGTAAAATCGAAGTGCTGGGTATCGGCAGGTCCAAAAGCCTCGGGGTGCACCGGGGTGTGGTAAACAACATCACCCAAACCATCCAATCCATCCAGCAGGCCGTGGAGGAAGCCCAATCGGATTCCGGCCTGAAGATCGGGGCAGTGACGGTCGGGATTGCTGGGCAGCACATTCGTTCCCTGCAGCACAGCGACTACATTACCCGGGCGAATTCCGAAGAGGTGATCGGGGAGGAAGACCTGGAGAAGCTCGTCAACCAGGTCTACAAACTGGTCATGCTCCCGGGGGAGGAAATTATCCACGTTTTGCCCCAGGAGTACAAGGTAGACGGACAGGCGGAGATCAAGCAGCCGATCGGGATGTACGGCGGCAGGCTGGAAGCGAATTTCCATGTAGTGGTCGGGCAGATTTCCTCCATCAAAAACATCGGGCGCTGTATCAAGAGCGCAGGGCTCGACCTGGAAAACATCACCCTGGAGCCCCTGGCGTCGGCCAATGCAGTCCTGAGCCAGGAGGAAAAGGAAGCGGGTGTGGCCCTGATCGACATCGGGGGCGGCACCACAGACCTGGCCATCTTCAAGGACGGCATCATCCGGCATACGGCCGTCATCCCGTTTGGGGGGAACGTGATCACGGAGGATATCAAAGAAGGCTGTTCCATCATCGAGAAGCAGGCGGAATTGCTCAAAATCAAATTCGGTTCGGCCTGGCCGGGTGAAAACAAAGACAATGAAATCGTATCCATCCCCGGCTTGCGGGGGCGGGAACCCAAGGAGATCACCCTGAAGAACCTCTCGAAGATCATCCACGCCCGGGTCGTTGAAATTATCGAACAGGTGTACCTGGAAATTAAGAATTACGGGCACGAGGACCAGAAAAAGAAACTGATTGCAGGGATTGTGCTGACCGGAGGCGGCAGCCAGCTCAAGCACCTGAAGCAACTCGTGGAATACATCACCGGGATGGACACGCGTATCGGCTATCCGAACGAACACCTGGCCGGGGATTCCGACATGGAGATTGCCAGCCCTACCTATGCCACGGCGGTGGGCCTGCTGATGAACGCCGTAGAGAACAAACACCGCCATACCCGCAAGGACGGTACCTCGGAATCACAGGAGGGCGAAAAGGAGATGGTCCTGGAAGGGGCTCCGGCATCCGGGAAGTCCGGGGAGGTGGACAAACCGCGACGCTCGGTATTCGATAAATGGACAGACCGGCTCAAGGAATTTCTGGATAACGCCGAATAGCCGGCTAAGCCGCAATTGAAAGAACAACCACATACCCATTCATAAATCAATAAAAGAGCAACAACATGGAAATGGACAATATCACCTTCGACCTGCCAAAGAACCAAAGCAACGTGATCAAGGTTATCGGCGTTGGCGGTGGTGGCAGCAATGCCATCAACCACATGTTCCAGGCGGGGATCAACGGGGTCGATTTTGTAATATGCAACACAGACGCGCAGGCGCTGCAGAACAGCGCGGTCCCCAACAAAATCCAGTTGGGTGTTTCCCTTACCGAGGGCCTCGGAGCCGGGGCGAATCCGGAAGTAGGGGAGCAGGCGGCCCTGGAGAGTATGGAAGAGATCAAACAGATGCTCCAGCAGACCACCAAGATGGTTTTCATTACCGCCGGAATGGGGGGCGGTACGGGAACCGGGGCTGCGCCTATCATCGCCAAGCAGGCCAAGGAGATGGACATCCTCACGGTGGGGATTGTTACCATCCCGTTCCTCTTTGAGGGGAAAATGCGCTGCGAACAGGCCCAGCGGGGTATCGAACGGTTGCGAAACAACGTGGACTCCCTGATTGTTATCAATAACAACAAATTGCGGGAGGTCTACGGGAACCTGGGCTTTAAGGCGGGCTTCTCCAAAGCCGACGAGGTGCTCTCCACGGCGGCCCGCGGCATTGCCGAGGTGATTACCCACCACTACACCCAGAACATCGACCTGCGGGATGCCAAAACGGTACTCTCCAACAGCGGCACCGCCATCATGGGGTCTGCGGCGGCCACCGGTTCAGCGCGGGCCCAGGAAGCCATCATGAAGGCCCTGGATTCGCCCCTGCTGAACGACAACAAGATTACCGGCGCCAAGAACGTGTTGCTCCTGATCGTTTCCGGCTCCCAGGAAATCACCATCGACGAGATCGGGGAAATCAACGACCACATCCAGATCGAAGCCGGCCATGGGGCCAATATCATCATGGGTGTCGGGGAGGACGAGGGGCTCGGCGAGGCGATTGCCGTGACCGTGATAGCCACCGGTTTTAACATCGACCAGCAGAACGATATTGTCAATACGGAATCCAAAAAAATCATCCACACCCTGGAGGACGAGCAAAAGGCCCAGCAAGACCTTTCGGAGCCCGGCCCGCAGCGGGTTGTCCACACCCTGGAACTGGATGATGCCGACCGGAACCCCGGGACGGAAAACCCGGCCGCGACCCCGGAACCGGCCCGGGAGGATGTGTCCCGCACCCCGGAGGCGGCCCGGGAGGATGCATCCCGCACCCCGGAGGCGGCCCGGGAGGATGCGTCCCGCACCCCGGAAGCTGCCCCGCCCGCGGAAGAAGGTCAGCAACTTATCCCCACCACCCAGTACATCCGCAACTTCAATGTGTTTTACGAAGAGGTCGTGGCGGAAGGAGTAGCAGCCGATGAAGATTTCATCATCATCGATTCCAAAGACCTGATCAACGATATCGAAGTGGTGGACCCGGAAGTGGTGATGGCGGATGCGCCGGAGCAGGACCAGATCAGCCTGCACTTCGACATGCCGCTGGATACGCAGGAAGACTCGGAGGAATCCGCGGAAAACGTCATCACTTTTGACCTGGATGAGGATGTCCGCGACATGGAGGTCCGGGAACACGTAGAGATTACCCCCGTACTCGAGTACAAGAAGGAAGGGGAAACCCGATACAGCCTGGAGGATTACATGGAACTGGAGCAGCAACTGACGGGCGCTACTTCCAAGGCGGAAAAATACGAACCGAAAATCGTCGAGGACGAACTGGTTTTTGAGAAGAAGACGGTGGAGGGTTCCGGGTCGGAAAGCCCAACCCCGGATGCCGACCCCACCGACCGGCCGATCAGCGAGATCCTCCGGGAACGCGCCGACGAGCGCCGACGGAAACTCAAGGACTTCAATTACAAGTTCCAGCACAACCGGACTACGATAGACGATATTGAGAAGGAACCTGCCTATAAGCGGCAGGGAGTGGACCTCACCGATGCCAAACGGGGCGATTCAAAGGTTTCCAGGACCACCCTCAGCGAGGACAGCAACGAGGAGATGCGGCTCCGCTCCAACAATTCCTTCCTCCACGACAATGTAGATTAATCCCCACGCAGGTTTCACCCCACTGCGACCTGTATGGAACGAACCCCGGCCCTTGTGGCCGGGGTTATTTTTACACCCCGGGCGGGTTGCGTATCTTTGTCATCCATTTAAATCCGATCATAATGTCACTACAAGACCGCGTCATGGACGAGATGAAGGCCGCTATGAAGGCCAAGGATACCGTGGCACTGGAGGCGCTGCGGGCCGTAAAATCGGCGTTGTTGCTGGCCAAAACCGAGAAGGGAGGGGCCAAAGGCCTGACAGAGGCAGAGGAGATTGCCCTGGTACAGAAGCAGGTAAAACAGCGCAAGGAGAGCGCGGAGATCTACCAAAAGCAGGGCCGGGAAGACCTGGCGGGGCCGGAATTGGCCCAGGCCGCCATCCTGGAACGTTTCCTGCCTGAACAACTGAGCGAATCGGAAATGGAAGCCGAGGTAGCTGCCGCCATCGACCAGCTGGATGCCGCCGGCATGCAGGATATGGGAAAAGTCATGGGGGTTGTCACCCAAAAACTCGCGGGCAGGGCAGATGGGAAGACGCTTGCCGCTATGGTCCGCAAACAACTCGCTGCCCAGGGCTAGAATCAGCTGCCCAGGGTTAATTCAGGTGCGCAGGTTTGCTGTCAGGTTTGCTGTCAGGTGCGCAGGTTAAGCAGGTTCTGGAGGGAGAACTGTTGTTTTGAAGCCTCCTTTTGATCCGTTTCATAAGGCACCTCCGCTACGCGGTCCACACATTTGCGTATATAGCGGGTAGGGTCGAAGCTGCGTCGGTTCCGGCAGTTGAGGGTACCGTTTTCCGGCACGACAGCATCGGTAATCTCCAGAGGTTCTATCGCATTTTTAAAGGCGTGGGTATTCCGCCCCGTAAAAAGCAGGGTCTGTACCGACCCGATGGATTTCCCGTGCGTCCGGCAAATTCGGTTCAGGGCATTTTCAAAGTCTTCCGACCGCAATTTGCGCACTTCACTGCGGGTGGAGAATTGGATCAGGCCCCATTTGGAATCCGGGGAACGGAACCCGTGGACCAGGACTACATGTATCGGCTCGCCGGGGTAATTCAGCAGGGCGTACTCCATGAGTTGAAGCGACTCGGGGGTAAAATCGGTAGGGATCAGGACATTTCTCATAACTTGCTGATATTCATTGGGTGTGAAATTACATCCCGGGGATTGGAACGGTTTAAGAAGCAGATTAGAATGGGATTAGAATTCTTTTTAAGCCAGGCCGCGCTGCCCCTGCAGATTCGGAACGCGGATCGTTACCAGGGTTCCCTTGCCCGGTTGGGATGAAATTCGGATATCCCCGTGGTGCAGGCGGATGATCCGGTAGGCCATCGGCAGGCCGAATCCGTATCCCCGGCTGGACCGGACGTTCGAACCCCGGTAAAAGGGCTCAAAAATATTGGTGAGTTCACCGGAAGGAATCCCAATACCTTTATCGGCCACCAGGATGAGGATGTCGTTTCCGTCGTTGAGGACCCGGAGTTGTACAGGCTCGTTTCCGGAGTATTTACAGGCATTCTCGACGATATTTCCCAGGGCTACCTTAAAGAGTGTCGGGCTGCCCGTTAAGGTAATCCCGCGCGCATCTTCAGGCAATTCTTCCAGGTCCAGGCGAATCCGTCCGCCCGGGCCGGAAACAGTCATCGCCTCTTTGATCTCCATGGCGATTTCATCCACCCGGAAGGGAACTGCGGTAAACCCTTTGCCGGATTCCCCGGTCTGTGCGAGTTGGAGCAACCCGTCCACCAAATGGTCCAGGCGTTGTGCTTCCCGTTCAATGTCCCGCAGCAGCTCCCTGTAGGAGGCGGCATCCCGCTGCCGGGCCTGTCCCACCTCGGTAAGCCCCAGGATGGCCGTAAGGGGGTTCCGCAATTCGTGGGAGGCGTTGTTGATAAAGCGGCTTTGCTGGTCGAAGGCGATTTCCAGGCGGTCGAGCATGTTGTTGAACGTCCCGGCCAGTTCGGCGAGTTCATCCTTTCCCCGGCCCACCTCCAGACGGTCATCGAGGTTTCCGGCCCGAATGGACTGCACCTTCCGGATGATCCGGTTAATCGGGCTCAGTGCCTGGGTGGCAAAATACTCGCCCAACAACAACAGGCAGGCCAGGCTCAGGGCGTAGGCGAGGATCAGGAGGTTCAGCAGGTTACGCTGTTTATTGAGCCCGTAGGTGTCCCGTGCGCTGAGTAGCAGCAGGGTTTCCCCCTGCGACAGGTCCAGGAGCGTCCCCCGGTAATAGCGCCCTCCCTGTTCCCAGGCGGCCGTCCCGCCTGCCAGCAGGTCCCGGGTAAAAGCATCGGGCAACCCCTGGTTGGTAACGATTCGGGCCATATCCGGGCGCGAAGGGACCGGATAGACCCCCACCGCCTCTTCGGGCAGCGCCGGCTGCTGGTTGGGGGTCAGGCCCGGGGTGGATACCCGCCCGGGTGTAGTCAGCACCCCCGGGGTGGTTTCAAGCTCCGTGGCCAGCTGGAAGAGGCGACCCTCCATCCGGACCTGGAATTCCCTTTGGGTATAAAACCCGGAAAACAGGAAAATAAAGGTAAAGACCCCCAGGAGCAACAGGGCGGTCAGCAGGACAAAAATGGCAGTGATCCGGGTTCGCAGGCGCATGAGTGGGTCCGGGTTTTAGGGTTCGTTGTCTTTCAGGGTGTACCCCATGCCGATCACGGTGTGGATCAGTTTTGAATCGAAAGGTTTGTCGATTTTGTTCCGCAGGTAATTTACGTATACATCCACCACATTGGTCCCCAGGTTGAAGGTGATGTCCCAGACGCTTTCCAGGATGTCAATCCGGCTCAGCACCCGGTTTTTATTGAGCAAAAGGTACTCCAGAAGGCGGTACTCGGTAGCGGTCAGGTGGATATCCGCTTCTCCGCGTCTGACGGTTTTCGCATCCCGGTCGAGAACCAGGTTGCCCGCTGAGAGGGTGCGGTTGCCCCGGGGACCGGAAGACCGGCGCCTGGAAAGGGCCCGGACCCGCGCCTCGAGCTCTTTGAATTTAAATGGCTTGACCAGGTAGTCATCCGCCCCCGAATCGAGACCCCGGACGACGTTTTCAGTAGAACCGAGGGCGGTGAGCATCAGAATCGGAAGGTCCAGACCCTGGCCCCGGATAGTACGGGCCACCTCCCGTCCGTCCATCCCAGGCAGGACGATATCCAGGATGACCAGGTCGAAATCCCCATCCTGCAGCATTTCAAGCCCCTTTTCCCCGTCGTAGCAAACCGCGACCGCATAGCCCGATTCCTGCAATCCCTGGGTAACAAAGGAGGCAATGGCGTATTCGTCTTCGATCAGGAGGATGCGGTTCCCCATGGGATGCGGCTTTGGTCGGTATTAAATCTACGGAATTGCCACTAAATTCGGAATTGGCTATCTTCAGGACACTTAAAACCATCCCGTTATGCCAGCGACCGCGATACACCGCCAAAGAATACCCGTCTTAAAAGGCCTTTTCGCCTTCCTTGCGGCGGCCTTCCTGTCTTTACATGAACTTCCGGCCCAGCGCGATTGGGACCAGGTACAGATTACTGCGGAACAGGTTACCGACAGCCTGTATGTCCTTTTCGGTGCCGGGGGGAATATCGGCCTGGCGCTCGGGGACGATTACGCCTATATCATCGACGACCAGTTTGCCGAACTGACCGGGAAGATACTGGAAACGGTTTCGGGAATCACCGACAAACCCGTGCGTTTTGTGGTGAATACCCACTGGCACGGCGACCACGTTGGGGGCAATGAAAACCTCGCAAACCAGGGTGCCATCTTAGTGGCCCACGAAAATGTCCGGAAACGCATGGGGATGCGCGTAGACCGGGGCGAACGGGGAGTGTCCGAACCAGCGCCCTATGCCGCGTTATCCCGGATTACGTTCAACGACGAGCTGACCCTGCACCTGAGCCCCCGGCGCAGCATGCACCTGATGCATGTGGACCCGGCTCATACGGACGGAGATACCTATATCTACTTCCCCGGGGAAAACGCCATCCACATGGGCGACAACTTTGTAAACGGGTATCCGTATATCGACCAGTCATCCGGAGGGGATATCGACGGGCTGCTGCGCAACCTGAATATGGCCTTGTTTATCGTGGATGACGACACGCGGATTATCCCGGGCCACGGACCCGTAATGGGCCGGCCGGAACTCCTGGAATTCCGGGATATGGTAGCGACCATCCGCAACCGGGTCCGGGCGGCGCGTAACAGCGGAAAATCCCTGGAAGAGGTACAGGCCATGAACCTGACCGCAGAGTGGGATGCCTCCAAAGGGCAGGGTTTTATAGGCCCTGCCCGAATCGTTCAGTTTGCCTACGAGACGGCAGATTGACCGGCCGGCACGGGCGGCGCATCAATTCTCCTGGGCCGCCAGCCATTCCATAACCGTAACCGGCCGCCCGTTTACCAGTACAGGCCCCCCGTCAAAATCCTGGCGGGCCACATTGGCGTGGGAATAGATCCAGGACCAGTGGCCGCTGTAATGGAAGCCTTCCCCCCCATACTGGTTGGTTATGTCCGTTACGTGGTCGTAATAGGAGAAATGCACATTGCGGGCCCCCGCCTCCAGCAGGCGGTTGTAAATGGGTACTGCTGTTTCTTCCGGGAGGGTCACCGGGTCGTCCTTGGAATGGATAAACCATATCGGCACCTTCCGGATACTGCGGATCTGCGCATCGGTAACGTACTCGGCGTGGTAGGCCAGTGCGCTGATGAAGGCCGCCGCAAAATAATCCGGGTCCTTCAACAGCAGCTTGAGACTCATATAGCCCCCGTTGCTGCAGCCGCCCACGTAAATCCGGTCCGGGTCGATTCCCGGGTTATCGGCGACATACGCCTTAATCAGGTCCATCAGTCCTTCGTTGTATATGTCCTCGACATCCCCCCGGGTATAGCCGCCGCCTTCCCGATTCATCCAGAAGGTCGGAGCCTGGGGAACCAGGACATACGCGCCCCCGAAGAGGACCTGGATGTCCGGGGATGCATAATTAGCGGCCCGGTTGCCCAGAAGGGCCACTGTGGGGTCTGTCCCGCCTTCCCCGCCCCCGTGGAGCCAGATGATGAGTGGTTTTTTGCCACCCCCTGCAGCCGGGCTGAAAGCGGCGTAGGACATGGATTTTCCGGGGGCATACTGAAAGGAGCCCTCCAGGTCAAAGGAGTCTGTCAGCGGCATGATCCGGCCCGTTTTCTCGGTCCAGGTGCGCAGTGTGGGCAGGTGGGTAATCGCCACGCGGTAGTCCACCCAGAAATTGCCCCGGACCTTTTCGTTCTGAGCGTACTGGAATGGCGATCCGATCGGCATTTGGGGCCCGACAGCGAGGACAAGCGTCAGGTGGGAACCTGCTGCGACCCGGTTGCCGTTGGCATCCGATACGTACGTATTCAGGACGGTCCGGGGTCCGGCTGCCATGGCTTCCGGTATTTCCGCCAGGTCCGTGGTGCGCGTGGCGTGAACTGAGAAATCTCCGGTAGGGGGTTCGCTGAGGGTTTCCCCCATTTCCAGGACAACTTTGTTCACCGCCGGGCCCCAGTCAAAGCCTTCGACCAGAATCTTGTAGTTTCCGGCATTCTGGGCCAGGATCGTGCCGCAGGTTCCCGTCAGGATCGCAAGGATCAACAGTAGTTTAATTTGTTTCATCAGGTTTGGTTTTTTAAGGATGTTAGGTTTGTTGTTTTTCCGGGTGCTGTGCAATTTGTGCTTCCCGGGGAATCCCCGGCGGGTTGCGCAGGGGGTACGCCGGAACAGGCCCCAGGATGTTAGACGCCGATTCCGGGCCAGGGTTTAATCGCCGGGCCCCGGCCCCCTGTCACTGGCCGCATCCTGCGCTTCCCTTCGGTATGGCCGGATGATCAAACCCAGGGGGCGGTCGTAACTCAGGTAATTAAAAGCCCAGTGGTAGAGGGCGGAGAGTTTGTTCCGGAAGCCGACCAGGGAATAGATATGGACGGCCATCCAGACCACCCAGGCAAAAGTTCCCTGGAATTTCCAGTTGGGCAGGTCGGCTACCGCCCGCGCCCTCCCAACGGTGGCCATCGCGCCCCGGTCGCGGTAAACAAAAGGCACTAAATCCCGACGCCTTAACAAGCGACCCAGGTTCCCGGCCAGGTGGCGACCCTGTTGCTGGGCAACCGGAGCCAGCATCGGCAGGCCGCGCGGGGTTGCCTCCGCAATGCAGGCGGCTACGTCGCCAATGGCGAAAACATTGTCCAGGCCGGCTACCCGGTTGCAGGGGTCTACCGCAATGCGGTTCCCCTTAAGCAGGCAGGATTCCGGCAAGCCATTTAAGGGGGCGGCCCGGACCCCTGCCGTCCAGATAACCGTGTCGGTGGGAAACCGGGTCCCGTCCGATAAATGCACCTGGTCGTCCCGGTAATCGGCCACCCGGGAATTGAGCAGGACGTTGACGCCCAGGTCCTCGAGGTACTCCCGGGCTTTTTCCGAGGCGATTTCCGACATGGCCTTAAGGACCCGATCGCCGCTCTGGTAGAGGTTGATGCTCATCAGGGAGGTGTCGAGGTCGGGAAAATCCCTGGGGATAACGTGTTTTTTCATCTCGGCAAGGGCCCCGGCCAGTTCAATGCCTGCAGGGCCGCCTCCCACGATGGCGATATTCATGATTTCCTCCAGGGGCTCCCCGCTGTAATTGGCGATGGCTTTTTCCAGGTTCTGGTAGACGAAACTCCGGAGGTTCAGGGCATCCGGCAACGACTTGAGGGTGAGCATCCGATCCTGTAGGGATTCAAAGTTGAAATAGTTTGTCCGGCTGCCCGTGGCGATTACCAGGTAGTCGTACGGCACGGTACCGATGGAGGTAAACAAGCGGCTGCGCTCCCAGTCCACCAGGCTGACCTCCGCCATCCGGCACCGGACATTGCGGAACCGGCGGAAGATGCGCCGAACCGGGTAGGCTATGCTGTCGGGCTCCAGCCCTCCAGTTGCCACCTGGTACATTAGCGGCTGGAAATTGTGGTAGTTGTTTCGGTCAATCAGCAGGACATCCACGGGCAAACGCCGAAGGGACTTGGCGAGTTCGATCCCGCCGAAGCCGGCGCCCACGATCACGACCTGGGGTTTGTTTTCCATGTAATTCGAATGCGGAAGCGTTGTTAATAATTGTTAAATATCTGTCGATTTAACAGTTTATCAAAGTAGCGTCCGGGTATAATTCTGGTAAACTCACTAACTTATTGCAAAATTTTTATCCATGGCAGTTTATAACCTGAAAATTAACGGAACCTCAATGGAGGTGGATGCAGATCCGTCCACCCCGCTTTTGTGGGTATTGCGCGACCATCTGAATATGGTCGGGACCAAATACGGCTGCGGGATAGCGCAGTGCGGTGCCTGTACGGTACACCTCGGGGACACGGCAACCCGTTCCTGTTCGCTGCCGGTATCCTCGGTAGGCGACCAGGAAGTCACCACCATCGAAGGCCTTTCGGAGAACGGCGATCACCCGGTCCAGAAAGCCTGGCTGGAGGTGGACGTCCCCCAATGCGGGTACTGTCAGGCCGGACAGATCATGTCGGCTGCTGCCTTGCTCAAGGGAAACCCGAACCCCAGCGATGCGGATATCGAATCGGCTATGAACGGCAATATTTGCCGGTGCGGCACCTATGTGCGGATTAAAAAGGCCATCAGGATGGCTGCTGACCAATCGGCTACCTGAGGTACGCCTGAGAGAATTGCAGGCACCATCCAGGGTTTTGAGCCACCCATTTAACATGTTAGAATCCAATTAATCCCAAGAAAATGACACTGATAAAAACATCCATCGGACGACGCTCGTTTATAAAATCTTCCGCCCTGGCGGGGGGAGGCATGATGCTCGGCTTCAGCTGGCTCGCCTCCTGCAAGGACGAGGCCGCCCGGGAAGCTGCCCTGGCCATGCCCGACGAGTGGTTTGAAATCAACGGTTTCCTCAAGATTGGCGACAACGGGGTGGTGACCATCATGTCGCCCAACCCGGAAATCGGGCAGAATGTCAAGACGGCCATGCCGATGATCGTCGCAGACGAGTTGGATATTGATTGGGAACGCGTGATTGTGGAGCAGGCCCCCCTGAACCTCGATATCTTCACGCGCCAACTGGCCGGGGGCAGCCAGTCCATCCGACAGGGTTGGCAGGGTCTCAGGCTGGCCGGGGCGACAGCCCGACAGATGCTCCGAGAGGCAGCGGCCCGGGCCTGGGAGGTCCCGGTGGAGGAGGTAACCACCGAGATGGGGATGCTTCATCACAAAGCCTCCGGCCAATCGGCCGGGTACGGGGAAATGGCGTCTGCTGCTGCAGCGCTTGAAGTCCCGGAGGAAGTGGCGTTGAAGGAACCTAAGGATTTTACGATAATCGGGACGGACCGCAAAAACGTGGACGGCCCAAAGATTGTAACGGGCAAGCCCTTGTTTGGCCTGGATGTGCAACGCGAGGGGATGTTGATCGCCATGGTGGCCCATCCGCCGGCATTCGGGATGAAATTAAAATCCGTTGACGCGGAATCGGTAAAATCCATGCCCGGTATCCGGGATGTGTTCCCGATCGTGGTCTACCCGGAAGGGGCCGAAAGGCAATGGTCGGACGGGGGAGCCATCCCCGAGATGATAGCTATTGTAGGCGAAAGCACCTGGCAGTGCATGCAGGCCAAGAAGGCGTTGCAGGCCGAGTGGGAGGCAGACGGGACCCTGGAGAGTACGGCATTCCACGAAGAAGAACTCGAGAAGCTGCTGGCAACCGCCCCCGAGAAACCCGCGCGGAAGGACGGCAATGTGGATCGGGCCTTTGCACAGGCGGCCAAAGTGGTGGAAAGCACCTTCAGTGCGCCCTACCTGGCCCACAACACGATGGAACCCATGAATTTCTTTGCCCATGTAACCCCGGAGAAAGCCGAGTTGCTCGGCCCCATACAAACTCCGGAATACCTGGAGAATACGCTGGTTTCCGTCCTGGGCATGCCCAAGGAGAAGATCGATGTGATGATGACCCGGATGGGTGGCGGCTTCGGGCGGCGGCTCTACGGAACATTCGCCGTTGAAGCAGCGATGATTTCCAAAAAGATGCAGGCACCTGTAAAGCTCGTTTACTCCCGGGAGGATGATATGACCCAGGGCACCTACCGGCCCTCCTATAAAATACGCTACAAGGCCGGCCTGGACGAAGCGGGCAACCTGATTGCCTGGCATGTCCGCGGGGTGGGTACCAACGACGACCTGGTATTTGAGAACCGTTTCCCCGCCGGTGCAGTAGACAACTACTTGGCCGAGAAACACGCCCTGCCGACGCTGGTAACCACCGGAGCCTGGCGCGCGCCCCGCTCCAATTTTATCGCTGGGGCCGAGCAGGCCTTTATGGATGAAGTTGCCGAGGCGGCGGGTAAGGATCCGATCGAGTTCCGCCTGGAACTCTTTGACCGGGCGATCAGCGACCCGGTCGGGGACCCTGAAACAAATGATTACGACCCGGAACGTTATGCAGGTGTGCTGAAACTGGTCCGGGAGAAATCGAATTGGGAAGCGGGGCCGCCCAGCGGCCTGTCGCGCGGCGTGGCGGCGTACTTCTGCCACAATTCCTATGTGGCCCAGGTATTGGATTTGAAGGTGGAAGCCAATACGCCCAAGGTGGAGAAAGTGTATTGCGCAGTGGATTGCGGTATCGTTATCAATCCGCTCAGCGCCAAAAACCAGGTGGAAGGTGGTATCGTCGACGGTATCGGGCATGCGACATTCAGCGCGCTTTCCTTCCGGGACGGCCGGGCAGAACAATCAAACTTTGATACCTACCGGCTAATCCGCAACGCCGAGGCGCCCAAATCCATTGAAACGTATTTTGTGGACAATGGGATCGACCCGACGGGTCTCGGGGAGCCTTCCCTGCCGCCTGTCCAGGGGGCCCTGGCCAATGCGCTCTACAAGGCGACGGGTACGCGGTATTACGAACAGCCTTTCTTCGGGGAACGGCGGATTATCGGATAAGCCGGCTACAGGCTCCAGCGATTCCCCACATCGGATAGGGGGATACACCCCTGGAACGCCCCGGGTATCGGGTCGTAGCTAAGTACATTCCTGCCGATTTCCTCCGAGGAGAAATACGCCCAGACCATCATGGATTTCAGGTTGCGGTAAAAACCGACGGGTTCCTGTTCCCCTACGGCCGTCCCCCATACCCCCGGGTTGAATTTTCCGCCGGCGGCTTCCTCGGCTTTAAGTACACTTGCGCGGTCGGTATCCCCGAGTTCTGCAAACACCTCTCCATACCCATCGATGCACCGGGAATCAAAGGCGGCCAGTTCCCTGCGGAGTGCCTCCCGGGCCTCCGGGTCGTACACCCGGGCGAAGACTTTGTCCATGAACATATCGGCCTTTACATCCAGCCCGCCCGGGGTTTCCGTCCGGGGCAGGACCGTGTCCACCAGGGCGGCCACCAGGGCTGCCTCGCTGGCCGTGAGGAATTCCGGTTTCCAGTCCGGCCGTTTTTCATTTTGGCAGGATTGTAGGAGGGACAGGGCAGTTGGCAGGGCCAGGGCAGCCCCCGCCATCAGTCCGGTTCTCTTGAGCGCGCTTCTTCGATCCATGTCAGATATTGAATTTGTTGAGTTCGGATACCGCGTGGTCCGCTGCACGGGCGGTCAATGCCATATAGGTCAGTGAAGGGTTTACGCAGGAAGACGAGGTCATACAGGCCCCGTCCGTGACGAAGACGTTTTTCACTGCGTGTACCTGGTTTGTACCGTTCAGCACGGAGGTTTTGGGATCGCGACCCATACGGGCGGTTCCCATTTCGTGGATGCCGTAGCCGGGTTCATGCTCGTTGTCGAAACCCATGACATTTTCAAGGCCGGCCTTCTCGAGCATTTCAACCGCATCCTTGCGGATCTGCCGGTTCAGGGCTTTTTCGTTTTCCTTGAACTCGCAGTCGATGGCCAATGTAGGCTGGCCCCATTTATCCGTGTTTTCAGTGTCCAGAGTTACCTTGTTTTCGTGGTAGGGAAGGCATTCTGCAAATCCGGTAATAAAGAATTCCCAGGGTCCCGGCTTGAGGATTTCGTCCTTGAAACCGGCCCCAAATTCAGGGATATTGGCCGGGTTCCCTCCCCGATATCCGCCTCCCTGGAAGCCGAAGCCCCGGACAAAATCCTGGGACCTGGAACCTTCGTCCACGTTTACGTAACGCGGGATATAGATGCCGTTTGGCCTGCGGCCGCTGTAATATTTATCCTCAAACCCGGGGACCCGCGCTGTGGCCCCCACCCGGTACGTGTGGTCCATCAGGTTATGCCCCAGTTCCCCGCTGTCGTTCCCCATCCCTTCCGGGAAGCGGTTCGATTTGGAGTTCAGCAGGATTTGAGTGGTACTCAGGGCAGAGGCATTGCAGAAAACGATGCGTGCCCGGTAGTCCATGGACTCCCCGGTTTCCGCGTCGATAATGCGAACCCCGTTGGCCAGGCCCTTCTCTTCGTCGTAGAGGATGGACTGGGCAATGGAGTAGGGGCGGATTGTCAGGTTCCCCGTGGCCTGGGCGGCCGGCAGGGTCACTGCATTGCTGCTGAAATACGCCCCGTACGGACAGCCCCGGCTGCACCGGTTCCGGTACTGGCACTTCCCGCGGCCATTGAGGGGCTCAGTCAGGTGTGCCACCCGGCCGATAATCATGTGGCGCCCGGGGAATTGCTCTTCAATACGGCTCTTTACGTGTTTCTCCACGCAGTTCAACTCCATCGGTGGCAGGAAGTGGCTGTCGGGCAACTGCGGTAAACCCAGGGGTTCCCCGCTGATCCCGGCAAACTTCTCCACATAGGTATACCAGGGTTCGATATCCTTGTATCGGATGGGCCAGTCCACCCCATAGCCGTCCCTGGCATTCGCTTCAAAGTCCAGGTCGCTCCAGCGGTAGGTCTGTTTCCCCCAAAGGAGGGATCGGCCGCCCATTTGGTGGCCGCGGATCCATAGAAAGGGCTTAACTTCCGTATAGGGGTTCTCCGCGTCGTTTGCGTAAAAATGCTCCACGGACTTGCCGATAAATCCCGACCGGATACCCTTGTAGTGTTTCCGGCGTTCCTCCGGGGTCAGAGATTCCCGGAGTTCCAGGTCCCAGGGGTCGTCGTTCATGGTTTTGTAGTCCGCCACATGCTCTACAATCGGACCCCGTTCCAGGACCAGGGTCTTCAACCCTTTTTCGCACAATTCCTTGGCGGCCCATCCGCCGCTGATACCCGACCCGATCACGATGGCGTCGTAGGTCATCGCCTGGCGGGCATCGATATTAAAATTTGCCATTTTAGGAGTTTGGTCTGCGCCTAAGATAGCGATTTCCGGAAAGTACGCCAGGTGATTGCGCGTGCCCCCGGGAAATTTAGCGGAACCGGTTCGCTTCCGGAAAGGTGTAGAGAAACCCGAGATTGACAGTTGCCCAGGGGCTCCCGTCGGTTTCGATGCCTGTGTAGGACAGGTTTACTTCTGTCTGGGCCCCCATCAGGAATCCGATAACGGGTTTGTAGTACAACCCGCCGTCATTTCCGTCATTCAGGCCCAGGGCATATCCGGCATCGCCCCCAAAAGAAAAGGAGTTCGACAGCCAGATGCGCAGGCTGCCGGCAAGGGGCAGGAACTGAACGCTGGGCAGGTCCGCGCCCCCGCTGTCAAATTTTTCGGGAAACCCGTTGATAAACCCCACCATGGCGCCAAGGTCTACCACTTCCCCAAGGGCTGCCAGGTAACCGGCATCCACCCCCACGGCCAGGCTCACCACGTCATTGACCTCCGAGGTGACGGGCAACGATCCGTGTGCCCCGATTTTAAATCCCTGCTGGGAGGTGGCCGTAGCGACAATCCCCAGAAAGAGTATCGAAAAAAATAAGCTTCGCATAATCGGAATTTTGCTTACCATAACGGGCGGGCGACCGATTTATGCCCCATGGGGCTCCTTTTTGTTGTGAAAAGTGCAATTGCGGTTGTAAGGACTGCTCAGCAACCCCGGAGGTAGAATTGCAATTCCGCCATTTTTTCGGGGCTTTCAAAGCAACCTCCATAAAATGAGGTGAGGGTTTCCGAACAATCGTCCTGTACGCCCCGGGACGCCACACAGAGGTGTTTCGCATCGAGGATCACCGCGACGTCCCGGGTGCCCAACACGTTTTGCAATTCGGCCCCGATCTGGCAGGTCATCCTCTCCTGCACCTGCGGCCGTTGGGCATAGTAGCGCACTATCCGGTTGAGTTTGGACAGGCCGATGACCTTGCCGCAGGAGAAATAGGCTACATGGGCTTTTCCGAAAATGGGCACAAAATGGTGCTCGCAATTTGAATAGAACAAAATGTTCTTTTCTACCAGCATTTGCCCGTAGCGATAAGTGTTTTCGAACAGGGATACCTGGGGTTTGTTCTTTGGGTCCAGGCCGGAAAAGGACTCTTCCACATACATCCGGGCTACCCGGGCAGGGGTATCCCTGAGGGAATCGTCGTTGAGGTCCAAACCGAGGGTTTCCATAATCCGCTGAAAATAGAATGCAATCCGGACTTTTTTCTCGGCGTCGCTCAGATCAAAGGCATCCTCGCAGAGCGGGGTTTGCAGGTGCTCGGGGAGCGATGCAGTCCCGGTGCCTTCTCTGGGTGTCCCGTTAACCTGCACGGGTGGGGTAGTGGGTAGTTTTTGCATGAATCGATTATTGTGAGGAATCGGGTCAGGCACCCGAATCCAGCATTTCTATTTCTTTAAGGACGGCCTCGGCCTCCGCGTATTTTGCATCGCCCTGCGAGCGGTTGGTCTGGGAGAGTTTGTGGGCTTCCCCCAGGAGTTTTTTGTACCGCACCTCAAGTTTCTCACGGGGAGTACGGGATTTTAGGAATCCAAACATATCATATCGGTTTATGGGGTAAAATGTACCCATAATGTTTAACAATTAATGTTAAACAATAAACAAAATTATAGAAATCATGGAAATTCGTGCCGTATTGCGGGGATTTTCAGCCATCCTCCGAGTTACCAGCCGTGCCGGAGTCATCCATGGGAGTCTCAGGAGCCGTCCTGTAGCCTGACCGTCACAGGGTTTAGGGGAGCTGCCCTTCCGGCAAAAGGCCTTTTTTGTAGACCTCCCCGAACCCGGAATTATTGGGTTGGTAGGGCTGTGTATAGGACACGTCCATGTCTTCCGGTACCTCGAGTCCCAGCGCCCAGTAGATGCCATTCAGGGCGAGTCGGCGCATATTCGGGTTTCGAAAATCATAAGGATGCCCGAGGGTGGTAAAGAACACCCGGGACGTTTTCCCCGATTCCCCTGTATAGGATTTGGTCCAGGCAACCGGATTGACCAGCGGGAATTCGTCCAGGCGGCCGTCCATCTCGTGCTTGGAGCGCAGGGACCTCCCAATGAGGAGAGGCGCGGCATCTCCCTGTAACTCCCAATCGCCTCCGTCCACATGGTAAAGCCAGGAATACGCCTGGAAGGCATTCACGTCTGTCAGTATCGGATGCTCCACGCCTTCCGCAAGGGTTACAGCTGTCAACGGGTCATTCCCGTCCTCGAAGTGTCCGTGGTGGGTAATCCATTGCTGCCCAAAGACCCGGGCCGGCCAGGCGTTGTTCATCCGGGCGTTTTCCGTGGAATCCGGATAGAGAAAAGCATGTGTGGCCGTCCGGAACCCCACCATCGGTTTA
Source organism: Robiginitalea sp. (assembly GCF_982776155.1). Lineage (NCBI taxonomy): Bacteria > Pseudomonadati > Bacteroidota > Flavobacteriia > Flavobacteriales > Flavobacteriaceae > Robiginitalea > Robiginitalea sp. Next base: position 294,534 of record NZ_CEXZKX010000003.1, read on the forward strand.
CCGGATTCGGCAAACCGGGTAATGTGGGCCAGTTCGGCCTCAGGCAGCGCGCGGAATCGGGTAAACAACACCATCAGGTCCGCGCTGTCCAGGGCAGCGAGCCCCTGGATATGATCCAGGCGGTTTGGGTCGATCACCCCGCTGGAATCTACCGAGAAACAGAGCGTTACCTCCGCGTCCAGCTCCCTCTTGAGAATCCCGGCCAACATCGGCATGGATTCCTCGGAGCGATATTCCTCGTCCCCGATGACAAATACCACATGGGGTTTTTTTTCCGTTTCTGCTGCCTGCCCTGTCGGTTCAGCCGCTTGCCTGCAACCCATCCCGGGGAGGCATGCCACCAGGCAAACGGACGCGAGGATGGCGTTTTTTATGGGTGTGGCGTACTTCATGGGCGTGACGTTTTTCAAAGGACTATTGCAGTTCTTCTGTGTGATAAAATCCTTTTTTCTCCCGGACCGCTTCCCGGATACGCCCCACGGATTCCGGATACACCGGTTTGGCCCGGTTCCCGAAGGCGTTGCGCACATAAGTGAGCACCGCGGCAATCTCCTCGTCGGAGAGGAGACCCTCAAAAGCCGTCATCGGCACCTTGCCGTCGTACTGAACGGCATTGACCATCAGCGGGCCCTGCAGGCCTTTAAGCGTTAGTTTTATCAGGCGCTCTTGCGAACCGGTGGCCCAGGAACTGTTGGCCAGGGGCGGAAAACCGGAAGCGGGCAGGCCCTGCCCGTCTTCCTGGTGGCAGGTGGCGCAATACCCTTCCCGCAGATAGATTTCCCGACCGCTGACAAATAACGTACTGTCCCGTTCGCTGAATCCGTCCGGTACCGGCGGGCCCTTGTCCTCCACATCGCTTTGCCTCTCGCCGTAAAGCCGGTTGCTTACTGCAAGGAAGGCTTCGCGGTTCCAGCTGTCCAGTCCGGACTCGCCGAGGATTTGCAGGATGTTCCGGGCCGTCGAATCCGGTAGCCAGGATGCTGCCGCCAGGGTCTCCATCCGAACACGACCATGGGGATCACCGGCCGTCCTTTCCAGTATTTTCACATGGTCCGGGAGCAAATGCGTATTGTAACGGACGGCCCGAACCCCGGCAGCGCGTACCCGGGGGTCGCCTGAGTCCAGGAGTTCCCGCAGTAAAGCCGTATCGAGCCTGCCGATCCCCCAGCTGGTCCAGAGGGCCTCCAGAAGCTGGTGTTCCGCTTCCGGGTGGGCCGGGTTGAGCCGGGCGGTCCAGTTCCTCAATGCCTCGGAAACCGCGTCCGGGTCGCGCCCCCTGAGCACCCGACGGGCCCGGTAACGCGTCCGGTATTCCGGGGCTCCGAGGGCCCTGACCAGTTCTTCAACCGGGGCCGCCTGCAGGTCCGGGGCGGACAGCAGTGGCCGCTCCGTATGGGTGATGCGGTAGATACGGCCGTGGCTGTGGTCGCGATAGGGGTCCCGGGCGTTGTGCTGCATATGGCCAATGAGGATATTGTGCCAGTCCACCACGTACAGGCTGCCGTCGGGGGCGAATTCCAGGTCCACCGGGCGGAAATTCGGGTCGCTGCTCCGAAGCAGGTCCTGCCGGAATTCCAGGGAGAAGCCGGTTCCGGTTTCCCGCAGGGCGTGTTGTTTGATCCCGAGGAATCCGATGTCGTTGCACAGGAGGATATCTCCCTGGACCGAATCCGGGAAATGGCGGCTCGAGACAAATTCGAGCCCTGAGGTGGGGCGGACCTTGTGTGCATCGGGGACCATGTCTGCCGGTAGCGGGTGGGAAATGCCGTATTCAGGTTGCAGGGTTCCCGGTAACATCCAGCGCAGGGCCGGACCGGAGGTATCCAGGAAGAAGGGCTGGCCCCACCGGTCGAAGGCGATCCCCCAGGGGTTTGGGATCGGTAACTGGGCGGTCCGTTCCAGGTGCCGGCGGGTCGGGTTGTAACGGTAAAAACCGCCATTTGTACCCCGGACCGGGCCGTACGGGGTTTCGACGTTTGTATGGAGGAAGGTGCCTTCCCCCATATAGATCGCACCGCTCGGATCCGAAGTGAATGCGCTGATGGCGTGGTGCGTATCGTGGTCGTCAAACCCGCTGAAGACGATCTCTTCGGTATCGGCCCGGTCGTCCCCGTCCGTATCCCGGTAGCGCTTCAGGTGGGTGCCCTGGGAGATGTAGACGCCCTCCGGGCTCAATTCGAATCCCACCGGCAGGTGGAGTCCGTCCACCCAGGTTTTTGCCGTATCGGCCCGGCCGTCCCCGTCGAGGTCCTCCAGGATCAACAGCTTGTCATCCGGTTTGGAATCGCCCGGCCGGTAATGGGGGTAGGAGGGCATGGTGGCCACCCAGAGGCGGCCGGCATCGTCAAAGGAAAGCTGCACCGGGTTGGCGAGCTCTGGAAAATCCGATTCTGAGGCAAAGAGTGAAATTTCATATCCCGGTGGCAGCGTAAACGTGGCCAGGGCTTCCTCCCCGTAGAGGTATTCACCTCCTCCGTGCCCGTACTGGTCGGGCTTGTAATTGGACTGAACCGGAGGCAGGGGACGGGTGAGCGAGTCGGCAGCAGCCACGTCGTAGGACCCTCCTGCCGCGGTCTTCCAGATAGCCGTATCGCGGACGGCGGTCATCTGGCGGATCTTTTCGAGCTCGTAAGGGTAATTGTCCGGCCCAAAGGGGTCGTACCGCCTCCCGAAAACGTGGACGCCGTTGGGGATTTTGAAATCGTTGTGCCAGAACCAGTTTTTTTCCCGGACCGCTGCGAGGAGGGCCTCATCTTCGGGGACACCTGCGTCGACGCCAAAAAGTTGCCCGGCCAGGTAAGCGGACAGTTGGCGGTAGCCGGCATCGTTGAGTTGCAGTCCGTCGATGGTCAGGTTCTCTTCCCCTTCGAACCACTCTTTTGAGGGGTGGAACAGATCCAGGAAGGGCACCCCGGCCTCGACGGCCACAGTTTCCATCATGGCGGTGTAGGCCTCCAGCTTTTTGTTGGTTTCCCGAAAATCCGGGAGGTCCGGACCGCCGGCAACCGCTTCCATTGCGGTGGGGGAAAGGAGCACCAGCCGGGGCGGAGAAGCCCCGTTGTACAGCTGGGAGCGCGTGTGGGATATAAATGCGCGGAGTTCGTCCCGGGTAATTTCCCGGTAACTATCCGGGCGAAAAACCTCGTTAAAGCCGAAAAACGCGAGGATGACATCTGCCCGAAGCCGGGCGAGCCACTCGTCGGGACTTTCCAGGTGGCCCTCACTCCCGGAAGGGGGGTAGAGTTCCCCGAGAAGTGCTTCCGCTTCCGGAAATGCCCAGGGGTGCATCCTTCCGGAGTGGGGCCGGAACCCCGGGGTATTCCCCCCGTCCCCCATATTGCGGATCTGCAGCAGGCTGTCCGGGTAAGCGGCTTGCAGGGTCGCTTCAAAATACCCGTAATGCATCATTCGGGAAGGCAGGTTATTGCCCAGGAAGACGATAGACTGGCCTTGTCGCACGGGAACCACGGGATCCTGATCCCAGCGGGAACAGCCGGATAAAACGGCCAGGGTAGAAATAACAAGTATCGGGATGATAATTCGTCGAAAGGGATGGGACATCTGTCGGTGGGTTGATATGCGGGCTGGGAAGCCCTAAGATAAATACTTTTTTTAACAGGGCTTCAAAAATGCAACCCCCCTGTGCGCATATCCGCACAGGGGGGTTGCTTTCCCGGGGGCAGGTTGCAATCAACTATTGACCAAAAATGCGTGGATGACACCGGGCAACCAACCCAGGAGCGTGAGTAAAATGCTTATCAACAGGGTGGTGCCGACCCCGTGCTGCATAAAGACCGCTACAGGGGGTAACAAAAGGTTCAATATTATGGTGAGGAGCGACATACTATTCTATTTTAATTAATGGGTGTGTTTATGGGTTGATTCCTGCGGGTTGGCCTGAGTACAAAACGCGGTAATCCCCGATTGGGTAGGCCAACTCGGATTTCCTTGAGGTAAATGTATGCCGATAGGAGGAGACCGGTTTGTTTTTTCACCCAAAATAATGCCGTAAAAGGCTATCCTGGAGGCATTTGGGTTGTAATGAAGAAAACAGGGGCTCAATCCGGGCCCCGGCTGGCAGTAGCCTGGGCTACAGTTTCCCCGGGAGGGCGGCGGCCTCCATGTTCCCCGCAATATGGTCCAGGATCAGGCGGGCGTGGTCTCGTGAATTTTCGATAAACCATTTGTGGGTTTCCATACCCCCGCATATCACCCCTGCCAAATAGAGTCCGGGCACATTGGTTTCCATGGTCTCCGGGTTGTATTCCGGCAGTCGTTTGGCATCTTCGGACAAGCGGATTCCCGCCTGTTCCAGAAACTCAAAATTGGGTTGGTAGCCGGTAAGGGCCAGGACGAAGTCATTGGGTAGGCTCCGGATTCCATCCGGCGTGCGGATCTCAATGGATTCTTCGTCAATGCGGGTTACCTCGCTGTTGTAATACGCCCGGATACTGCCCTCTTCGATCCGGTTGAGGATATCCGGCCGGACCCAGTATTTAACCCGTTGCCCGATTTCCGGCCCCCGGACGATCATGGTGACATCCGCCCCCTTCCTCCAGCATTCCAGGGCGGCATCCACCGCGGAATTGCTGGCGCCGATCACGGCGAGTTTCTGACTGGCGTAAAAGTGGGGATCCTTATAGTAGTGCGACACCTTGGGCAGGTCTTCCCCGGGAACACCCAGCAGGTTGGGCAAATCGTAAAACCCCGTGGCGATAATGACGTTTCGGGCGGCGTATTCCCCCCGGCTGGTCTGCACGGTAAAACCGTCATCCCCCCGGTGTATCCCACCGACTTTTTCAAAGAGACGGATGTTCAGCTGGTTGGACGTCACAATCCGCCGGTAGTATTCCAGCGCCTCGTTGCGCTTGGGTTTGGCTTCTTTGCTGATAAAGGGTATTTCGTCGATTTCCAGGCGCTCCGAGGAGGAGAAGAACTGCATATTCACCGGGTAGTTGAACAGCGAATTCACGATGGGCCCCTTTTCGATGATGGTGTAGGAAACCCCCTTTTTCTTCGCTTCCAGCCCACAGGCAATACCAATGGGCCCCCCTCCGATGATAATTAAATCCATAGCTCGCTGATTTGGTCCTCCCCCAGGCAACCGGCCCGCTGGGAGTTGCAAAATTAACCATTTTGGGCCGGATGGCCCCAATCAGGAACCGCTGCGGGCCCGTATGACAATTATCATTCTTTGGAAGCCTGTTAAATGGGATCTTTAATACATCATAAACCATGCAGCCATGAGCGTAAAAGAACGTATCCCGGTATCCAGTATCATGAGCACCCAACTGGTGGTGCTCAATACCACCGACAGTCTGGAAAAAGCTGAAAAATTATTCAAGAAACACCGCATCCGCCATATCCCGGTGGTCAGCAGTAAAAAGATCGTGGGCATGCTCAGCCTGACGGACCTGTTGCGCATCAGTTTTGTAGACGGGTCCTACGAGGATGAGGAAGCTATTGAATCCATCGTCTACGACATGTTTACCGTCCCGCAGGTCATGGTGAAGAATTTGCGGTCGGTCGGTCCGGATGCAACCATCAAGGAGGTGGCGGAAATATTCAGCAAAGAGGAATTCCACGCGTTGCCGGTTTGTCGTGACGGGGAACTCATAGGCATTGTAACCACTACGGACGTGATTAAATACCTTTTGGATCAGTATTAATACCGCTTCATTCCGTATTGATGCCTTCTGAATCCGAAAGATTCGCTACAGCTGCTTTTTTCCCGGGGAAGTTTGAATTCACCGCAAACAAGACTTGCCGGCCGGGCGGATCCCGGCCTACTTTTGGCCGGCCGCCGCAAGTCTGGCAATGGTGCCGGCCGGATCGTCGGAACGGAACACCGTACTCCCCGCCACCAGGACATCTGCGCCGGCTGCAACCAGGGCGCTGGCATTTTCCAGGGTCACCCCGCCGTCTACCTCGATGAGCGCCTGGCTGTTGCGTTCGCTCAGCAGCTTCCGCAATTCTTCGATCTTCCGGTAGGTATTTTCAATGAAAGATTGCCCGCCGAACCCGGGATTTACACTCATAACCAGCACCAGATCTGCCATTTCGGCTACTTCGGAAAGCAGGCTTACGGGCGAATGGGGGTTCAGGGCCACGCCGGCCTTCATCCCGGCGTCCCGGATCCGCTGCAGGCTCCTGTGCAGGTGCGTACAGGCCTCCAGGTGGACTGTTAGCGTGGCAGCGCCTAAATCGGCAAAGGTGTCGATATAGCGGTCCGGGTCGACGATCATCAGGTGGACGTCCAGGGGCTTGGAGGCATGCTTCCCGATGGCCTGGATCACGGGCATGCCATAGGAGATGTTGGGGACGAACAGGCCGTCCATCACGTCGATATGGTGCCAGCCCGCCTGGCTTTGTTCCACCATTTCCACAGCCTGCTGCAGGTTGCCGAAATCCGCGGCCAGCAGGGAAGGGGCAATTATCGGATGTTTCATGGGATAGGAGATGCGGTTTCTCAAAAATACATTTTTCCCGGCGACCCCGGTAAGCGAATAACCCTGGAATCGACCAGTGCAGCCCCATAAACGGGAAAAAGCCCTGTTCAAGGGCCCTAAAATGAAAAACTCCGGTAATCAGCCGGAGTTTATTCATCAATCAAAAAACGAACAGTCATGATAACTGCTGTTATGGGTTACAAATTACAAACTTTATACCAGATTTCCAATTTATCGTTTATTTAACATGTAATTTGTATTCCTCCCTTATCCGAGATACGTTTTAAGTATCTTGGAACGAGAGGTATGCTTGAGTCGGCGGATGGCCTTTTCCTTGATCTGACGGACGCGTTCGCGGGTCAGGTCGAAGGTTTCGCCGATTTCTTCCAGGGTCATAGAATGTTGCCCGGCCAGCCCGAAATACAGGCGGATCACATCCGCTTCCCGGGGGGTCAGGGTTTCCAGGGCACGTTCGATTTCCGTGCGCAGGGATTCGTGAAGCAATTCCTTATCCGGGTTCGGGGATTCGCCACTCCTGAGTACGTCGTAGAGGTTGGAATCCTCCCCGTCGATCAGGGGCGCATCCATGGATACGTGGCGCCCGGAGTTTTTCAGGGACTGTTTTACGTCTTCCACGGTCATGTCGAGTTCCTTGGCAATCTCCTCGGCCGAGGGTACCCGTTCGTGGGCCTGCTCCAAAAATGCAAACGTCTTGTTGATCTTGTTGATCGACCCAATTTTGTTCAGGGGGAGGCGAACAATCCGAGACTGCTCCGCCAGTGCCTGCAGGATGGATTGCCGGATCCACCAAACGGCATATGATATAAATTTAAACCCCCGGGTTTCGTCAAAGCGCTGGGCTGCCTTGATCAGCCCCAGGTTGCCCTCGTTGATCAGGTCGGGGAGGGTCAGGCCCTGGTTCTGGTACTGTTTGGCTACCGAAACGACAAAACGGAGGTTCGCCTTGGTGAGTTTTTCCAAAGCTGCCTGGTCGCCCGCTTTAATGCGCTGGGCCAGTTCCACTTCCTCATCGGCGGTAATCAGGTCTACTTTTCCGATCTCCTGGAGGTATTTGTCCAGGGAAGCGGTTTCGCGATTGGTAACCTGCTTGGTAATCTTTAGTTGTCTCATGTATCGATCCTTATCCTATATAAATAGTGCCTACTGCATTAGTTATACGTATAAATTGTGCAAATGTTACACAGGGGTTACAAAAAGTTGATTTTTTGGTTAAAACGCATAAAAAAACCCCTGTTGCCAGGGGTTTTACGTTTAAATAGACGTTTGGGGATCAATCGCGGCGCCGATTTCCGCCCCGGCGATCTCCGCCCCGTCGGTCTCCACCGCCGCGGCGATCTCCGCCACCACGGCGATCTCCGCCACGGCCGCCATCCCGACGCGAGGGACGTTCCTCCCAGCCTTCCGGCTTGGGCAGGAGCGCCCGGCGTGAAACGCGTTCCTTACGGGTACGCGGGTCGATGCCCATGTATTTGACGTCAAAGACGTCGCCCATGCTCAACACATCCTCTACATTTTCCGTGCGTTCCCACGCGAGTTCGGAAACGTGCAGCAGGATTTCGTTGCCCGGGGCGTCGAGGTATTCCACCACGGCCCCAAAATCGAGCATTTTAATCACTTTTACCTCATACACGCTGCCTTCTTCGGGCGTAAACATGATGGAATCGATCTTTGCCAAAACCTTGTCGATACCCCCCTGGTCGGTCCCGAGGATTTCAACAATCCCTTCGCCGGTTGCCGGATCTTCGTTGATCACGATGGTAGTGCCGGTTTCTTTCTGCAATTCCTGGATCACTTCGCCACCTTTGCCAATGACCGCCCCGATATACTCGTTCGGGATGATGCGGGTCACCATTTTCGGCGCATGCGGCTTCACGTCTTCGGCAGGGGCAGCAATGGTATCTGTCAGCTTGGACAGGATATGCAGCCGTCCGTCCCGGGCCTGTTTCAGCGCCTTGATCAGGATTTCATAGGAAAGCCCCTTGATTTTGATGTCCATCTGGCAGGCGGTGATGCCGTCGGCCGTCCCGGTCACTTTAAAATCCATGTCGCCCAGGTGGTCTTCGTCCCCGAGGATGTCGGACAATACGGCATATTTACCGGACTCCGGATCGGAAATCAGCCCCATGGCGATCCCGGATACCGGTTTGCGGAGTTTTACCCCGGCATCCATCAGGGCCATGGTTCCGGCGCAAACCGTTGCCATGGATGAGGATCCGTTGCTTTCCAGCACTTCCGATACCACCCGTACGGTATAGGGGCAATCTTCCGGTACCTGGCGGGACAGGGCCCGTTGTGCCAGGTTTCCGTGGCCGATCTCACGACGGGACGTCCCGCGGATCGGGCGGGCTTCCCCTGTGGAGAACGGCGGGAAGTTGTAGTGCAGGTAGAACCGTTCTTCCCCTTCAAAGGAAGGCATGTCGATAATGTTTGCCTCGCGGGAAGTCCCCAGGGTTACCGTGGCCAGGGCCTGGGTTTCCCCCCGGGTGAAGATCGCGGAGCCGTGGGTAGAAGGCAGGTAGTCCACCTCGCACCAGATGGGCCGGATCTCGTCGGTCTTGCGGCCGTCGAGCCGGATCTGCTCGTCCAGGGTCAGGTTGCGGACGGCCTCCTTCTCTACCTTGTAGTAGTATTTCTTGATCAGGTCGCCCAATTCTTCCTGCTCCTCCTCGCTGAAGGCAGCCAGGACCTCTTCCTTGAGTTCGCTGAACGCGGCGCTGCGTTCCTGCTTGGCCGAACCGGCCTTGGCAATGGCGTAGGCCTTGTCGTAAGCGATATCGCGGATTTTCTTCTCAACTGCTTCGTTCTCCTCCTCGATTTCGTATTCGCGCACTTCCTTGCGGCCTGCCTTGTCGGCCAGCCGGTTTTGCGCAGCGATCTGAACTTTTACGGCTTCGTGGGCAAACTTGATCGCCTCGGTCATGTCCTCCTCCGAGATTTCGTCCATTTCCCCCTCTACCATCATAACGGAATCTTCGGAAGCCCCGACAATCATGTCGATATCCGAGGACTCGAGTTGGGTCCGGGTGGGGTTGATGATGAATTCGCCATCCACGCGGCCCACCCGTACTTCGGAGATGGGGCATTCAAACGGAAAGTCCGAAAGCTGGATAGCAGCCGAGGCGGCCAGGCCGGCCATGGCATCCGGCATGACGTCGTCGTCGTGGGACATCAGCTGGATCATCACCTGGGTTTCGCAGTGATAATTTTTAGGAAAGAGCGGGCGCAGTACGCGGTCTACCAGCCGCATGACCAGGATTTCCCCGGTACTGGGACGCGCTTCGCGCTTGAAGAATCCGCCCGGGTACCGCCCGGACGCGTGAAATTTTTCGCGGTAATCTACCGTCAGGGGCAGAAAATCCAAATCGCTGGCCTTGTAGTTGGATACAACCGTACAAAGCAGCATACAGTTCCCGGACCGTACCACAACCGACCCGTGGGCCTGCTTGGCAAGTTTTCCGGTTTCGATAGAGATCTCCCTACCGTCTCCGAGGTCGATGACCTCCTGAAAAGCTTCTGGAATCATAAAATGGAATTAGCCTCCCGAGCTACCGGGAGAATGTTAAACAATGGTCTGCGGTGTTGTGTTGTGCAGGTCGACCAATGAAAAACCGGAAGTGAGCTTTTTATGTTGCCCTGCAAAGGCAGGGACTTCGGGGTGGCGGGCAAACCGCCGGTAAACAAACAGGGGAGCCCGACGGGCTCCCCTGCAATAAGTTATTTACGAATATTCAGATCCTTGATCAGGCTCCGATATTTCTCAATATCCTTTTTCTTCAGATAGTCCAGCAGGCTGCGGCGTTTACCCACCAGGCGAACCAGGGAACGCTCGGTGTTGTAGTCTTTCTGGTTCTTCTTCAGGTGCCCGGTCAGGTGGTTGATCCGTTCCGTGAACAGCGCAATCTGGCCCTCGGTGGAGCCGGTGTTGCTGTCCGATCCGCCGAATTTCTTAAAGATTTCGGCTTTTTTCTCTTTGGTTAAATACATGCCAATATTGTTGTAAATGATTTTTATGTATCCGATTGATTTTCAATCAGGCCGCAAAGATAGGAATAATTTCAGGATTTCTATCCGGGCGGTCCCGGGAAATTTTATGTTCCAATGGCTTCCCGCTTATTCTTCCGGCACTTCTTCCACGCGTACCGGCTGGTTGAGTACCAGGTCCAGGTAGAGGTTGATTTTCTTTTTCAGTTCCCGGCGATGGACGATAAAATCCAAAAAGCCGTGTTCCAATACGAATTCTGCGGTCTGAAAACCTTCGGGCAGTTCCTTGCCGGTGGCCTCCTTGACCACCCGCGGACCTGCAAATCCGATCAGCGCCCCGGGTTCGGCAATATTGATATCCCCAAGCATCGCATAGGATGCGGTTGTCCCGCCAGTGGTGGGGTCCGTGCATAGTGAGATATACGGCAATCCGGCTTCGGCCAGCTGAGCCAGTTTGGCACTTGTCTTGGCCAGTTGCATCAGGGACAGGGCCGCTTCCATCATCCGGGCCCCGCCGGATTTTGAGATCATTACAAAGGGCACTTTTTTCTCGATAGCCTTATCGATAGCCCGGGCAATTTTTTCGCCGACCACGCTCCCCATGGATCCGCCAATAAAGCTGAAATCCATACAGGCGATTACCAGGTCCCGGCCCATGGACTTGCCGTAGGCCGTGCGGACGGCATCCTTGAGCCCGGTTTTCTTTTCGGCCTCCTTGAGCCGGTCCTTGTATTTCTTGGTATCCTCGAATTTCAACGGGTCCTTGGAGGAAAGCCCGGCATCCATTTCGGTGAATTTGTTGTCGTCAAAAAGTATCTGGAAATACTCCTTGCTGCCGATGCGCACATGGTAGTCGTCCTCCGGGCTGACGTAGTGGTTCTTGGCCAGTTCCTCGGATTCGACAATTTTCCCTGTGGGCGATTTGTACCAAAGGCCCCTGGGGGTGTCCTTCTTTTCCTCAGTGGCGGTTTGTATTCCTTTTTCTTTTCTCTTGAACCAGGATGACATAATGTGCTATTTCAATTCCACGTATCGGGGCATGCCCGAAGGATGCCCGCGCAATTCCGATGCAGGCCTGCCTAGAGCGTGCCCACGTTGTTCAGGTCCTCGAAGGCCTTCTTGAGCCGGGCGACAAAGGTTTTTTCCCCTTCCCGCAGCCAGACCCGGGGATCGTAGTATTTTTTGTTGGGCGAATCGGCGCCTTCCGGGTTGCCGATCTGCGCCTGGAGGTAGCCCTCCTTTTCTTTCATATAATCGCGTACGCCGGTCATGAAGGCGTACTGCAAGTCCGTGTCGATGTTCATTTTGATCACCCCGTACCCGATGGCCTCGCGGATTTCCTCCAGGGTGGAACCCGAGCCGCCGTGAAAGACAAAATCGATGTGGTTATGGCCCACCTTGTATTTTTCGCTGATGAATTCCTGGGAATTCTTGAGGATTTTCGGGGTCAGTTTCACATTCCCCGGCTTGTAAACCCCGTGTACATTTCCGAAAGCGGCAGCTACTGTAAAGCGATGGCTTACCTTGGAGAGCTCTTCATAGGCGTAGGCCACTTCCTCGGGCTGGGTGTAGAGCTTGGAGTCGTCCACGTCCGTATTGTCGACGCCGTCTTCCTCCCCTCCGGTGATGCCGAGTTCGATTTCCAGGGTCATGTTCATCTTGCTCATGCGGGCCAGGTAGTCCTTGCAAAGGGCGATGTTTTCTTCGATGGGTTCCTCCGACAGGTCGATCATGTGCGAGCTGAACAGGGATTTGCCCGTGGCGTTGAAATGCGCCTCGCTCGCGTCGAGCAGGCCGTCGATCCACGGCAGGAGTTTCTTGGCACAGTGGTCTGTGTGGAGGATTACCGTTGCCCCGTAGGCTTCGGCCAGTTCGTGCACGTGCCGGGCTCCGGCAATGGCCCCCTTGATGGCGGCGCGCTGCCCTTCGTTGGACAGGCCTTTCCCCGCGTTGAACTGGGCACCCCCGTTTGAAAACTGCAGGATAACCGGTGCCTTGAGTTCAGCAGCTGTTTCCAGGACTGCATTGATGGTATCCGAGCCGATGACGTTTACGGCTGGCAGGGCAAAGCCTTTGGACTTTGCATAGCTGAATATTTCCTGTACTTCTTCACCAGTGGCAACGCCCGGCTTGATGGAATGCGGCATGTTTTGCGTTTTTTGGGTTGGTAGTTCGCTGCGACAAAAGTAATAATAATACCCGTTAAAACGGATAATTTATTCCGATCTGCAGTACGGAGTTGGCAAAATTGTAGTCCCGGAACCATCTTTTTCCAACGGGTTCGGCCGGGTTGTAGGTCTTGAAGCCCAGGTCTGCCCGGAAGACGAAATAGGTAAAGTCGTACCGGAGGCCAAAGCCCGTCCCGAGGGCGAGTTCCTCCAGGGAGGAGAACCCGTTGAAGGTGGCGGCTGGGTCGTCTTCGCTGTCCCAGACATTCCAGATGTTCCCCACATCGCTGAACAGGGCCGCTTTCAGGTCGCCGACCAGGGGGAAACGGTATTCCAGGTTCATCGCCAGTTTAAAATTCGCATCGTTGAAGTCGTTCAGGTTGCTGGTACTCCCCGGTCCGAGGGAATACGGGAACCAGGCCCGGTTGTCGTTGGACCCCCCGCCGAAGTACGATCGGACAAACGGGATGTCGTCCGAATTCCCGTATGGGACCGCCAGGCCAATGAAGGTGCGGAAGGCGAGAACGTCGGTGGCATTGAGTTCCCAGTGCCGGATAAAATCGAACTCCCCTTTCAGGTACTGGGAAAAAGGCACGCCGAATACGAGCTTTTTGCCCGAGTCGTTTTCGTTAAAGGGTACGATATTGGTAAAGACCGCCAGCAGGTTGCCGGCCCCTTCCAATTTCCAGCGGATCTGGTAAAAGCTATTGTCGTTGATCCCGGTCTTGGAGTTTTTCGTGTAGGTGTAGTTGGAGGTGAAAATCAGGTTGTTTTCCGTAAGGCGCTGCCGGCGTTCCTCTACCCGGAAGACATCTGCGTAGTCCTGTGAATCCGTGGGCGCCAGCCCCTGGTTGATGATGGCGTCCGTAAACCCGGTAGTCCCTTCCGGGATGGTCAGATTCGGCGGGTCCTCGGGGGTGTCCCCGGGTTCGTAGAACCCGGCCAGGTCCGGGTTGTTCAAATACTCCGGGTCGCTCGCCACATCGTTCAGGCGGCCGTAGGAGCTCTGGTAGACATTGAAAAAACGGTCCGGGTTGACGTTGCGGACAAACTGGATGTTCAGCAATTCAATCAGGTGTTTTTTGAAGTCGGTAGAGGACCAGCTGTAACCCAATACGGCATTGAGGGTCTGCTTGTCCAGGCCGATATTCTTCTGGAAGCTGGTACCTACGGTCATCCGGGTTTTGGGCAGCATGTAGTACGGGATGATATTGCCCCCGTCTACCAGCGGGAACCAGATTCGCGGAAAAATCAGGTTGATGTCCCCGCCGATTTCCGAAAAGAAATCCTCCCCCTGGGTATCGTCGCTCAGCAGCCCGAACGTGCCCCTTGCAGACAGGCTCAGGGTTTCGGCCCCCCCGAAAACATTCCGGGTAATCAGGGAGGCTCCCAGGCCAAAGCCCAGGCGCTGGATGTTGGAATGGGTCACGTCAAAATCCACCGCCAGGGAATTCCGGGGACGCGCACTCAGGTAGACGTTTGCATCCAGTCGGTCCCCCGGGGCTTCGATCAGTTCGATATTCGGGTACCGGAAGGTGTTCAGGTTGCTGATTTGCCGGTAGGTCCTGAGCCGGTCGATGTCCCGGTAGACGCTGTCCTGATCCAGGAAGATCGCATCGGCCAGGACTTTGGGTTTGTAGCGCAGCCGGCCGTCAAAATGGATGATGTAGTTGTCGTACCGGACGGTATCCGCTTTCTGTGTGCCGTCCTGGAACCGGTGGTCCGGGTAAATGTGGATATTTCCCATGCGGCGGACCCGGTAGGCTTCGTCCGTCACAGCACTGTCGCCCCGTCGGCGCAGGTTGTCGATGTTGAGCTCCACATGCATCTGCTGGTCATCCCGGCTGAGGGTGTCGCGGAGGATGTCGTAGGTAATGGAACTCTCCTGGAAATTCCAGACCCCGGAATTCCGGAACAGCGTGGTGAGGCGTTCCCGCTCCTGGGTAAAATTGCCCAGGTCAAATACATCTCCTTCGCGCACCAGGGAAGCGTCCCGGTTGAGGGCGTAGATGGAGTCGATGGCCGGGGAGGCGATCCGCCGGCTCAGGGAATCCACAAGGTAGGGCTCCCCGAGGTCCAGCTGGTACCGGACCGCAGCCCGTTGCCTTCCCGTGCTGTCCAGCTGGTAACTTCCCGAGTTGTTGAAATACCCGCGGTTCGTATAATAGGAACTCAGGCGCTGGACAGACCGGTTGATCCGCGCCGTGTCGATAACAGCAGGGGCTTCCCCAACCCGCTTGAGCCAATCGCTGTACCCGCTGACAAAAAAAGATTCCCCCAGGCGTTTTACCTGTTTTTTGGAAAGCAGTGATTCGAGCCGTTCCCGGCGGCCATCCTTGCGATTGAGCCAGGCCTGGTAGGAGGAGTCGGCATCTTTTTTGGCGAGGTTGTAGAGGTGCAGCCGGAGCGGGATCCCGAGCAACCGGCTGTTGGGTTTCTGGAGCACGAGGCTGTTCACCAGCGGATCGGTGATTTTTTCCCCGTCCGCGTGGATGCTGTACTCGGTCAGGAGTTGTTCATCCTCTTCGACCCTTTTCAGCGCGTTGCAGGAACAGATAACCAGGCACAGCAAGATTAATCCTATTTTAGCCGGGAGGTTCACAAAGGGAGGATAAACCTTCATAACCCCCAAAATTAAGCTATTTGTATGGTTGCAAAAAGCGAATTAAAACGAATAAGGAGTCTGCATCAAAAAAAGTACCGGATACGGGAAGGGCAATTTCTGGCCGAAGGGATGAAACTGGTTGGCGAGCTGCTCGATTCGGGATTGGAGCCGGTTGGGCTGTACAGCACGGCCCCGGAGGAGCTTCCCGGGTCGCAGCCGATCACCGAGGGGGAGCTCCGGAAGGCGAGCGCCCTGGTCCGCCCCAGCGGTGTGCTCGGGGTCTTCCCGATACCCGACCCGGAACCGCTGACATTTGAGGGTTGGACACTCGCCCTGGACGGGGTCCGGGACCCGGGGAACCTCGGGACACTGATCCGCCTGTGCGATTGGTTCGGTATTGGCGAATTGCTCTGTTCCCCGGACACCGTGGACTGCTACAACCCGAAAGTACTGCAGGCTACCATGGGGTCCATTGCCCGGGTACGGGTGGTGTACAAAGACCTGGCGGAGACCCTGGACGCAAGCGGCTTGCCGGTCTACGGAGCCAGTATGGAAGGCGAGGCCATCGGGGGGGAGCAACGGCTTTTGCCGGGTATCCTGGTGATGGGGAGTGAATCGCACGGACTCTCCGGGCCGGTCCGGGACCGGTTGTCGCAAACCTGGGCCATCCCGTCTTTCGGCCGGGCCGAAAGCCTGAACGTGGCAACCGCGGCTGCCATCCTGCTCTACGAAATACGACGGGCTACTCGAAAGTAAAGTTGATAAAGATGCCCCGGGTTTTCAGCGCCTCGATATTCCCGGTCCAGGGGCTCTGCGGGTCGTCGTCGGGCACCAGTTCGTCCGTCAGGGCAAAAACCCCGCGAATGGAAGGCGAAAACTTGAAGTATTCCAGGTAAAAGTCAATGCCGAACCCCAATTCGTAGTTCACCACCGTCTTTTTCATCCGGAAGGTTCCGCTGCTGTTGTCCTCCATGGAATCCTGGTTTGAGCCCAGGTTGAGCGCCACGCCGGCCCCGCCGATGATAAAGGGTTTGATGTTGCCGAAACGGCGGGTACCTGCCTTGAGGAGCAGGGGGAAACTGATGTAGGTGGATTTCACCTCCCTCAGGGCGTCGTTGTCCGAAGCGAACCCCGGGAAGCCCAGCAGCCTCCGGGAATAGAACAGCCCGGGCTCAAAACGCAGGTCCAGGAATTCATTCAGGCGGAGTTCCCCGATCAGCCCGACATTGAACCCGAAGGATTTGTCCACGACGATATCCGGGAGGTCGTTTTTGTATTCAAATTTGAAATCGTACTGGTTGAAACCCAGGTAATACCCCCAGTTCAGGAGCGCCTTGTCTTCGTTCTGCAAGTTCAGGATGGGGTTTTCCCGGAATTGGGCCTGGCCGGACTGGCACAGGATTATCAGGAAACAGAGCGGCAGGAGGTTCCTCATACATTTATTTTGTTGCCGTATAAATGGCGGCTGCCCCGAACGTCTGGGGCCGGTGTTCCATAGCTATAAACCCGATTTTCCCCAAAATATTGTTGAACCGTTCCCCGTGGGGGAATGCGGCCGCCGACCGGGACAGGTAGCTGTACGCCGACGGGTCTTTGGAGAACCATCGGCCCACCCGCGGCAGGAAGTGCCGGCAGTAGATATTATAGCCCCAGCGGAACGGCTGCTTCTCCGGGACGGAGGTTTCCAGAACGGCCAGGGTACCCCCGGGCCGCAGCACCCGGTAAATCTCCGTCAGGCCTTTTTCCAGGTCCTCGAAATTGCGCACCCCGAAGGCCACTGTCACCGCATCGAACCGGTTGTCCGGAAACTCCAGGGCTTCGCTGTCGCCTAGCACCATCTCGATTTGGTCGTCCAGTCCGGAATCCCGGACCTTCCTGCGTCCTACTTCGAGCATGCCGGGCGCCAGGTCCAGGCCAACTACCGCTTTGACCCCCGCTTGGGCCAGGGACAGGGCCAGGTCGCCGGTACCCGTGGCAATGTCCAGGACGGATCCGGGGTTTTTATCGACCACCAGCCCCACCAGACGTTTGCGCCAGCGCCGGTCGATACCCAGGCTGATCACGCGGTTCAGCCCGTCGTATTTGTCCGAAATCGTATCGAACATGTTTCGGACCTGCTGCTTTTTACTCTCCCCGGAATCGTCGTACGGGAGGATTTCCTTTGCCATTCGGGTGCTCTTTTGCGCGCAAAGATACGACAATGCGCCGGCTTGGCAGCAGGCTGGAAAGGCCTCCGAAAACCGGGGAACGATTCCCGCCTGTATCGGTGAGAATGATAAAATTGCGTACTTTTGCCGGGCGGACTTCCGCATGCCGCGGACCGGCGGACAGCCAGCTACCCGTATCAATTTATACTGAATGAAGATCATTATTGCAGGAGCAGGAGAGGTAGGCTTCCATCTCGCGAAATTACTTTCTTACGAATCCCAGGACATCACGCTGATCGATACGAACAAGGAAAGCCTTTCCTATGCGGAAGGCCACCTGGATATCCGTGTCCTCAAAGGGGATGCGACCAGTATCAGCGTCCTGAAGGAGGCCCATGTGGACCATTCGGACCTGGTGATCGGCGTCACCGCATCGGAAACCACGAATATTACCCTCTGCATGCTGGCCAAGCAACTCGGTTCCAAGCGAACCATTGCGCGGATCTCCAATACGGAATTCGTCGAGTACCGGGACGAGATCGCCTTCACGGAACTGGGGATAGACGAGCTGATATCGCCCGAAGAGCTGGCGGCTGCGGAGATTCAGCTACTCCTGAACCAGTCCGCCTTTAACGACACGTACGAGTTTGAGGAGGGCCTGCTGATCATGGTGGGGGTATCCCTGCCCAGGGGGGCGCCTTTTATCGGAAAAATGGTGAAGGAGGCTGCCCGGGTCTTTCCCGAACTGCATTTTATGCCCATCGCCCTGCAGCGGCGCGGGACCCAGTATACGCTGATCCCCCGGGGGGACACCGAGTTCCGGGAAGAGGACCAGGTGTACTTTATCACGGACCGCAAAGGGGTGGACGAACTCTACAAGCTCACCGGGAAAAAGAAGGAGGAGATCCGCAACGTCATGGTTTTGGGCGGGAGCAAGGTGGGGGTCAAAGCGGCGCGCGACCTCTGCGAGAAACGATTCAACGTAAAGCTCATAGAGCAGGACAAAACCAAGGCTTTCGATATTGCGGATTTGCTGCCAAACGCCCTGGTCATCAACGGGGATTGCCGGAATGTGGAGCTGCTCGAGGAGGAGTCGCTCGAATCCATGGATGCGTTTATCGCGGTCACCGGGAATTCGGAGACCAATATCATGAGCTGCCTGGTGGCCAAGTCCAAGAACATCAAAAAGACCATCGCGCTGGTGGAGAATATGGATTACTTCCAGCTATCCCATTCCATCGGCGTGGATACGCTAATCAACAAGAAACTGCTGGCGGCCAACAATATTTTCCGCCACATCCGGAAGGGGGAGGTGGTGGCCCTTACCCGGCTGAACAACCTGAATGCGGAAATCCTGGAATTCGTGGTGAACGAGACCTCGGAGGTCAACGGCGAACTGATCAAGGAACTCGATTTTCCGCGGGAGGCCATCATCGGTGGGGTGATCCGCTCCGGGGAGGGGATTATCGCCCTGGGGGATTTCCGGATCCGGCAGGGCGACCGGGTTGTGGTTTGCTGCCTGCCGAGTGCCATCCCCAAAGTAGAAAAACTATTCCTGTGATATGTCCCTGAACACGCGGATTATTCTGCACCTGATGGGGTTGCTCCTGCTTTTCAACGGCGGGTTCATGCTGCTGGCGGCCCTGGTGAGCGGGATTTACCAGGACGGGGTCACCTACCAGATTTCCCTGGCTGCCATCACCACGCTCTTTGCGGGCACGGTGGCCATGTACTTTACGCGCGGCCATAAAAAGGAAGTTAAACGGAAGGAGGGGTATATCATCGTGACCTTCGGGTGGATCGTGATGTCCGTCTCCGGCGTGTTGCCGTACCTCTTTTCGGGGGCGATCCCGGATGTCACCAATGCGTTTTTCGAAACGATTTCGGGCTATACAACTACCGGGGCCTCCATCCTGGACGACATTGAACGCCTGCCCGAGGGCATCCTCTTCTGGCGAAGCCTGACGCATTGGATCGGGGGCATGGGGATCATCGTCCTGGCCATTGCGATCCTGCCGCTGCTGGGTATCGGGGGGATGCAGCTCTTTGCCGCCGAGGCGCCCGGGCCCACGGGAGATAAGCTCCACCCGCGGATTACGGATACCGCCAAACGGCTCTGGCTGATCTATGTGGGGTATACCCTGGCGGAAACGCTGTTGCTCCGCCTGGCCGGGATGTCCTTTTTCGACGCCATCAACCACGCCCTGGCCACGCTTTCAACCGGCGGGTTTTCCACCAAAAATGCCAGTATCGCCTATTGGAACAGCCAGCCGCTCATCCAGTATATCATCATTGTCTTCATGTTTTTGGCAGGGTCCAATTTCGTGTTGAGTTATTTTGCCTTCAAGGGCAGGGTGCAGAAGGTTTTGCGGGACGAGGAATTCAAGGTATTCGGCCTGATGGTTGTGGTGTTTGCCATCATGGCGGCCCTGGTGATTTATTTCCGGGCCGACGTGCCCGAGTCGGAGTACCACCCGATGGTCTGGGGTGCCGGGGAAAGCGCCTTCCGCCATGGGCTTTTCCAGGTAGTGGCCGTAGTGACCACCACGGGGTTTGTCACCGCCGATTTTACCAACTGGACGCCCTTCCTGACGGTGTTCTTTTTCGGGTTGATGTTTGCCGGGGGATCCGCAGGCTCCACGGCCGGGGGCATCAAGATCATGCGGCATATCCTGATCATCAAAAACGGCTTGCTCGAGTTCAAGCGGACGCTCCACCCGAGCGCCATCATCCCCGTGCGGTACAACGACAAGACGGTGACCGAACACATTGTCTACAACATCATCGCCTTCTTTGTCCTCTATATGCTCCTGTTTATCATCGGCGCGCTTGTTTTAAGCCTGCTCGGCCTGGATTTTGTATCCGCCATCGGGGGGGCGGCTTCTTCCCTGGGGAATGTGGGCCCGGCCTTTGGCTCGCTGCACCCCCTGAGCAACTTCAACGGTTTGCCGGCGCTCGGGAAATGGTGGTGCGGCTTTCTGATGTTGGCAGGGAGGCTCGAGTTGTTTACCGTCCTGATCCTGCTGACACCTTACTTCTGGAAGCGAACCTGATGTAGGTGCGGGGTCTGGTCGTCCCGGTCCGTTCGGCCGGGAGCCGATCTATCCGGAGTTTCTTTCCGTGTCAACGGGGTTTGGCCAGCTCGCTCCCGGGGCTTACGCGTTTTGCTGAAGCTGGAAGTTGCATTTTTTGGCCCATTTCTCCGCTCTTATGGATGTCTTTCCTGAACGTAGCGCTGCTGTGTTTTACCAAAGACGCCCGGAGGGATGCCTGAGCAGAAGATTCCCTAAGCCAGGGCTTCCTGCATCCTGCGCACCGCTTCCCGGATCTCCTCCTCGGAAGCCGCATAGGAAATGCGGATGCAGTTCGGGTTGCCGAAGGCCTCGCCGGTTACGGTTGCCACCCCGGCTGCTTCGAGCAGGTAGAGGGCAAAATCCGAGGCGTTGGCAATTGTTTTCCCGCCCAGGGTTTTCCCGAAATACGATGATATGTCCGGGAATACGTAGAAGGCCCCTTCCGGCACGTTCAGGTTGAACCCGGGGATTTCCCCGAGCAATTCCAGGATCAGGTCCCGCCGCTCGTGGAATTTATCGATCATGTACCGGATCTTCTCAATGGGGGCATCCAGGGCGGCAATGGTTGCCCGCTGGGCGATGGCGTTTGCCCCGCTGGTGATCTGCCCCTGGAATTTCGTACAGGCCTTGGCCACCCATGCCGGCGCCCCGATAAAGCCAATCCGCCAACCGGTCATCGCGTAGGCTTTGGAAACCCCGTTTACGGTAATCGTGCGGTCGTACATACCCTCCAGGCCGGCCATGCTCACATGGCCTTCCCGGAAATTGATGTGTTCGTAAATCTCGTCGGACACCACAAAGATCCCGGGGTGTTCCCGCAATACGGCAGCGAGGCCTTCCAGTTCGGGTTTGCTGTATACGGAGCCGCTCGGGTTGCAGGGCGAGCTGTACCAGATCATTTTGGTCCGGGGCGTAATCGCCTCCCGCAGTTGGTCCGGGGTCATCTTGAAATCCGTGTCGATACTGGTGGGGACTTCCACCGGCACGCCGCCTGCGAGTTTTACAATGTCTGAATAACTCACCCAGTAGGGGGCGGGGAGGATCACTTCATCCCCCTCGTTGAGCATTACCATGGCCACGTTGGCAAGCGACTGCTTGGCGCCCGTGGAGACTACGATCTGGTCGATGCCGTACTGGAGGCCGTTGTCCCGGGCAAATTTCCTGGAAATGGCCTGTTTTAAATCGCCATAGCCGTCTACAGGAGAATAGCTGCTGTAGTTCTGGTCGATGGCCTCTTTGGCCGCCTCCCGGATGAATTCCGGAATGTTGAAATCGGGTTCCCCAAGGCTCAGGCCGATGATGTCTTTTCCTTCCTGTCTCAGTTCCCGGGCCTTTGCGGCCATAGCCAGGGTGGCCGACGTGGCCATGTTGTTGATCCGGTCGGAGAGAAATTGCTTCATAAGTCTGCTGCGTATTTACTGTAGTTGCAGGGAGGGTTTTTTCCCCAGTTCCCGCAGGTGTCTGAAGTGCGAAATTATAGCTTTTCGCGTAGTTTTATATTCGTTGTAGGGCAAATTGAACTCCCGTGCCGTCTGTTTCACAATTTTGGAAATTTTTGTGTAGTGGACGTGGGAAATATTCGGGAAGATGTGGTGCTCCACCTGGTGGTTGAGCCCGCCCGTAAACCAGTTGACAATGCGGTTGCGCGTACCAAAGTTAACGGTGGTGCGCAACTGGTGGATGGCCCAGCTGTTTTTCATGGTGCCGTCTTTTTCCGGCAGCGGCATGTCCGCGTGGTCTACCACGTGCGCCAGCTGGAAAACCACGCTGAGGATGACACCGGCCACATAGTGCATGATAAAGAAGCCGAGGACCACTTTCCACCAGGCGATGTCCATGATGATGATCGGCAGGGCGATCCATATAAACAGGTAGATGAGCTTGGTGATGACCAGCACGCTCCAGTTCAGAACCGGGTTGGGAAACTTGCCGTAGGCGAGCTTGCGCTTGGTGTAGCGGTACATCTGTTGAAAATCCGTGGTGATGGCCCAGTTAAAAGTGAGCAGGCCGTAGAGGAAGACCGAATAATAGTGCTGGAACCGGTGGAACCGATGCCATTTGGCGTGTTTTGAAAAGCGCAGAATCCGTCCGGCTTCCAGGTCTTCGTCGTGCTCGTGAATATTCGTATAGGTATGGTGCAGGACGTTGTGCTGTACCTGCCAGTTGTATACGTTCCCGGCCAGCAGGTAAATACTGCCGCCCATGAGCTTGTTGATCCATTTACGGGAGGAATAGGTGCCGTGGTTGCCGTCGTGCATGACGTTCATCCCCACGCCGGCCATCCCCACGCCCATCAGCATGGTGAGCAACAGGTTGGCCCAGGTGGGCAGCCCGAGGGTCAGGATCAGGAAATACGGGGCCAGGAGGAGGGAAAACATCACGGCCGTTTTCAGGTAGAGTTGCCAGTTGCCGGTTTTTTTCAAACCGTTTTCTTTAAAATAGGCGTTTACGCGCTTGTTCAGCGTTCGGAAAAATTGGGGGGATTCAGTGCGGGAGAATCGAATGGCGTTTTCAGACATGAGTAGAGGCTCCTTGATTTCTATTGATATTATAACGGTAAACCGCATGTTTTGGTCTGCCCGTGAATATCGTAAATTTGTATTCGAAGTACAAAGATACCAATGACAGCCGAAACGGTCTTCCAAAATTTTCCCAATTTATCCGATACCCAGAAAGACCAGTTCCTCCGGATCGGCGATTTATACGCCGATTGGAACCGGAAAATCAATGTGGTTTCCCGCAAGGATATCGACGAGCTCTACCTGCGCCACGTACTGCATTCCCTGGGCATTGCCCGGGTGCATTCCTTCCTGCCCGGGACGGAGGTGCTCGACGTGGGTACCGGCGGCGGGTTCCCGGGAATCCCCCTGGCCATTCTTTTTCCGCAGGTTCAGTTTACCCTGGTAGACGCCATCGGGAAGAAAATCCGGGTTGTCAACGATGTAATCGAGGGGCTCGGGCTGGAAAATGCTTCGGCCCGGCAGGTCCGGGCGGAGGCGATGAAGGGTTCGTTCGATTTTGTGGTGAGCCGGGCGGTAGCCGCCATGCCCACCTTTGTGCTCTGGACCCGGGACCGCCTGCGCCCGGGCGGGAAACCCGGCGGGCTGGCCAACGGCATCCTGTACCTGAAAGGCGGGGACCTGTCCGAGGAGCTGGCTCCGTACCCGCAGGCCCGTACCTATCCATTGTCCGATTATTTTCAGGACCCGTTTTTCGAAACAAAGCAAGTGGTGTACCTGCCGGAAACAGCGTGCCGGTAAGCCCGGTTCCCGGGGGTTTCAGGTATTCAGGATCGTGCGGTAAGTGTGCCGGCAGCACCTGGCGTAATGACGCATCCGCTCAAATACCTTTTCGGCCCACGTTTTGGCTATTGCCTCTTTCTCAGGGATGTGCATCTGGGACTTCATAGTGTAAAAGTACGTTTGTTAAACATTAATTTACAAATTAATAACGTTAAATTTACATTGAAAGTATGTCCCGGGCGATGGCCTGTCCAAATTCCGCAAACCCAGCGGGTAGCGCGTCCGAGTACCTCATACCCTGCAGGTAATACGTCCAGGTAATAGGTCCTAGTACCTCATACCCTGCGGGTTGCGCAACCAAATACCAAAAAAAGCCCCGGAACACCGGGGCTTTGCATTGTTATGCGTCAGTATGTGCGGCTGGATTCAACCGTATACTTGTCCGGGAACTACCCCAGGAAAGGGTAGCGGTAATCTTCCGGGCTCACAAAGGTCTCCTTGATCAGCCGGGGAGATACCCAGCGCATCAGGTTTTGGGCGGAACCTGCCTTGTCGTTGGTTCCGGAGGCCCGGGCACCGCCAAACGGCTGTTGCCCCACCACGGCCCCTGTGGGCTTGTCGTTGATGTAGAAATTCCCCGCACAATTCTCCAGTACCCGCGTGGCCTGCTGTATCGCATAGCGGTCGCCGGAAATCACGGCCCCGGTCAGGGCGTATTCCGAGGTTTGGTCTACCAGTTCCAGGGTGGTGTCCCAATCTGCGTCCTCGTAGACGTAAACGGTAACCACCGGGCCAAAGAGTTCGGTTTCCATGGTCACGTAATGCGGGTCCGTGGTGAGGATCACCGTGGGTTCCACAAAATACCCGACCGATTTGTCGTACCCGCCACCGGCAATAATTTCCGCGTCTTCGTCGGATTTGGCCCGATCGATGTAACCGGCGAGTTTGTCAAAGGCCCCTTCGTGAATTACCGCCGTCACAAAGTTGCTCAGGTCGGCAGGCGAGCCGGGTTTATTTATCGATTTAAGGTCCTTTTTCACCCCTTCCAGCACGTCGTCTGCGATGGATTTGGGCAGGTATACCCGGGAAGCGGCGCTGCATTTTTGACCCTGCAGCTCAAACGCCCCGCGTGTGATGGCTGTGGCCACCTGGCGCGGGTTGGCCGTGGGGTGGGCGATGATAAAATCCTTGCCCCCGGTTTCACCCACGATGCGCGGATAGGTTTTATAGGTGTTGATGTTATCCCCGATCTTTTTCCAGATGCCCTTGAACACTTCGGTAGACCCGGTGT
Organism: Robiginitalea sp.; assembly: GCF_982776155.1. Lineage (NCBI taxonomy): Bacteria > Pseudomonadati > Bacteroidota > Flavobacteriia > Flavobacteriales > Flavobacteriaceae > Robiginitalea > Robiginitalea sp. Next base: position 319,512 of record NZ_CEXZKX010000003.1, read on the forward strand.
AGTGGATGCCGGAGAATTCCGGGTGGGCGAGCAGGATGTCCGTGATCATGGCCGGGTCGCCGTAGATGCAGTTGATCACCCCGGCCGGCAGGCCGGCTTCCTCAAAGATATCCACGATGACCTGGGCGGAGAACACCTGGTGGTCGCTGGGTTTCCAGATCACCACGTTCCCCATCATGGCCGCGCTGGCCGGCAGGTTCCCGGCGATGGCCGTGAAATTGAACGGGGTGACTGCATAGACAAAGCCTTCGAGCGGGCGGTATTCCACCCGGTTCCAGATCCCTTCGGAGGATTCCGGTTGCTCCTGGTAGATCTGGCTCATGAATTCCGCATTGAAACGCAAAAAGTCGATCAGCTCACAGGCGGAGTCAATCTCGGCCTGGTGGACGGTTTTGGACTGGGCCATCATGGTTGCCGCATTGATCCGGTCCCGGTAGGGCCCGGCGATGAGTTCGGCAGCTTTTAAAAAGACCGAGGCCCGCTGTTCCCAGGGGAGGGCCGCCCAGGAGGCGCGAGCGGCCAGGGCCGTGTCGATGGCCTGGCGCACCTCTTTTTCGGAAGCCAGGTGGTACTGGCCTACCTGGTGTTGATGGTCGTGGGGCGGGGCAATCGGCCGGGTGTTGCCGGTGCGCACTTTCTCCCCGCCGATAGTCAGCGGGATATCTCTGTTGCTGTTGTAGTACGCATCGTATTGCTTAAGGACTGCCTCCCGTTCCGGGGAGCCGGGGGCGTAGCTTTTTACCGGTTCGTTATACGCCGGGGGGACTCTGAAAAATCCGTTCGCCATAGTGTATTTTTTTGCGGTTTATAGATTTCCGTCAAAGGTACAAAATGGCTTAGCCTTAAAAAAACAAGCGGGACGGCCGGATCCCGGTTTAATTGAGTGCGAAGGGGGCGCTCAGTTTGAAGGTGGGTACGTAGACCCGGAATTTCTCGGTAGACGCAAAATTCACCATGTTGTAATGGCCCTTCATGGCGCCGATTGGGGAAGCCAGCAGGCAGCCGGAACTGTAGGTGTGGGATTCGCCCGGGCGGATGACCGGTTTTTTGCCGATCACGCCTTCGCCATCCAGAACCTCCATATCGCTCAGGGCGTCAAAAACCTTCCAGTGACGGGAGGTGAGCTGAACGGAATCCTTACTCTGGTTTTCAATGGTGATCGTGTAGCCGAAGGCAAAATGCATCTTGTAGTTCTTGAAGAACGTGCCTTCAAAACTCGTATCGACTGAAATCTTTATCCCTTTGGTGACTTGCGTAAACATGATCTCTAATAGGTGACCGCACTTCCAATTAGCAGAGCTATCGCGGTCATGGTAGCTAAAATAACAAAAATGGTATTGAGAAACAGGTACTTTATGATAGTTTTAAATACCCCCTGCCTGTAAAATTTGCGCATCGCTGCAAAAAGATACACGGCGAATGCGATAAAGCACAACCAGTAGATATCGAGCCCTATCAGGCTGTCAATCAAATAACCAATGATGAGCAAGATAAAGAACAGGGACTGAATGTGGAAACTAAAAACCAGATTATCGGTGTAGGTGTATTTTTTTCTGATGTACGCCAGGGTAATGAACAAGGAGAAGACCGGAAGGAAGAAAAAAGTGGCGAACGGCAGCCGCGCCAACAGGTCGCTCAAAAAGCTCCCGGGGCGCTCCAAAGCGCGTTTCAGGGAGCGGGCCGTGCTGAAACTGATCCGGTTCTCCCGGGTGTCCTCCACCTCGTACCGCTCCAGGGCCTCGTCGAAGGTGTAAATAGTATCCTTGCGGATCAGGTTTAAAAACGCATCGCTCTTGGTGCCCACACGCCCGAAAAAACTACCGTCCACCCCGGCGAAATAGGCTTTTGGGTCTGCCTGGATCAGCGAATCCTTCCGCCGTTTGGCCGCGTTGATCCCGGCCCCGAAATTCAGGGAATCCCCGGATCGCATCCCCAGTGAATCCAGCACGGACAGGGCCTGCTCTTCTTCCGGGCTGTCCAGTTCAAAGTTGAAGGACATATCCGGCACCTCGGCGTCGCGGGTACGCTGGTCCAGGTTAAATCGGTCCAGGGCCGTAAAATCGCCGCTCAGGCTCATCAGCAGGAAATAGATAAATGCCAGGCTCAGGAGGAAGCGGAAGGGGTTTGTGTAGCGCTGGCGCTTGCCGGCCACATAGTCCAAAGTGATTACCCCCGGGCGCAGCAGCAGCGCTTTGACGGTCTTGAGCAGGCGGGAATCGTAGTCGATAAAACTGGCAAAGAACTCTTCGATATAATCCTTCAGGGTCAGTTTCTTGGTGCTGTTCGCCTGAGAGCAATTCGGGCAGAAGCGGTCGCTGATATCCAGCTGGAACCCGCAGTTCAGGCACTCCGTGCCCCGGTATTTCAGTTTGTATCTCCCCCCGTATCTGGCCGGCTTTGTTTCCATACGGTCTTCCTGGCTGGTCAAAGCTATTGGTTAGTTGCTGATGGTCCGCGAATTCGCGGTACCCACCCCGATTACGCTGTCATAAATATCCCCAAAATTCCGATAATAAACCAGTATTGTGTAGGTGTTCTCCGTAAAGTGGAAATTCCCCCCTACGGCGTTGAGTTCCACAGTCCCGTCCTCCCGCTCCAAAACGTATTTGTAGTTGTAGAACCCCTGTTTGAGCAGCAGGGAAAGTTCCATGTCGCCCGTTTCCCGGTTAAATGTCATCCGGTTTTCTTCCCCGATCTCGTAGTTGTTGAATTTCCCGAAGACGTAGACCTTGTCCATTGCGAGTACCTCCTCGTAGGGCAGCCGGAAATGCACCCGGGTGTATTCGCCTTCCCGGGAGTCGTCCTGTCCCTGTAGCGTGCGGACCCGGAAATCCCCGTTGATGTCCGGGAAGTACGTGTAGGGCTCGTCGTACCGGTAGTCGTCCCGGAAGAGGTAGTGCTGGTAGAGGTCCTCAAAGCCGATCCGGGAGATGGCCGCCGTGGGGGTCCGCAGGTCGCTCGTGTCGAAATTCAGGTACTCGTTCCCACCAAAAAATGCGGTTTCCTGGTCGTACTTGTAAACGAGTTCATTCCCGATGGTGAACTGGGGCGGGATGTCGTATCGCGCCGTGGGCCAGTGGAAATTCTGGAGGATGGCCACGCGGACTTCCTTTTTGGGGTTGATCAGCTGGACTCCCGAGGGGATGACGCTGAACTGCACGGACTGTTTTTCCGTCAGGAATTTAAAATCCCGGGAGCGGCGCACCACGGCCGGGACGCTCACCTGGTCCTGATAGACCACAAACCGCCGGGAGAACTGCAGGTCGCCGGCCGAATTGTAGATCTCCAGGACAAAATTGCCGCTGACCCGGAGCCGCACCTGCTCATTGGGCAGTTGCAGCCGGTAGTTGGAGTAGGGCTGGAGCGTGTTGTAACTGTTGCCGTAATTGATGATCCGCTGGTTGTCGATCCCGTCCAGGTACTGGGATTTAAGCAGCTGTGAAGGCTGCCAGTCGTAGTCGCAGTGGATGATGCGGTAGTAGAAGTCCTGCTCGCTGGCCGAGAGGTCGTCGAACTCCAGGAGGATGGGTTCCCCCAGCCGGACAATCGGGAACTGGTCGTCGGTGGGCCCCTTGAAAATCACCGACCGGATATGTTCGGGCGGGGCCACTTCGGTCTGGACCTGGGCGAGCAATCCGAAACCCCATAAAAACAGCGGGATTTGTTTAAGTTTCAACGGCATGCGGGGCGTAATTTTGGGGCAAAGGTAAACAAAAACCATGCCCGCCGATTCGCCCCGGGCGGAATGCCCAAAAAAAGGGGTAATAATTATGATAACTTTCTTTTAAGTAGTATTTTTGGGCGCACATTTTTATAACCAAAGGTCCACGATCATATGTCAACTGACATCCGAATAAAAAAGGGGTTGAACATCAACCTCGTCGGCGCTGCAGAACCTTCGACTTCCAAAGCTGTTTCCAGTAACGTTTACGCCATTAACCTCAATGATTTCCATGGCCTGACCCCTAAGATGCTCGTGAAAACGGGTGCTGAGGTCAAAGCCGGGGAGGCGCTTTTCTACAACAAGGATATCGAGGAAATGCTTTTCTGTTCTCCGGTCAGCGGGGAACTCGTCGAAATTGAACGCGGCGCGCGCCGCCGAATCCTGACCCTTCGGATCCTCGCGGACAAGGAGCAGAAAACCCTCGAGCACACCCCGCTGAATCCTGAAAAGGCAGATGCGGAGGCCATCCGGAATTTCCTGTTGCAAACAGGTTGCTGGCCCTTTATCCGGCAGCGTCCCTACGATCGGATTGCGGACCCGGAGGTGGTCCCGAAGGCCATCTTTATTTCGGCCTATATCACCGCTCCCCTGGCAGCGGACATCAACTATTCCCTCAAGGGCAGGGAAGCCGAACTGCAGGCAGCCCTGACGGCCCTTTCCAAACTCACCCCCGGTAAGGTGCGCGTGGGTGTCGGCAAGGGAGAGGACAATATTTTCAACGGGCTGAAGGATATCGAAATCCACCGGGTAAGCGGGCCGCACCCGGCCGGCCTGGTGGGCACGCAGATTAACCGGATCGACCCGATCAACAAGGGCGAACGCGTCTGGACGCTTTCCCCCCAGGACCTGGTCATTATCGGGGAAGCGCTGCTTACCGGGAAATACAACCCGCAACGCGTGGTGGCCCTGGCCGGTTCCGGGGTCAAAAAACCCCAGTATTACACCACGCGGATCGGGGCGGAAATCTCCACCTTCCTGTACGCCAGCGGCGTCACCCAGAAGAATATCCGGGTGATCAACGGGGATGTGCTTACCGGCAGCAAGTCCCGCCCGGATGGCCATCTCGGTTTTTACAACAACACCGTAACGGTGATCCCCGAGGGGGACGACTACGAATTATTTGGGTGGAACAAGCCGGTTTTCGACAAGATCTCCACCACCCGGGCACTGACGTTTTCCTGGCTGAACCCCAGGAAAAAATACGACCTGGATACCAATACAAACGGGGAACACCGGGCCTTTGTGGTTACCGGCCAGTACGAGAAGGTCTTCCCCATGGATATCTACCCCATGCAACTGCTCAAAGCCTGTATGGTCCAGGATATCGACGAGATGGAACAGCTCGGCCTCTACGAAGTGTCCCCGGAGGACTTTTCGCTGACCGAGTTTATCTGCATCTCCAAGCAACCGCACCAGCAGATCATCCGGCAGGGACTCGACCTGCTGCATAAAGAAATAGGATAGCGATATGAGCGACAAGAGACTGACACTGAAGAAACGCCTCCACATCATCAAGCACCGCTTGCGGGGCAAGAAGGTGGCGCCGGCATTCAATGCCTTCCACACCTTTTTGTACACCCCGGACGAGACCACGCACAACGGGGCCCACGTACGGGGCGCAGACGACCTGAAGCGGACGATGAATACGGTGATCATGGCGCTGATCCCCGTGCTGTTGTTCTCCTTCTTCAATACCGGATACCAGCATTACGCGGCCATCGAGGCTGCCAACGGGGCCCCCAGGGAACTGGACCTGTTCGGGAACTTCCTGACATGGGAGAATTTCTGGCTGGGCTTTACCCAGGTGATCCCGCTGGTAATCGTATCCTACGGGGTCGGCCTGCTGGTGGAGTTCATCTTTGCCGTAATCAAAGGCCACGAAGTGGAGGAGGGCTACCTGGTAACCGGGATGCTCGTACCGCTGATCGTTCCCGTGGATACCCCCTTGTGGATGCTGGCGGTAGCCGTGGTATTCGGGGTGGTGATCGGCAAGGAGGTTTTCGGGGGGACCGGGATGAATATCCTGAACCCCGCCCTGACCATCCGGGCCTTTTTGTTCTTTGCCTATCCAACCTGGATGAGCGGGGACAAGGTATGGGTTCACGAAGCCGTGGAACGCGCCGGTACGGCCGACGCGATTTCCGGGGAAACCATCCTGGGGTCCCTGGCGCAAAACGCCGAACACGGCTACAGTACGGCCGATATGTTCTTTGGATTTATCCCGGGGTCGGTGGGTGAGACATCGGCTTTCCTGATCCTGCTGGGCGGCCTGTTCCTGGTATTTTCCAAGATCGCCAGCTGGCGCATCATGCTGAGCGCCGTGATCGGGGCCCTGGTGATGGGCCTGATCTTCAACGGGGTGGCCGATGCCGGTTGGGTAACCGAGAGCAGCCGCTTTTACAGCCTGATGAGCTTTGAATTCTGGCAACACCTGATTGTCGGGGGGCTGGCCTTCGGGATTGTGTATATGGCCACCGATCCGGTAACCGGGTCGCAAACGAATCGCGGCAAATGGGTCTACGGGTTCCTGATCGGATTCCTCTCCGTAATGATCCGGGTATTCAACCCGGCCTATCCGGAAGGGGTTTTCCTCGCGATCCTTTTGATGAACGTATTTGCGCCCACCATCGACCACTATGTAATCCGCGCCAATGTGAAAAAGCGCATGAAACGACTCAAGACGGCCCGTATTTTCCCCCGTACCACGGATGGAAAGGCCGAAGAACTGCAAGCAGAAACCGCATAAGATATGGCAATCAATACCGACAAAAACGTTTACACCGTCCTCTTTGCCACCGGCATGGTGGTAGTGGTGGGTTCCATCCTGGCCTTTTTGGCATCTGCCCTGAAGCCGCGCATCCAGGAGAACGAGCGTTTTGAGAAGCAGCAGAACATCCTCTACGCCATGGGGGTCAATGAAAATGAGGACGAAGGTTCCGTGAATTTCATTTCCACCGAAGAGGTGGAGGAGGTCTTCTCGCAGTACATTACCCGGCAGCTCGTCATCAAGGGCGACTCCATTGCCGAAGACGATGAAGCCTACCTGATAGACATGAAAAAACAACTGGCCATTGCCAAATCCGGGGATACCCCGAGTTTGCCGGTGATGATCGGGGAGAAGGACGGGAAGACCTTCTACATCATCCCCATGTACGGGAAGGGGCTCTGGGATGCTATCTGGGGGCACATCGCCCTGGATAACAACCTGGTGGTCCAGGGGGTGTACTTTGACCACAAAGGGGAAACACCCGGCCTGGGCGCCAATATCAAGGCGCGCTACTTTATGGACGACTTCGCCGGGGAATCCATCCTGGACGGCACCCGTTATGCGGGGATCGAAGTAGCCAAGGGCAACAACGACCCGCTGAACCAGGACAAGGATGACAACCAGGTAGATGCGCTTGCCGGGGCCACTATTACCGGCAACGGGGTTTCTGCCATGATATCGGAAACGGTGAACCTCTACAAAGACTATCTCCAATCCATAAGCACGCAATAATATGGCATTACTGAGCAAAAAAGACACAAACCTGATCCTCGACCCGCTCGCGGACAACAACCCGATCACCATCCAGGTACTCGGGATCTGCTCCGCCCTGGCGATTACCGCCGAGCTGAAGCCCTCCGTCGTGATGGCCTTGTCGGTGATCTTCGTCCTCGGGGTCGGGAACGTGGTGATCTCCCTGATGCGGAATATCATTCCCTCCAAGATCCGGATTATCGTCCAGCTGATTGTGGTGGCCACCCTGGTGATCATCGTAGACCAGGTCCTCAAGGCATTTGCCTACGAACTGAGCAAGACCCTGGCCGTCTTTGTGGGCCTGATCATCACAAACTGTATCATCATGGGCCGCTTTGAGGCCTTTGCCCTGGGGAACGGACCCTGGAAGTCCTTTTTGGACGGCATCGGGAACGCCCTGGGCTACGGGGTGATCCTGGTCATCGTCGGGTTTTTCCGGGAATTGCTCGGGTCCGGGACGCTGTTCGGCTTCAAGGTGCTGGGCGACCCGATTGCAAAGACCGGGGTGTATTCCATCGGATACGAAAACAACGGGTTTATGATTATACCGCCTGCCGCCCTGATTGTGGTGGGCATCATTATCTGGGTGCAGCGCTCCCGGAACCGGTCGCTCATCGAAGAGAACTGATCGGGAAATACTGAATTGAACGGATTATGTTAGAGCACGTAGAATTATTTTTCAAGTCCATCTTCATCGACAATATGGTGTTTGCCGTATTCCTGGGGATGTGTTCCTACCTGGCGGTTTCCAAGAAGGTCTCCACGGCTGTGGGACTGGGGGCGGCGGTCATCTTTGTACTGGCCGTAACCGTCCCGCTGAACTGGCTGTTAGACCAGTACCTCCTGCAACCCGGGGCGCTTACCTGGCTGGGGCCGGAATACGCGGACTACGATCTGAGCTTCCTCTCCTTTATCCTCTTTATCGCCACGATTGCCACCATGGTACAACTCGTGGAGATTGTGGTGGAGAAATTTTCGCCATCCCTGTATAACTCCCTCGGGATTTTCCTGCCGCTGATTGCGGTGAACTGCGCCATCCTGGGCGGTTCGCTCTTTATGCAGGCCCGGGAGATCGCCACCCTGGGGCTGGCCTTCAATTACGGGGTGAGTTCCGGGATTGGCTGGTTTCTGGCCATCCTGGCCATCGCCGCCATCCGGGAAAAGATCCGTTATTCCAATGTGCCGCCGCCCCTGCGCGGGCTCGGGATCACCTTTATCATCACCGGCCTGATGGGCATCGGATTCCAGAGTTTCGGGGGGATGCTCACCGGGGGGGACGAAACCGCAGATGCCGCCGAAGAGATGGCCGTGGAAACCATCAGGGAACCTGAAAACACAGAAACGCCCGGCACCGAAGCAGCTGCCGACAATCTGGAACAACCCAGCCGCGAAGAAGAACAAGTCCTTTCGTATAACGACGTTGTAAATAACGAGTAAATGATTCTAGCTACAAGTACCCTCGGGACCATCACCATTACCATCATCGCCTTTCTGATCCTGGTGCTGCTGTTGGTATCCCTCTTGCTTTTTACCAAGGAGAAGCTGTCCCCTTCCGGGCCCGTGACTATCAAGATCAATGGGGAGAAGGAGATTGAGGTGGCGTCGGGAAGTTCCCTGCTGTCGACCCTGGGAAACAAGAAGATCTTCCTGCCTTCCGCCTGCGGTGGCGGAGGTACCTGCATCCAGTGCGAGTGTCATGTCCTCTCCGGCGGAGGGGAAGCGCTGCCTACCGAAACGCCCCACTTTTCCAAGCGGGAACTCAATGAGGGGGCCCGCCTGGCTTGCCAGGTGAAGGTGAAGCAGGACATGGAAATCACCATCCCCGAAGAGGTTTTCGGGATCAAAAAATGGGAGGCCACCGTGGTGCGGAACTACAATGTGGCTTCGTTTATCAAGGAATTCGTAGTGGAAATCCCCGAGGACATGAATTACAAGGCGGGGGGATATATCCAGATCGAGATCCCACCCTGCGAGGTGCCTTATAAGGATATCGACATCACGGCCCACCCGGAGGAACACGAGACGCCGGACAAGTTCCAGACGGAATGGGATAAATTCGGCCTCTGGCCGCTGGTAATGAAAAACCCGGAGACGGTGGAGCGCGCCTATTCCATGGCCTCTTACCCGGCAGAGGGTCGCGAGATCATGCTGAACGTGCGGATCGCCACCCCGCCCTGGGACCGTTCCAAGAACGGCTGGATGGACGTGAACCCGGGAATCGCTTCGTCTTATATCTTTGCCCGCAAGCCCGGGGATAAGGTGACGATTTCAGGCCCTTACGGGGAATTCTTCATCAACGAATCGGAATCCGAAATGCTCTATGTGGGCGGGGGTGCCGGGATGGCGCCGATGCGTTCGCACCTCTACCACCTCTTCAAGACCCTGAAGACCAACCGGAAGGTGACCTACTGGTACGGTGGCCGCTCCAAGCGGGAGCTTTTCTATATCGACCACTTTAAGAGACTCGAGGAGGAATTCCCGAATTTCAAATTCTACATGGCCCTTTCCGAGCCTTTGGAAGAGGACAACTGGAAGGTGAAGGAAAATATCGATGCCCCGGGTGACGGGTTTGTGGGCTTTATCCACAACTGTGTGATCGAGCACTACCTGGACCACCACGAGGCACCCGAAGACATCGAATTGTATTTCTGCGGCCCGCCCCTGATGAACAAGGCGGTGCAGAAGATGGGAGAAGATTTCGGAATCCCGGACGAGCATATCCGCTTTGACGATTTCGGGGGATAATCCCGTACGAATTCATATTAAAACCGATATGCTGCATATCGGTTTTTTTATACGATAAAAAATGCAAGCACTCACCGAGCAGGAATTGCACAACCTGGCGATGAACATCGTGGGGCGGGAACTGGAAGCCGACGGCTATGAGTTTATGGGGGTCAACAGCAAGCCCGGCAAAAACCCGCAATTTGTCTGCCTGAAGGAAAAAGTACTGCACTTTATCGTGGTGCGGCCCGTGGCCTATCCGGACAACCCGCGGGAATACGATGTGGGCCTGATGGCCCGGGTTAAGACCCATGCCGAGAAATTCGAGGCGCGAACCTACTATGCCGGGGTGGGGCTATCGAATGCCGCAGACCGGAATGCCCCGGTATTTTTGAATGAAAAATACATCGTGGACTATGAAGGCCTTATCGAAATTTAGGGATCCCCGGAGGGAGGCCGGTTTCCGCCACTTAGCCGCATCGCTGTGTTCCGCAGCGGTTTGTTTGGTTTTGTCAGCCGCGTCAGGATGTTCCGCCCCGGAGTTAAAACGACAGGATTACCAGGGACAGGCCCTGGGGACTACCTATGCAATCACCGTATTCGGAGCAGACCGGGAAGACCTCGGGCCACAGATCGATTCGGTGTTCGCCGTCCTGAACCAGTCCATGTCCACCTACCTGCCCGGTTCGGACATTTCCCGCATCAACGAGGGGGATACGACCGTGGTGGTAGACGAAATGTTCCGGGAAGTCCTCGCAGCCTCCCGGGAAATCCACCAGGCTACAGGGGGCCGCTTCGACCCCACGGTGGGCATCCTGGTGGACGCCTGGGGTTTTGGCCCGGGAGAGGCAATGGAAATGGACAGTACCACCGTGGATAGCCTGAGGCAATACGTGGGCCTGCACAAAATCACACTGACCCCGGGGAACCGCATTCGCAAGGAGACCCCCGGCATCCGCCTGGATTTCAACGCCATCGCCAAGGGGTATGCCATCGACCGCCTGGCCCTGCTTTTGGAGCAGGCCGGCTCCGAACATTTTCTGGTGGAAGTGGGGGGCGAGGTGCGCACCCGGGGCAGGCAGCCGGAAAAGGGCCAGCCCTGGCGCGTGGGTATCGACGATCCGGAAGCTTCCGGGGGGCGCCGGATCAAACAAGTGGTAGAACTCGAGGACGCTTCAATGGCCTCCTCCGGCAATTACCGGAAATTCCGGGAAGATCCGCAAACGGGCAGGCGCTACGTGCATACCATCGACCCGCTTACCGGGTTTACCCGCGATTCAAATATCCTTGCCGTTTCGGTGATAGCGCCCACCTGTATGGTGGCAGACGGCTATGCCACGGCATTTATGGCCATGGACCTGGAAGCCAGCCGGGAACTCCTCGATAATTCCGGGGACCTGGAGGCCTATATCATCTACCTGGACGCGGAGGGGAATACCCGGGAGTTTGTCACGGAAGGATTCCGCTCCCGAATCGCACGCTGACCCCTTTCTATCCGGTTAAATACGCCCGCAGTTTACGCCTTTCCCAAAGCGCCTGCTTCCCCGACGGGTTTGCGCACCAGGGGGATCAGTTCCCCGGGAGCCAGCCGGTACCGCTCGAGTTGTTCGGGTGTAAACCCCCGCGTATAGTCTACGCCTTCGGCCATAAAACCGGCCTGCCTTAAGATATCGAAATAATCGCGGCCGTATACCCGGACGTGGTCGTACTGGCCAAAGATCCGACGCCGCTCCTGCGGGTCGGTAATGCCCGCGTCCTCAAAAGTCGTTTCCCGATCCAAATCCTGGGGGACCTGGAAGACCCCCCACCCCCCGGGTTTCATCACCCGATACAATTCGGAAAGTGCCTGGCGGTGGTCCGGGATGTGTTCCAGGACATGGTTGCAGAGGATAACGTCAAAGGAATTGTCTTTAAAGGGCAGCTGGCAGATATCGGCCTTGACGTCCGCCAGGGGGGAATTCAGGTCCGTGGTGGTGTACTCCAGGTTGGGCATCCGGCGGAAGCGCCGGTGAAACGCCTGTTCGGGGGCAAAGTGAAGCAACCGCAGCGGCGCCGTAAAAAAATCCGTCTCCTGCTTCAGGTAGAGCCACAGGAGCCGGTGGCGTTCCAGGGATAACGTGGATGGGGAAAGGACATTTTCCCGCGGTTTTTCATAGCCGTAAGGTAAAAAGGTCCGGTAACTTTTTCCGTCGATCGGGTCGGTGTAGCGGTTGCCCCTCAGGAGCAGCGACAATACGGGGCGGATTGCAAAGCTCAGTCGGATCAGCACCGGCCTGGGAAAAATGCCCAGGGCCCATTTAAAGAGCCGCTTCACAACCCTCAGGTAGTTAACGGGGCGGCCCGAAAGGCCGTTTCCTCGTCCGATTCAATCCCCAGGGCCTCGTAGATATAGGCAAACGTGGAGAGCAGTTCCGGCTTCCCGTCAATCAGCGCCACATCGTGCTCAAAGTGGGCGCTTGGCTGGCCGTCGGCCGTGAGGATGGTCCACCCGTCCCGGAGTTGCCGAATCCGGCGGGTACCCCTGTTGATCATCGGCTCGATGGCCACCACCATTCCGTCTACAAACTTTTTTCCGCGGCCGCGTTTGCCGTAATTGGGCATCTCCGGGGCTTCGTGCAGTTTGCGTCCCAGCCCGTGCCCTACCAGCTCGCGCACCACGCCGTATCCGTGTTTTTCACAGTGGTCCTGGATGGCCCAGGCCACATCGCCTACGCGGTTGCCGGCCCGGAATTCCCGGATGCCCACATAGAGCGATTCCTTGGTGACCTCCAACAATTTCAGGGTTTCCGGGGCCACCTCCCCAATGGGGAACGTATAGGCATGGTCCCCGTAAAATCCGTTTTTCAATGCCCCGCAATCCACCGATATGATATCCCCTTCCTCAAAAGGCGTATCGTTGGGAATGCCGTGGACTACCTGGGCATTCGGGCTGATGTTCAGGGTGTTCGGGAAATCGTACATGCCGAGGAACCCCGGTTCGGCTCCCTGGTCGCGGATAAAGGTTTCCGCCAGTTTATCGAGCTGGAGCCCGGTAACCCCGGGTTTGATCTCGGCGGCCAGCATCCCGAGTGTTTTGGAAACGACCAGTGCGCTCTCGCGCATGAGTTCAATTTCCTCGGCCGATTTGATTTGAATCGCAGACATAGGGTGCAAAGATAGGAAGTCCTGCCGGTTAATCCCAGTCGTAGGCGTGGCGGTAGGGCGCCCCGCTGAGGATTTTCACCATATCGGTTTCCAGGCCTTCGATGGGATATTCAACAATCCGCCCCAGTTCCTCCCCGTCCCGGTAAAAGATAAACGTGGGAACGTTGATGATTCCAAACCCCTCTTCGTAGCCCTGGGGGGTATCCTTCTCCCGGGTCATGGTAATCAGTTCCACCTCGTCGGCCGGGTAGCCGGCTTTTTCGAGGATCTTTACAAACCGGGGGACTTCCCGCTGGCTGTCTTCGCACCAGGTACCCATAAACAGCGTAATGTCGATCCCTTCCAACAGGTCTTCCAGTTCGGCAATTTTTTCAGGGTCCGGCTCGTAGGCGGCCAGATTGGGCTCATACCACCCGGCAAAGGGCTGCGCGTGTAGGGAATCAATGGCCGCGGTACCCACCAGGATTTCAGTCCCCTGGTCCGGCATCCGGACCGCAGTGTGGGCGGGCTGGGCCTTGCAACCGGCCAGCAGGACCGTACACGCCGCCAGCAGCAGGTACGTGGGAGTGAGCAGGGACGTCAGAGCCCGTGCAAGGGAGTTCCGTGTAACCATTCGGGGGAGGGTCAGATGCTTCATGAAACCAATAGGGATTTCTGGGTCATCAGTTCGGGTTGCGCAACGCCGATGATCTCCAGGATGGTCGGGGCCATGTCGCCGAGGACCCCCGATTTTATGGATTTTCGGTCGGGATCCACCAGGATCAGCGGCACCGGGTTTGTGGTGTGGGCGGTGTTGGGGCTGCCGTCCGGGTTTACCATGGTGTCGCAGTTGCCGTGATCGGCAATCACCAGGGTGGTATACCCGTTCTCCAGGCCGGCGGTGATTACGTCCCGGGCACAGGCATCCACCGTCACACAGGCTTTGATAGCAGCCTGCAGGTCGCCGGTATGCCCCACCATGTCCGGGTTGGCGAAGTTCAGGCAGACAAAATCCGCTTCGCCTTTGGCCAGTTCCGGGAGGATGGCGTCTCGAATGTCGTAGGCGCTCATTTCTGGCTGCAGGTCGTAAGTGGCTACCTTGGGCGAGGGACAGAGGATCCGGGATTCCCCTTCAAAAGGCGCTTCCCGGCCCCCGTTGAAAAAGAAGGTGACGTGCGGGTATTTTTCGGTCTCCGCAATCCGAATCTGTTTCTTTCCGGCCCGGGCGAGAACTTCCCCGAGCGTATCCTTGATGTTTTCCTTGTCGTAGACCACATGGACGTCTTTAAATGTATCGTCGTAATTGGTCATCGTCACGTAGTGCAACTTGAGCGGGTGCATGTTTTGTTCGTGGAAAGCCTCCTGGCTCAATGCCAGGGTCAGCTCCCGGCCACGGTCTGTACGGAAATTGAAAAAGACCACCACGTCCCCGTCCCGGATCTGCGCCAGGGGTTTGCCGTCTGGCCCGGCAACCGCAATGGGCTCCACAAACTCGTCCGTGGTTCCCGCGGCATAGCTGGCCTCCAGGGCGGCAACCGGATTGTCCGTGGCCGTCCCCGTGCCGTTGACCAACAGGTCATACGCCTTTTTGACGCGTTCCCATCGCTTGTCCCGGTCCATGGCGAAATACCGCCCTACCACGGAGGCAAGCCTGGTGCGCGTAGGCCGGGCAAATTCCATCAGGTCTCGTACAAAGCCCACCCCGCTTTTTGGATCCACGTCGCGTCCGTCGGTAAACGCATGGACATAGGAAGCGGGAACCCCTGCTTCGTCGGCCGCGCGGATCAGGCCTTTCAGGTGGTCGATATGGCTGTGTACGCCTCCGTCGGAAAGGAGTCCCAGAAAATGTACGGGTTTGTCGTTTTCAACGGCATACCGGAAAGCTTCCTTCAATGCCGGGGCATCCTTGAGGCTGTTGTTGGAAACCGCCAGGTTGATCTTGGCCAGATCCTGGTAGACAATACGGCCCGCCCCGAGGTTCATATGGCCCACTTCGGAATTCCCCATCTGCCCGTCGGGCAGCCCCACATGCATGCCATCGGTAAGCAGCGTGGCGTGGGGATATTTCTCATAGAGGGAATCTACAAACGGGGTGTCGGCCTGCTCAATGGCGGAGACTTTTGGGTCCGGGGAGATTCCCCATCCGTCCAGGATCATCAGTATGGCTTTGGAATTCATCAGCTGCGGTTTTACAATGCGGCCTTAAAAATAGGGGGAAATCGGAAGCTTTGCCACTATTTGGGGCATTTCTTTCGCCTGTTCGGACCGGGCTGCAAAAACAATCCCGGCACCGGGCTGCGGCCGCCGCCGGGGACCCTGTCGGGATGTTAAAGTTTCGTTATTTAACTGTTAATCCTGAAACACTTACGCATAGGATTCGTCTATATTTATATAGTACGTATTTATTATTCATCATCAATCAAAAATCGACGCGTTATGAAGACATCTTCAGCAATGGCTGCAGTGCTTGCCTTATTTACTGCCGCCCAACTCTCAGCCATGAGCAATTCCCTGGCTCCGACAGATCCCGTACCGGAAACCGAACTGGCCGTTTCCGGGCTCACCCCGTTTTGCAAAGCCATCATGAATGGGGATGCCGCCACAGTGGAAAAAATGATCCAACTGGGCGAAGATGTAAACCGCAAATCCCTCGGGAAGACCCCGGTAATTTTTGCGGCCCGCTACAACCAACCGGAAATCCTGAAAATGCTCCTGGCAAACGGGGCCGACCCGACGATCCGATGCGACAAGGGGCACTCAGCGATGAAATATGCCGAATTATCCAACGCCACCGAGGCCATGCAGGTCCTGCGGCAGGCGAAAAAAGCGTGAGACAGAAGGAGTTTACTCATCAATCAAAAAACCCCGGCGCTCATGGCCGGGGTTTTCATTTTCAAAGCCTGTGGCTTTTCGTGTTCTGGTAAAAGAGTCCGCGGGCGGCCGGTCAGAAATCGAAGCCGGTTAACGCCCGGTAGATAAAGGCATACAATGCCATGGTCAGCATCAGGGCGCAAAAAACAGAATAACCCTTCAGCAGCACGACTACGAAAGACGGTTTGCAACCGTCGAAGGCGTGCATGTACAATTCCTTAAAATGCAATAGTGTTCCCATATAGTCTCGTTTATTAAATAAATCAAAGCTATAAGGGTTAAATCGGGGCAATGAACGCATTCAGCCTTTGCCATGTCTCGCTTCAAGCGCAAAAGGTAAAATGGATCACAAAGATTCGGGAGTACGTAAAGATAGCAAAAAAGCCCGGCCACCCGATTAATGCCCGTTTAATTCGATTAACTGCGATATTTCTCGATGGCCTTGCGAATCCGTTCGATCCGGTTGTCCGGATCCGGGTGGGTACTCTGGAATTCCGGGACGCGGTTCCCGCCGGAGGCGTCCTTGAGGATTTCCATCACGCGGATCAATTCTTCCGGGTCGTATCCCGCCTGTAGCATGATCAACACGCCGAGTTCGTCGCTCTCGAGTTCGTCGTCCCGACCGTTGGTAAGCAGTGTTGTTTGCCCGATCCCGGCTACAACGTTCCCCATGTCCGCACCCACGGAGGCTCCCATCGACAGCGTTTTCCAAAAATTCGTCTCGGCAATGCGCTCGGCGGAATGCCGGCCGATGACATGCCCGATTTCGTGGCCGAGGACCCCGGCCAGCTGGGCTTCGTTCAGACGGGAGAAAAGCGCATAGGTGATAAAAATCTGCCCGCCCGGCAGGGCGAAGGCATTGACCGTCTGCTCATCCGCAAGTAAGTGAAACTCGTATTGATACGGGGTTTCCTCTGCGATACTGCTTTCCACCAGCCGGTTGCCGACGGCGTCCACAGAGCTCTGCAGCCGGTTGTCCCGGTAGAGGCCGCCGTGTTGCTGTGCTATTTCCGGGGCCGATTGCAGGCCGATGGCAATTTCCTGCTGTGCCGACATATTGATGGTCTGGGTCCGGCCGGTATACGGATTTTCTTCCTGGTCGCCACAACGCTGGATAAAGGCAAAGGCCACAATGGCCAGGCCGATGAATATGCGGATTTTCCAATTGCCTCGCCTCATGGAGTATCGGATGGGTTGTTACCGGTAAAATACAAAATTCCCTAAAGCAAGTCCGGGTTGATATCCAGGATGTTGTCGGTAAAATACGTGCGCAAAAAACCCGTTGTGAAGTGCTCGCTTCCCAGGAAATCCTCTTCTTCCATCAGGCGGATGAGGTTCAGCCGCCGGTACTCCGCGAGCATGTCCCGGGAAATCGGGGCATAGGAGTAATGCCAGGGCTCGTATTTAAAGCCGCGCCTCCGGGGGTTGTCTGTGTATACGAGGTAGAAGCCGTAGGATTCGCTGTTGGCATCCATCCAGGTTTTAAAATCTTCAAACGGCCCACCGGATTCAAACTTGTCGGCAACCAGGACGTCCCCGTCCGCCGGCTTCGAAGCGTCGATCAGGTCTACGTCCGTACCCCAGTGGTGGCGGCTGGTCCCCGGGATGGTAGAGTATTCGATGATCTTGTCGATCGCTTCCAGGGGTTCCAGCCCTTCGTCTGTAAACGCGATGTATTTGCGTTCAAAAATGGCGCGCTGCCGTTCAAAATTCCGGTAGCTGCTCACCACGGAAATATCGATCCCGTCCTGGTAGGCAGCCCGCTTCATCCGCACAAAGGCTTCATGGGCTTCCTTGCGGAGATTGATCCCTTCCCCGAAAAGTTCCAGGTCCGTCTTGCCCATGAGTTCTTCCGGCGTGTAATAGTCCTGGCCACTTGCGGTATGGGCCGGAAAGCCGCATATGGGCAGGCCCAGTGCCAGGCCCGCCATGCCGCTGTTTCGGATAAAGGTGCGTCTTTTCATATTGTGGGGGATTAAGCCCGGGTACTAAGGTACTTAATTTTGGGATTTTCCGGGGGTGGCCCCGCCCGCCCGGTTTCAAGATACACCGTACTCCTGCAATTCACCAGCAGGTCCCAAGCCCCATCAATCGTTGAGGTAGAAATACCCCTGGTGCCGCTCCCGGAGTTCGGGAAACGTAATGATATAGAAGTAGATACCCGGTTCCAGCCCGGATTGGCGTTGAACGACCAGATCGGTATTCGACTGCCCGTCAAAACCACCTGTGTAATTATCCTTTTGGTAAACCAGCTGACCGTAGCGATTGTAAATCTGCAAATTGTTCCCGGGCATTTCCCGGGCGGCCTCGATTTCCAGGGTTTCATTGACCCCGTCGCCGTTGGGGGAGAGGTAGTAATTGTCCAATTCCACGGTCCGGTAGTTTTCGGATTCGCCCGTCCCGCCAATGGTAATTATTTCGTATTCACTGGGCACAAAATAATCGGAGGTGAGCGAACCGTAGTCGCGGCCGCCTTCCACGGCGGTATTGCCCAGGTTTACCCAGGCTTGTTTTTCCCGGCTCCAACCCACCACGCGTAAGTCCCCGAAAAACTTTACCACCCCGGCCACATTGCTGTATACGTCCCAGGTCAGGGTTACCCGGGAGGGGATATCGGCGTCCAGCGTCCAGAACTCGCTGCGACCCACCCGCAGGCCGGGATCAACGGTAGACCCCACGTCAAAACGGCCATTCAGGCTAACGGGGGCCTGTGGGTCCTCGGCAAAATACGCGCTTGTGGCACGGGCGTTAATAGCCTGGGATTGAATTTTCAGGGGTCGCAACCGGTCTATGTCGCCAATCGGGAAAACGAAGTCCTGTTTGTTCTGCAGGGCGGCATATCCGTCCACTTTGGACACGCTGCTTTCGCCCGTGTAGAAGGAATCAAAATCGAATACGGGATAGTTTTCCGGGGTGCTGCGGGAAGTTTTCAGGTTCCCGTGCACCAGGTTGGCATTGTTGCCTACTTCTACGGGCGTTTCCAGGTAAACCCCCTTAACAGCGGAAAACTCAACATCGAACAATACCGGGGTATGGCCGCCAGACACCTTCAGGGAGCCGGTTTCATTGTAGAAACCCACCAGCCCCTCCAGGTTTTCAAAGGGCCCGTCATTTTGGAAATCGGCATGGAAACCCGCGGATCCATCCCCGTGGAGTTGCATGGCTCCGTGATTGGCAATACCCGATTGGGCTATCCCGGCCAATGGCATGAGGAAGGCCCCGAGCAGGAGAATAAAATATGTCGGCAAAACCTTCATGGAATTAACGATATGCCTGATAAAGGATGACAACGTCTTCTGCATAATTGTCCGTAATCAAACGGAAGCCGTCGGAATTCATTTGGGTAACACGAGCCCTGGTAAGCCCCAGCTTGTCACCATTCTGGTTGCTGTAACGCAGGCCAATACAGTGCGAGTTGGAGGCGAATCGGGAAATATCGTTGATTGAGTTACCACTTCCCCCAACGTAGATCACCTGCTGGTTCAAACCACTGCCGGTATCCTGAACAAAACCGTTCATGGTTCCGAATGCGTTACTGATGCCCGAGTCGTTGTTGCGCGTACCATTGTCAGAATCCAGATTAAAGTTCTCCACATTGGCATGAGCCGAAAAGCTGATGCTTGTGGGTTGGAAAGGGATGCCCGTTACATCCATCGTGCCGCTCGAAGTAATGCGAATGGCCCCCATCCAGACACGTGGCTGCATACTGGGAAGGTTTGTTGCAATTTCGTCCAGCGCCTCCTGAACATTGGAAGACCCAAGTCCTGACGTCGTATTGTCGTAGGGTACTTCTGTGGCGTTCTGATCATCGGTATTGTCCAGGTAAGTCGAAAGATCCACGGTACCTCCGTCCTCTAAAGTCAGCGTATTCCCGGAAAGGCTGAGCGCCTGGTCATCCGTGTTGTCCTGATAAGCGGATAGGTCCACGGTCTGGGTGCCCCCGTCTTCCAGGGTCAGGGTCAGGACGTTGCCGGAAATACTGAAGTCGGTGATTTGTTGGTCATCCGTGTTATCGAGGTAGGCGGAAAGATCAACGGTGCCTCCATTGTCCAACGTCAAAGTGTTACCTGAAAGCGAGATATTCTGACTGTCTGTGTTGTCAAGGTAAGGCGCAAGATCAACGGTGCCTCCGTCCTCCAGGGTCAGCGTATTCCCGGAAAGGCTGAGCGCCTGGTCATCGGTGTTGTCCTGGTAAGCCGAAAGGTCTACGGTCTGGGTGCCTCCATCTTCGAGGGTCAGGGTCAGGACGTTGCCTGAAATGCTGAAATCGGTGATTTGCTGATCGTCCGTGTTATCGAGGTAGGTGGAAAGGTCAACAGTGCCCCCATCTTCCAGAGTCAGCGTATTCCCGGAAAGGCTGAGCGCCTGGTCATCGGTATTGTCCTGGTAAGCGGAAAGGTCCACGGTCTGGGTGCCCCCGTCTTCGAGGGTCAGAGTCAGGACGTCTCCGGAAATACTGAAGTCTGTGATTTGCTGGTCATCCGTGTTGTCGAGGTAGGCAGTTAGGTCCACGGTACCTCCGTCCTCCAGGGTCAGCGTATTCCCGGAAAGGCTGAGCGCCTGGTCATCGGTGTTGTCCTGGTAAGCCGAAAGGTCTACGGTCTGGGTGCCTCCATCTTCGAGGGTCAGGGTCAGGACGTTGCCTGAAATGCTGAAATCGGTGATTTGCTGATCGTCCGTGTTATCGAGGTAGGCAGTTAGGTCTACGGTGCCTCCGTTATCGAGGGTCAATGTGTTGCCGGAAAGCGAAATGTTCTGGCTATCGGTGTTATCCAAGTAAGTCGAAAGGTCCACGGTCCCGCCATCTTCCAGGGTCAATGTGTTGCCGGAAAGGCTAAGCGCCTGGTCATCCGTGTTGTCCTGGTAAGCGGAAAGGTCTACGGTCTGAGTGCCCCCGTCTTCCAGGGTCAGGGTCAGGATATCTCCAGCCAGGCTGAAATCGATGATTTGCTGGTCGTCGGTGTTATCGAGGTAGGCAGTTAGGTCTACAGTCCCTCCGTTATCGAGGGTCAATGTGTTGCCCGAAAGCGAAATGTTCTGGCTATCGGTGTTATCCAAGTAAGTCGAAAGGTCAACAGTGCCCCCGTCCTCCAGGGTTAACGTATTCCCAGACAGGCTCAGGGCCTGGTCATCGGTGTTGTCCTGGTAAGCGGAAAGGTCCACAGTCTGGGTGCCCCCGTCTTCGAGGGTCAGGGTCAGGACGTTGCCTGAAATGCTGAAGTCTGTGATTTGTTGATCGTCGGTGTTGTCCAAGTAGGCAGTTAGGTCCACAGTCCCGCCATCTTCCAGGGTCAATGTGTTGCCGGACAGGCTCAACGCCTGGTCATCGGTGTTGTCCTGGTAAGCGGATAGGTCTACGGTCTGAGTGCCCCCGTCTTCCAGGGTCAGGGTCAGGATATCTCCAGCCAGGCTGAAATCGATGATTTGCTGGTCGTCGGTGTTATCGAGGTAGGCAGTTAGGTCTACAGTCCCTCCGTTATCGAGGGTCAATGTGTTGCCCGAAAGCGAAATGTTCTGGCTATCGGTGTTATCCAAGTAAGTCGAAAGGTCAACAGTGCCCCCGTCCTCCAGGGTTAACGTATTCCCAGACAGGCTCAGCGCCTGGTCATCGGTGTTGTCCTGGTAAGCCGAAAGGTCTACGGTCTGGGTGCCTCCATCTTCGAGGGTCAGGGTCAGGACGTTGCCTGAAATGCTGAAATCGGTGATTTGCTGGTCATCCGTGTTGTCGAGGTAGGCGGTAAGATCAACGGTGCCTCCATTGTCCAACGTCAAAGTGTTACCTGAAAGCGAGATATTCTGACTGTCTGTGTTGTCAAGGTAAGGCGTAAGATCTACGGTGCCTCCGTCCTCTAAAGTCAGCGTATTGCCGGACAGGGTAAGGGCCTGATCGTCGGTATTGTCCTGATAAGCGGAAAGGTCCACGGTCTGGGTGCCGCCATCTTCCAGGGTCAGAGTCAGGACGTCTCCGGAAATACTGAAGTCTGTGATTTGCTGATCGTCCGTGTTATCGAGGTAGGTGGAAAGGTCTACAGTCCCGCCATCTTCCAGGGTCAGCGTATTCCCGGAAAGGCTAAGCGCCTGGTCATCGGTATTGTCCTGGTAAGCGGAAAGGTCCACGGTCTGAGTGCCCCCGTCTTCGAGGGTCAGAGTCAGGACGTCTCCGGAAATACTGAAGTCTGTGATTTGTTGGTCGTCCGTGTTATCGAGGTAGGTGGAAAGGTCTACAGTCCCGCCATCTTCCAGGGTCAGCGTATTCCCAGAAAGGCTCAGAGCCTGGTCATCGGTGTTGTCCTGGTAGGCGGATAGGTCTACGGTCTGGCTGCCCCCGTCTTCCAAGGTCAGGGTCAGGACGTTGCCTGAAATGCTGAAATCGGTGATTTGCTGATCGTCCGTGTTATCGAGGTAGGTGGAAAGGTCCACGGTACCTCCGTCCTCCAGAGTCAGGGTATTCCCGGAAAGGCTCAGGGCCTGGTCGTCGGTATTGTCCTGGTAAGCGGAAAGGTCCACGGTTTGGCTGCCGCCGTCTTCCAGGGTCAGGGTCAGGACGTTGCCTGAAATGCTGAAATCGGTGATTTGCTGGTCATCCGTGTTGTCGAGGTAGGCAGTAAGGTCTACGGTGCCTCCGTTCTCCAGGGTTAGTGTGTTGCCGGAGAGGTTAAGTGCCTGGTCGTCTGATGCCGGGTCGCCGGGATCCCCTTTCGGACCGGGGATTCCCTGGTCGCCCTGGGGCCCCTCGGGTCCCTGTGGTCCAACGGGCCCGGCCTGGACATTCGAGGTAAAACTACGACCGTCCTCAAAGTATACTGTGAAAGTGCCGTCGTCATTATTTTCAAATCGGATATCAGTAGTGTCCCCACCGGATCCGGCAGGCTTCCATTTGGTGGAATCAAAATAATAGAGCGCTTTCTGATCGGTGTTATAGACAATTGCACCGTGCAGCGGTTTCATCGATTGCATTTGCAGGTCCGTCACCCTGGTAAGTACAAGTGCTTTATCCGATCCCTCGAGTTCCAGGACGGAATTCGGGTGGATTTGCTCCGGCCGATTCCCCACTTTTAATTGGGAGGAACCGACAAATGCCGAAAACAAGAATAGGATAAGTAGGTATTTTTTGCTCATGACGAGGTCCAATTCGGGTTTTGTGAACTAAAGTTATATCCGACCGGGCCCAGGTCATAAAGAATTGTTGTGAAGTAACGGCTAAGTGTTGTGAAGATGGCATATCGCTTCAAACACCTGAAAAATCAGGCGTTACAACGACATGCTGCTGATTCGAAACCTATCGGCGTAAGTACAAAAAACCCTGATATTCGGTTCCCAGGTCCAGGAGGCGGACCACGTAGAAGTACACGCCTTCCGGCAGGCCGGCATCACGGTCAAAAACCAGACCGTCCACATTGGAAATGCCGTTGAACTGGTCCGTGTAATTGTCCTGGGTAAAAACCAGCAGGCCCCGGCGGTCGTAGATTCGAAGTTGGTTGTTGGGGGAGTCGGCCAGCTCGTCGATTTGCAAGAAATCGTTGATGCCGTCATCGTTCGGGCTGACGTAGTAGTTGGGCAGGGAAGCCACCTCTTCGATTTCAGAGAGGCTGCCAAAGGTAATCACGTGGAAATCATCCGGGACAAAGGGTTCGGAAACCGCAAATCCGTTCATCAGGTCGCCCGCCACACTGGATGTGCCGAGGGAAATCCACCGACCCCCGGATTTATTCCATCCCAGGATAACAATCTGGCTTATGTCTGTGGCAATTCCGGCCATATTGCTTTGCGGATTCCAGCTGATGGTAACCGTCCCGGAAACCGCACCCTCCAAACGCCAGTATTCATTCTGGCCAACGGCCTCGATGGTCCGCGGCCGGAGGTCCGGGTTAAAAAATCCGTAAGGGGTGGTGACGGTAGGGTCCTCCCGGAAATAGGCACATCGGGCCACAGGTACCGTGCCGGATGCCTGGTAGGTGAGGGCCCGCAATTGGGAGGCATCGCCCACGGGGAATACAAAGGCGGGTTGCTGGACCCCCTGCACAAAGCCGTCCACCTTGGAGGCATCGGATTCCCCTACGGTAAAGCCATCCTGCAGGAGCCCGATATACTGGTCTGCCAGCGTCCGGTCTGTCCGGAAATCCCCCGAGATAAAGTTCAGGTTATTGGCGATAAAAATCGGCAGGTCCAGGTCCACGCCGGCATCATTGGCAATCTCCACGTCAAAAGCCCCCGGCGCGAACCCCCCGCTGACCCGCAGGGGGGTGGACCCGTAAAAGCCGAGCAGCCCCAGGTTCTGGTCAAAAGGCGCCTGGTTCACCAGGTTGGTGTGCAGCCCCAGTTGGGCCCCGCCGTGCAGCTGCATGTTCCCATAGTGCTGCAGGGCGGGCTGGGCCAAGAGGCCGCTGCCCATTAACAGGAGGCAATATGTGCAGATCAGGCGCATCCTATTCCTCGATTTGGTTAGACAGCAGGATCTCGATGCGCGCCATGCGCGCCTTGAGGTCCTCCAATTCTGTGGCAAGGGACGCATTCTCCTCCTTCAGGGACCGTATTTTGGCCTCCTGCTCGATGGTGTGCAAAAAGAGCTCTTCGATTTTTTCGAGGTTTTGTGTAGTGGCCTCATTGAGGATGATACCGCCTTGTTCAGCAACTTCCGCCGCTGAGGTTACACCCGGGAGGTGGTGGTTTTTCTCCACATATTCACGAACTGCATCCAGGCTGGGCATTTTGTAATCCGGCTTGAGTTCGGAAGCCCCGGTGAAATAGGATTGGAAGACGTAGTCGGGGAAAGGTGAACCGTTAATTGTTGTTACTACTAAGTTGCCATCAATTTGTGCATCACCGGCAACATGAAGAAGTGCATTTGGTGTATTTGTGCCAATTCCTAGTTCATTTGAAGTATCATCCCAAAATAAATTAAGATTATCTTCATTCAACCCAGTTCCATCAGAAAAGAAAACTGAGCCCGCAGTTCCGGATAATGGATTAATCCAAGCGACGGAAGTTCCAACTGTTGCTAGAAAATCTCCATTGATACCCGGTTCAATTTTTGCCGGAGTAACTGCTTCATTTTGAATTTTGATAGTAGTAACCGCGTCGCTTCCCAATTCAGATTCTCCTACGGAATCTGCACGGAGTTCAGAAGAATCAACTGAATCGGGTGCCAAGTCAGAAGCAGTGATCGAGTTGTCAGCTATGGCACCTAGTGCTCCTCCAATAATAGCTCCATCAGCTATTTTAGTCGATGTAACAGCGTTGTCAGCCAAACTAAGTTCATTTCCAACGGTCCCATCTCCATCAATTGTCGCATCTGTTCCTACGGCCCCAGCTGCCGGGGCAGCCCAAACCACATCCCCGCTCCCGTCGGTGGTAAGGACTTCGCCCGCCGCACCTTCTTCAATTTTTGCCGGTGTAACATTGTTATCGGCTATATCAGCTGT
This sequence comes from Robiginitalea sp., assembly GCF_982776155.1. NCBI lineage: Bacteria > Pseudomonadati > Bacteroidota > Flavobacteriia > Flavobacteriales > Flavobacteriaceae > Robiginitalea > Robiginitalea sp. The sequence goes on from NZ_CEXZKX010000003.1 coordinate 344,896, forward strand.
TTGAACCTGACCATCCTGAATGAGCCCAGTAGTAATGGCATTATTGGCTATGTCTTGCGTACTTACCTCCCCGTCAAGAATCCGGGCGGAATTAATCCCGTCATTTGCAACTCCTAATGGAGTGCCTGCCCCATCACCTGAAATCGTGGCGTCAGTAGAAACAGAACCTGCTGAAGCTGTAGCCCAAACCACCTGGCCGCCCCCGTCAATGCTTAATACGTCGCCAGGAGTTCCATTGCTTAATGCATTATCAACGATACCACCAAGAAGCTCCTGGCTTTGAGTTCGTGTAGCGCCGGCGACATCTAATTTAGACTGTGGTGCTGGTGTCCCGACACCTACATTTCCAATAGAAGTCACCGTAAAAACAGCATCTGCGATTGTGGGCAGCGCGCCAATGGTATTGGTTTGATTTTGCAAGATGTGGAAGTCCCCGCGACCGTTAAAAAGGCTCTGGTCGCGCTCGTATACAATGGCGCCTTTGGCTACGGCGGTATTTGTGCTAGTCCCAAAAAGGATGCCCACATTAGAGCCATCATTGCCGAATGTATTGTTGATGTGCAGCGGATAGGTCATGGCACTTGGGGGCAGGCGCTCGGAAATTTGCACCTTCGCAATATCTGCGTGGGAAGTAGCCTCCAATCCGATACCCAAACCTCCAAAACCAACTCGCAGGGCCGGATCCCAGAAGAAGTTCGGGGCATTCGTGACGGGCGCCCCGGAACCGTCCCCAAAAAAGATTCCGGTGGGCTCATCGCTGTGCGACAGGCCGGCCAGGGGCGTCCAGGCAACGGCGCCTCCGCTGCTTAACAGGACTTCGTCATCATTTCCCGCTAGCAATTTTGCCGGGGTCACGGCGTCATCTGCCAATTCGTTCGAGGTTATTCCCGCGGGCAGTACGGAGAGTGGGGTGGCATCCCCATCACCGGTGATGGTTGTTTCATCTGCGGTGACAGCCCCGCCGGTTGCCGCCGGGTCCGCCCAAACTGTAGTAGTTCCAACAGTGGTAAGAACCTGTCCGTCGGCCCCCGGGTTGATTTTTATTGCGGTAACGGCGGCATCGGCCAGATCTGGGGTCTGGACCTGGCCGTCTAGGATTTTGGCGGTAGTCACTGCGTCATCTGCCAGTTCATTGGCGCTTATGCCGCCGGCAACAACGGAAAGCGGGGTCACGTCCCCATCACCTTCAATCGTGGTTCCGTCAGTGGTAACACCACCTGCAGAAGGAGCGGACCAGACCGCAATCCCTCCAACCGTAGTCAATACTTCGCCGTCCACCCCGGGTGCGATTTTGGCGCCCGTAACCCCAGCATCGGCCAGTTGGGTTGTGCCCACCCCTCCGTCGGCTACCTTGAAGGGATCGCCTACAGTTCCCACGCCGGTGATGGTTACCTGGTCGGCTACCTCTACGGCACCGCCGCCCGCAACGGCATCCACATAGGCCTTCGTTGCGGCATCCTGTGCCAGGGTCGGGTCCGGGAGGTTTATGATCCCGGTACCTCCGGCATCATTCCCAAACGTCAGGACGCTGGTGAGATTTTGGGTTCCGCCGCCCCCGGCATCCAATTCATCTTTTAATTGTTGAATGGCAATCTGTACGTTATTGGCCCCGATAGTCAGGTAGGGGGTAAATCCTACCTCCCCGGCCGTTTGGTCATCGGTCCCCAGGTCTGCTACGGGAACCTGGAAGGTATTGCCCGCATCGGTGAGTTCCAGGTTGATACCGTTAATTTCGAATGCCTGCACTAATTCGTCGGTCGTGTTCCCGCCTCCTGCCGGGTCTGCCCATACGACATTACCACCCGTTGTCGTCAGTACTTGCCCGTTGGTGGCCGACGGGGCGATCTTGACCGGAGTGATCCCCTGGTCGGCAACTTCGAACTCGTTGCCCGCTGAACCGTCGCCGACAATGGTCACCTGGTCGGCCAGCTCGGTGGTCCCGCTTCCGGCGCTTACATTGTCCAATTCGTCCTTCAATTCCTGGATCGCTGCCTGCGTATTCGTGCTGTTGACAGTAAGGTAGGGCGTGAATGGCACCTCTGAAGCGTTCTGATCGTCTGTGTTGTCCAGGTACGGGGTCAGGTCCACTGTTGTCGCTCCCCCGGTAATGCCCAGGAGGTTGGCGTTGAAGGTCAGGTCCTGGAAGGCCCCGCCGAGTTGATTGTCCACATAGGTTTTAACCGCGTTTTGCGTCGGGTACAGGGTGTTGGAGGTCCCCAGGTTGATATCCGTCGATTTGTTGGATAGGTTTTCTTTGATGTTCAGCAACGTCGTATTCAAATCGATGGCATCCTGCAGGAACTGGTCGTCGTAGAAGACCCCGGAGTCGGTGCCCGGGAAGAGGTCGTTCCCGTCGTCGTCGCTGATAATGTCGCCGGATACCAGGTAGCCGGCATCGTTTGTAAAATCGGCCAGGGTCACCACGGAATAATCCATAACCCGGTCCGTCACCGTGTTGTCCTGCAGCTCTTCGGCGCCCACGGAGCCCGGCGCCAGTTTGTCCGAATTGATGGAATTGTCCTGGATGTCCTGGCTGCCGATGCTGAAGTCCAGGATGTTTTCGCTCCGGATTTCCCCCACTTCAAAGTTTACGATGTCCCCGTTTTCGGTAATGACGATGGTCGGGGCCGAATTCACAATGGCATCCGCGGTAAACTGGAGCCCCAGGGATTCGCAGATGTTGATCCAGGCCGCCCCGTCAAAATAATAGATGCAGCCGCCGTCCGTGTTGTAAACCACGGCCCCCTGTTGCGCATTGATCGCATTCATCTGCGCATCGGTTACGCGGGTAATCACCAGGGCCTTGTCCGTGCTTTCGAGTTCCAGCAGGGATCCCGGGTCGATGGTCTGGGGGTTGTCGCCAATTTTTACCTGGGCCGTCAGGCTCAGCCCGCCGAACAGGGCGGTTAGCAGCAGAATTCGTCGTTTGTTCATCGGTCGTCGTTTTTATGGGGTTGGGCGCTGCGGACATTGCAAATAGACCCAATCAAACAAAAATAATACTCTGGGGGTAATGCGCACAGAATTTAGCCGCAAGTGCCGGTTTTTGCGTTGAATGGGGTCGCTGCCCGCCCGGGTGCCCCAAGGTGCAGGTGCGGCCTGCACGGGGCAAGCAGGGAAACGGGGCCTGGGAGCCTGATTTCGGTTGCCTGAGCGCCCATATTCGTTGAGATTAACATAAGTTTATGCCTGCCGGGTTTTATTTTATTCCCTCATGCACTTTCTTTATCTTTATTTGAGACACACATTCCATGAAAAATACCTGCATATTGGCCTTCCTCCTGCTGGGGGTACTCCCCCTGGCCGCCCAGGACGACACAGACGATGACAGGGAGCTCCTCCGAGGCACCGTCCTGTACCGGAATACCCCGGTTCCCGGGGAGAACGTCCTGAATGCCGGGGCTGGCACCGCCACCACCACCGACGACAACGGGCAGTTTACCATCCCGGCCAAACTGGGGGATACGCTCTATTTCATCGCCCTGGCCTACCAGTTTAAGCAGGTGCCCGTGGACGAGGAAGTGATTCGGCGCAACCGCATGGTCGTGGAGGTCACCGAGAAGGTCACCGAGCTGGACGAGGTAACCGTCAGCCCGGAAGAGCAGCAGGAGTTTCTGCGACTGCGCAATGAGGACTTCAAGGGTTTCGACTACGATACGGACGAGACCACGGAGATCCAGAACACCGCCCTGGACCCGACGGTCCGCGGCATGGAATACGGGTTGAATTTTGTAAATATCTTCAAATTGCTAACCGGGGGGTTGAAAAGCCGGGGCGAAGAACAACCGGCTATACAGGCCAGCACGGTGATCCGGCAAATCTACGACGATGCCTTCTTTGTGAGAGACCTGGGGATCCCCCAGGCGCAGATCCCGGATTTCCTGGACTTTGTAGATGCCCAACTGCCTTCGCGCACGCTCCTTCGGCGGGATCGCGAATTTGAACTGATAGATTTCTTGGTAGACCAGAGTGAGACGTTCCGAAAGACCGTACTGCAGGACTAAAGACCCTTTTTCCCGTTACTTCGCAATTGGAATCCTTTTCCTGGGGGTTTTCCTGGCCGGCGTGTCTGCCCGTGGGCAATCGGAACTCCGCGGACGGGTCTATGAGGGGTCGGAAGGCATCGCGGATGTCCACGTGCTGAACCTCAGCCGGGAGAAGGCGGTGATCTCGGATTCCGGGGGGTACTTCCGGATCGATGCTGCCCCGGGCGACACACTGCTGTTTTCGGCCGTCCGATATAAACGAAAAACCCTGGAGGTGCGCGCCGATATGCTCACCGCCATCCGCCTGGAGGTGCCCATGGAACCCTTTGTCAACGAACTCGATGAGGTGGTGGTGCGCCCCTACGACCTGAGCGGGGACCTGGACGCGGACCTGGACCGTTTGCCGGAAGACCGCACGGTTACCGAATACAGCCTCGGGTTGCCCAATGCGTACCGGCGGCCCTGGACGCAGACCGAAAAAAAAATCCACGAGGCCACAACCGGGGGAGGCATTGTTCCCCTGAACCCGATCCTGAATTATTTTACCGGGCGGACCAAAAGGCTGAAAAAGCAACTCGCTTTTGAACGCCAATACCGGAAATCCCTGGAGATGCGTGCCCAGTTCCCGGACAGCGTGCTTACCCGGGAACTCGGGGTGCCCCTGGAGCGCCTGCCGGATTTTATGTATTTCTGCGAGGTAGACTCCCTTTTTGACCCCGTGGCGGATTCCGGCGACCGCCTGCGGGTATGGGCTTTTCTCAGGCGAAAAGGCGAAGAATACCGGAAATACAATAATTTAGACCCGCCTTCCCGGGAATGACCCCTGGCAGGGATAAGGCCTGGCACGGGTTTTGTTCCGGATAGGCCGGCCGGCCCTGCCGGCAGGGTGGCGGCCCCTCGAAAACGGATCTCGCAGAAAGTGTGTCTGTTTTCGCAGAAAGTGTAGCTGTAGCAAGTGTAGCTGTGGCCCGAACATGAAAAGTTATGGCCCGAACCTGAAAAGTTGTGGCCTGAACCTGAAAAGTTATGGCCTGAATCTGATAAATAACACCATGAAAATCAAATACTCCAAACTCCCGACAGTTGGATTCCTGATACTCGCCTTGCTGCTAACTTCCTTTACGGCGGCGCACAAGTTCTACGTAAGCGTCACCAATGTGGAGTATTCGGAATCGGACGAGTCCCTGCAGATCATCAGCCGGATTTTTATCGACGATTTGGACAACCTGCTCAAAACGCGGTACGATTTTGACGCCCGCCTGGCCACGGAAGACGAGCCGGAGGCTGCCGCCGGGTATATAGAACGCTATTTCAATTCCAAGTTCCGGGTGTTTGTAAACGGGGAGGAGCGGGCCTATACCTTCCTGGGGAAAAAGTACGACAAGGACCTGATCCTGTGTTTTATCGAGGTCACCGGGGTTCCCCGGGAAGACCTGGAATCCGTGGGGTTGCAGAACGAAATCCTCACGGATCTCTTCAACGAACAAAAGAACCTGGTCCACTTCAAGGTACTGGGCAAAAAGCGCAGTGTGGTGCTGATCCGGGAGAATAATAAAGGAATGTTAAACTTATAAGCTTTTGTAACGATTCGCGCCAAAAAAGTTATTTTTCGCGGATCAAAAATTTAGCGTAAACCATGATGAAAATCAAGTATGTATTATCCGCCGTGCTGTTTGTTTGCGGGGCCGTCGTTTTTGCCCAGCAGGAAGAGCAGTCAAAAGAGCGGGAGCCCGGCCATACCAACCAGAGCAAGTTCCGGCAACTCTACCAGGAATTCGCAACGCCGAACACGTATCGTTCGGCCTCCGGAGCCCCCGGCCCGGATTACTACCAGCAGCAGGCCGACTACAAAATGGACATCCGCCTGGATGATGAAAATGCCCGTATTTACGGGGAAGAAACGATTACCTACCACAACAATTCCCCGGACGAGCTCGAATACCTTTGGGTACAGCTGGACCAAAATGTCCGCGCCAAGGATTCCAAGTCGCCGTTGCGCAACGGGAACGGGGTACCCCTGGCTTACCGCACCGGCTCGTTTGCCGGCGAATACCTCGGGGAACCCTTTGATGGCGGCTTCAACATCGAATACGTACGGGACGCCTCCGGCAAGCCAATCCCCTATACCATCAACCAGACGATGATGCGGGTAAACATCCCCGAGCCGCTGGCGAGCGGGGAGCAGGTATCCTTTTCCATCAAGTGGTGGTACAACATCCCGGACCACACGGTGAACCGGGCGCGCTCCGGCTACGAATATTTCCCGGAAGACGGGAACCGGGCCTATGTGATTGCCCAGTTTTTCCCTCGGATGGCCGTTTACAGCGATGTGGAGGGCTGGCAGAACCACCAGTTCTGGGGAAGCGGCGAATTTGCGCTGCCCTTTGGGAATTACGAGGTGAATATTACGGTGCCCGCCGACCACGTCCTGGACGGAACCGGCGTACTGCAGAACCACAAGGAAGTCTTTTCCAAAGAAATGATGCGGCGCTATGAGCAGGCTAAAAAGAGCTATGACGAGCCCGTGATGATCGTTACCCAGGCCGAAGCCGAGGCGGCTGAAAAGGGCTTTTCCAAGGAGACCAAGACCTGGAAGCTGAAGGCCGAAAACGTACGGGACTTTGGTTTTGCCACTTCCCGGAAGTTTATCTGGGACATGATGGCTGTGAAAATCGGGAACAAAGACGTTATGGCGGTTTCCATGTATCCGAAAGAGGGGAACCCGCTTTGGGAGGAACTCTCCACCAAGGTAGTGGCGAGTACCCTTAAGAGCTACTCGGACCATACCTTCGACTACCCCTACCACAAGGCGATTTCAGTGCACGCCAAGAACCAGGGGATGGAGTACCCGATGATCTGCTGGAACTACGGGCGCCCGAACCCGGACGGCACCTATTCGGACCGCGTCAAATACGGGATGATCTCGGTGATCATCCACGAAGTGGGGCACAACTTTTTCCCGATGATCGTCAACTCGGACGAGCGGCAATGGGGCTGGATGGACGAAGGCCTCGACACCTTCATGCAATACCTGGCCGAGCAGGAGTTCGGCAAGGAATTCCCCCAGGTGATCGCCCCGAATGAAAAATACCCGTCGCGGCGGGGGGCGCCTGCGGCCATTGTGCCATACATGGCCGGCGACCAGAGCACCATCGCCCCGATCATGTCCAACCCGGAAAATGTCTACCAGCTGGGGCCGAACGCCTATGCCAAACCGGCCACGGCCCTGAATATCCTGCGGGAAACCGTCATGGGGCCGGAACTCTTCGACCACGCCTTCAAGACCTATGCCCAGCGCTGGAAATTCAAGCACCCGACCCCCGAGGACTTCTTCCGGACCATGGAAGACGCCTCGGCAGTAGACCTGGACTGGTTCTGGAGGTCCTGGTTCTACACCACCGATTATGTGGATATCGGGGTGAAGGGAGTTAAGAAATACTACGTCTCGGACAAACCCACCCAGCAGATGCGGGAATACATGGCCAACAACGGGGTCACCGAAGACCAATTGCCCCCGCTGGTATACCTGGCCGAGGAAGACAGCGAGGATTTTGACCCGGACCTCAAGGGGAAGAAACCTTCCGAGATCTCCCAGCCCCTGTCTGAATTCCTGATGGACAACATGACGCCCGAGCAACGCGCCCAGGTGGAGGAGCCGAAGTATTTCTACGAGGTGACCTTTGAGAAACCGGGTGGGATCCCCATGCCGCTGATCGTGGAATACACCTATGCGGATGGGTCTACGGAGCGCGTCACCTACCCTCCGGAGATCTGGAGGCGGAGCGATGCCGAAGTGAGCCGGGTGATTTCCTCCCAGCAGGAACTCGTGGGTATCGTGGTAGACCCGGATGCGGAAACCGCAGATATCGACACGGACAACAACAGCTGGCCCAAGGACCAGTCGCCGTCGGAATTTGAGCAATTCAAGGAAGAGATCAAAGGCTGATCCCCCGTTGGAATGTATAAAAAAGTCCCGGCCTGCGAACCGGGACTTTTTTTATGCGGGCTGCGAAACTTACGTATATTTGTGGTATGGCAATGCATTTCTTATTTATAAGCGGGGCAGAGATATTCTTTATTCTCTTTATCGTGGTGATGGTTTTTGGAGCGGATAAAATCCCGGGGATTGCCAAAGGCCTGGGTCAGGGTATGCGCCAGCTCAAAGACGCAACCGACGACATCAAGCGCGAGATCCACAAAAGCGCGGAAAAACAGGGAATCGACACCTCCTTTACCAAGGAGATTGAGAAAGACCTCAAGGACGTCAAGAAGAACATCGACGACGTAGGCGGGACCATCCGCCGCAAGTAAGCCCTATGCTGGAACGCATCCTCAAGTGGGATCAGGAAACCTTTATCTACCTGAACGGCCTCGGGATAGAACGCTATGACGCGTTTTGGTCCGGGGTAACCGATATCGATACCTGGATTCCGCTGTTTGTCCTTTTTTTCCTGCTGATCCTCAAGAAATTCCCCTTGCGGCAGGCGCTGCTCATGTGCGGCATTACCCTGTTGCTCGTCCTGTGGATTGTCTGGTTCACGGATTTTACCAAAGAGTACGTGGCCCGGCTGCGCCCCAACAACAACGAGGATATCAACACGCTTATCCGAATCTTGAGGAGCCCGGCAAACTTCAGTTTTTTTTCCGGCCATGCAGCCAGTTCCTTTTCGGTAACCACGCTGATGGTGCTTTTCCTCCGCAAGCAGTACCGGTGGGTGTATGTCTTTTACATCTGGCCCCTGTTGTTCGCCTTCAGCCGGATCTATGTGGGGGTTCACTACCCGGTGGACATCCTGGCAGGGGCGGGCGTCGGTTTCCTGACGGGCTGGGGCTTTTACCGGATTTACCGCCTTACCGCACCATACATCCCGTCAGGCCGTCCCGAATCGGGAGCATGACCACCTGCAGGCGGGGGTCCTTTGGCAGGGCGGCATTCAGTTTTTTCAGGGAATCGGTTACCCGGTCATTGGCCGAATCGTCCAGGACCTTGCCGGACCAGAGGACATTGTCCAGGAGGATCAGGCTCCCGCTCCGCGTAAGCGGTATAATGGCTTCGAGGTAATCTGCATACTCCTCTTTTTCCGCGTCTATAAAAACCAGGTCGAAGGTGTGTTGTTTGAGCCCGGGCAATACCTCAAGGGCCAGGCCGGTATGCTGGATAATTTGGTCGCCGTAGGGACTCCGGTCGAAATACCGCCGCTGCATGCCGCTGAGTTCCTCGTTCTTGTCGATGGTGTGCAATTGCCCGCCTTTGGCCAGGCCCTCGGCCAGGCACAGGGCAGAATACCCGGTGTAGGTGCCTATTTCCAGGATACGGTCCGGGCGCATCAGCCGGGAGAACAGGCTAAGGACCCGGCCCTGGTGGTGGCCGGTAATCATCCGGGGCCGCAGGACCTTCAGGTGGGTTTCCCGCGTAAGTTCCGCAAGGAGTTCGGGTTCCGGCTCGCTGGAGGCGGCAATATAGGCTTCGAGTTCCCGGGAGAGGAAGTGCATGTTTCGTTTTTGGCAAAAATACGAAATCCGCCGGGGGAGGCCCCAACCGCAGAGGGAGGCCCCAGGGATTGGCGGAGACCCCAACCGCAGAGGGAGGTCCCAACCGCCCGAATTCCGCGGCCGCTGTTTATCGGCAACTTCCTCGTATTTTTGAAGGTAAAGAACCAGACGCCCTATGAGATTCGAGAATACCGAGGCCTTTGCCAGGAAAATGGATGCCGAAGACCCGCTTGGCCGCTACAGGGAGGCCTTTCTCTTCCCCCGGCACAACGGAAAAGAAATCATCTATTTTACCGGGAATTCCCTGGGGCTCCAGCCGCGGAAGGCGGCCGGCAAGGTCCGGGAGGTACTGACCGATTGGGAGGAACTCGCCGTGGAGGGCCATTTCCGGGCAAAAAACCCCTGGTGGGAATACCACGAGCAGCTTGCGCCCTACCTGGAAAAGATTGTCGGGGCGAAACCCGGGGAGGTAACCGTGATGAATACGCTTACGGTGAACCTGCACCTGCTGATGGTTTCCTTTTACCGGCCGCAGGGCAAACGGATTAAGATCCTCTGCGAGGAGAAAGCCTTTCCGTCTGACCAGTACATGTTGCAAAGCCAGTTGCGTTTCCACGGGTACGACCCCGCCGAGACGCTTGTAGAAGTCCGGAAACGCCCGGGCGAACACCATTGGCGGACGGAGGATATCCTCGCCGCCATAGAAGAACATTCGGATTCCCTGGCCCTGGTGTTGATGGGTGGGGTGAACTATTACAACGGACAGGTCCTGGACATGGAAGCCATTACCCGTGCGGGGCAGGCGGCCGGTGCGATTGTGGGCTGGGACCTGGCCCATGCAGCCGGGAATGTCTGGCTGGACCTCCATGGCTGGGGGGTGGACTTTGCCGCCTGGTGCAGCTACAAATACATGAATAGTGGCCCGGGGAACGCCTCCGGGGTATTTATCCACCAGCGACACCTGGACCGGAGGGACATCCGGCGGTTTGAGGGTTGGTGGGGAACGCGGAAGGAAACGCGGTTTCTGATGCAGCCCGAATTCGACCCCATGCCCACGGCCGATGCCTGGCAGCTGAGCAACCCGCCCATCCTGGCCCTGGCCCCGTACCTGGCTTCCCTGGAACTCTTTGACGAGGTGGGGATGGAGGCCCTGATCGCCAAACGCGACCTGCTCACCGGCTACCTGGAATTCATCTTACGGGAGGTGGACAAAGAGGTGGACAGCCGCTTCGAAATCATCACCCCGGCAGACCGGGGTTGCCAGTTGTCCGTGTTCCTGCACGGCGAAGGCCGGCCGCTCTTTGATTACCTCATGGACCACGGGGTGCTGCCGGACTGGCGGGAGCCCAACGTGATCCGCCTGGCGCCTGCCCCGTTTTACTGTTCCTTTTTGGACATGTACCGTTTCGGACAGATATTAAAAGAAGGGATACAGAAAGGGTCTGCGGCAGGGGCCCCGGCAAGTAGCTGAGCCTACTCTCGGATTTTCGAAGTATTTTGCCGCCGTTTTCGAAGCAGAGCCCATGAAGTCCCTTCGCCTGATTTTGACCAGCCCGCGCTACCTGGCACCTGCCTGGGTTTTTGCCAGCCTGAATATCTGGTTCGGCACCTGGGCCATCTATATCCCTACCGTGCAGTCCCGTCTCGGGATCGACAAGGCAGACCTCGGCCTGGCCATTTTCTTTTTGAGCCTGGGGGTTTTTACCGTATTCCCGGTGGCCGCGCGGATCATCAACCGTTTGGGGGTGGGGCGCGCTACCTGGATCGGGGTCCTGGCCAGTAGTTTTTTTGCGTTTTTCCCCCTGATCGCCCCCAATTACTACGCCCTGGTGGCAGCCCTGTTTTTTTTCGGCCTTTCCAACGGGTTTACCGATATCGCCATGAATACCCTGGTGACGGAAATCGAAAAGGAGGACCGGCAAAACTTTATGTCGGCCGCCCACGGGTTCTTTAGCCTGGGGGGCGTCCTGGCCGGCCTGGGCAGTTTCCTGATCCCGGTGATTGACAGTCCGGCCCTGCATATGGCCGGGATCATCCTCCTGGTGTTGTTGGTCAATGCGGGCTTGCGCCGGCAGTATTTGAAAATTACGGCTGCCCCGGTGGAGAAGGACGGCTTCAGCCTGAAACTCTTTCGCCCGCTGCTGCTACTGGGGATCATCTCCTTTGTGGTCATGGGAGGCGAAGGCGCCGTGGTAGACTGGAGCGGCCTGTACCTGAAAGAAGTTGTAGGCTCGCCCGAGTACCTCTGGGGGGGCGGCTTCCTGGCGTTTTCAGTAACCATGACCCTGGGCCGGTTTTTGGGGGACGGCATCAGTGCCCGCATCGGGTCGGTACGCATCGTGGCCGCTGGCAGCGCCATTGCCGTCCTGGGGTACCTCTCCGTATTATGGGCGCATCCATTTGCGACCCTGGCGGGGTTTGCCCTGGTGGGGCTCGGTTTCTCGGTGATCATCCCGGAATTGTTCCGGATTGGCGGGAATGTCCGGGGGGTGGATTCCTCCCAGGGGGTGGCGTTTATAGCCGGTACCGGGTACTCCGGTTTTTTGGCGGCGCCCCCCGTGCTCGGCTACCTGGCCGAGGCCTTTGGCCTGCGCATGAGTTTCTGGGTACTCCTGGGCTGTGCCGCATTGGTCCTGTTGGCCACCGGCATTCTGAAAAACGGGGGAAAGGGTCCGCAGGGATCCGGGCAATAGGAGCAAGCGCGAGCGGCAGGCAACCCGGGTGGCATGACAAAGCCCGAACCGCAGACTGCCGGGACGATTAATTACTCCACTTCGATATCCGTAAAATACAGTTTAAAGCCCTGAGGGTTCTGGTGCAGGGTCGCTATTTTGAGCCCATTGTGGTCCTGGTATTCCTCCCAGGTGGCCGCCAGGTTCGGTTCCGGTTGATTACCCCTTCTGAAAACCCATTCCGCCACCAGGGAATCCGGCCCGATATAGAAATCGTAGGCATCCCCCGGGGTATAGCCGCCTTCATTCCCGTAGACGATGGTTAGCTTGGGCATTGTATCCCCGGAAATCGGCGCGGGTGCCGCAGGGTCCATTTCCCACTCAATGCTCTCCCGGTCCCAGACCCACTGGTAGGGAGCCAGCATCCAGTATTTGTCGTTGATAAAGCCGCCGTCTGCCTGCATCAGGGTGGAATCCACCTCGGAGCGGAGGTAGGTCAGCGTATCGGAACCCATAATCCGGGTGACCCGGTTTTCGGCCGGGTTCCAGATCCAACGGCGTTCGAAATGGGAGGTATCCCGGTCCACGTTGAAGGTAAACCGGATTTCCGACACATCTTTCCAGTTTGCGAATCCGTGGGCCGCCGCCAGGCGGTCCAGGTCATCCATCGGGGTGGGGGCCGTTTCCGGCACCGCATCGGCTTGTTTTTCGGGGGATTCTTTGCAGGCTCCTGCAAGCAGGAGGCAGCACACGAACAGGACTCTGAAAATCATGGCAATTGGTTTAATTCAAATATAGGCCATTTTGGGCGGAAATCGGGGAGGGGGATGCCTGCCCGTATTGTGATAATTTGATTATTTTTGCCCCTAAACCCATAACGGTCTATGAGCGCAAAAAAAGGAAAGATTCAGGAACAGATCGATGCACGGATGCTGGAGGAACGGAAAGTTTTTCTCTGGGGCCAGGTAGACGACGACTCGGCAAAACACGTTATCGACCGGCTTTTGTACCTGGATCTCCAGAACAACAAGGAAATCCAGTTGTATATCAACAGTCCGGGCGGGTACGTAACCTCCGGATTTTCAATCTACGATACCATCGCCTCGCTCAAAAGCCCGGTTTCGACCATTTGCTCCGGCCTGGCCGCCTCCATGGGGTCCATCCTCCTGTCGGCCGGTAAGAAGGGACGCCGGTTTGTACAGCCCCATGCGCGGGTGATGATCCACCAGCCCAGCGGCGGCGCCCGGGGTCAGGCTTCCAATATTGAAATCCAGGCAAAGGAAATTTTAAAAACCCGGGAAATCGGGGCGCAGATCCTGGCGGAAAACTGCGGGCAGCCCTTTGAAAAGATTATGAAGGATTTTAACCGGGATTACTGGATGGACGCCAAGGAATCCGTGGAATACGGTATCGTGGACGCCATCCTGGATTAGAACGGCTAAGGAATCCCACCGGCGAAAGGCCGGAAATCGAAAAGACCTTCCGGGCAGCTGCCTGGAAGGTCTTTTCTTGCATATATAGAGTCGCCGAAGCGTTGATTTCTAGTATATATACGAAGGCATCAGGGGTCCCGGTTGCCGCCAAACGGTTAAGAAATTGTGAAAACCGGCCGGAAACGAACTCAATAGCGCTGCGGATGCGCTATAATGGAGGCAGCTCGTTTTTTCAGGGCTTCCAGCTGGTCGGCATCCATTTTCTCCAGTAGCCGGTACATCATCCCCATCCGCGGGTTGCCCGCAAGCAGGTCTTTTTTGGCATCGAGGAAATTCCAGTAAAGCGCATTGAACGGACAGGCGGAATCCCCGGTTTTCTCAGAGGCCTTGTACTGGCAACCACTGCAATAATTACTCATTTTCCGGATGTAATTGGCGCTGCTCACATAGGGTTTCGTGGCCACCAGCCCCCCGTCCGCAAACTGACTCATCCCCCGGGTATTGGGCAGTTCCACCCATTGGATGGCGTCGATGTAGATGCCCAGGTACCAGGCATCCACCTGGTCCGGGTCCGTTTGGGTGAGCAGGGCGTAGTTGCCCGTGATCATCAGCCGCTGGATATGGTGGGCATAGGAAGTATCCAGGCTTTGGCGGATGGCGTGTGACAGGCAATTCATCTTTGTTTCGCCCGTCCAGTAAAAGTCCGGGAGCGGATTCTCGTTCCCGAGTGCGTTGCGGTTTGCATACCCGGGCATTTCCTTCCAATACATCCCGCGCATAAACTCCCGCCACCCGAGTATCTGGCGGATAAAGCCTTCCGCCTGCGACAGGTGGATGGCCTCGGGGTCATCCCGATAGACGGCCTCCACTTTCTCCACCACTTCCCGGGGGGATAGCATCTTGGTATTCAATGCAAATGACAGGCGGGAGTGGAACAGGTATTTTTCCCCGGTATGCATGGCATCCTGGAAATCCCCGAAGTGCACAAGCAGGGAATCGCAGAAATGCCGGAGCATGGCCAGGCCGTCTGCCCGGGAGGTGGGCCAGTTAAAGCTGCCTGCATCCACATTCCCGATGGTTTCCACCCCGGCGTCCCGGATTTCCCGCTCCAGGTCAATCAGGTCTTTGCGAAACCCTCGTTCGTGGGGGATTTCGGGCTCCCCCTTCCATTTCTTCCGGTTGTCCCCGTCAAAATTCCAGCGGCCGCCCAGCGGGTCCCCCCCTTCCATCAATACATCGTATTTCCGGCGCATCATGCGGTAGAACGGTTCCATGACGCATTGTTTCTTCCCCTCAAAAAATTCGGCGAGTTCCGATCGATCCGTGTAAAAATGTTCGGTATCCACCGCCTCCGTCTGGCAGTCCAGGGTCTGGCAGAAGTCCCGGAGCTGCTCGTCCAGGCGGTATTCGTCGGGCCACTGGTATTCGAACCTGTCGGCCCCCTCTTCCTCGAGGACCTGCCGGATGAGTTCTGGCAGCTTCCCGGGGTTGTCGGTATCGGAAATCCTGAAGTAGCGCACCCGATGGCCTTTTTCCTCCAGTTCCCCGGCAAAATTCCGCATGGAGGCAAAGAAGCCCAGGACCTTCTGGATGTGGTGCTTTACATAATCGGTTTCCTGGCGCATCTCGGCCATCAGGTAAACCACCTCCGGGTCTGTTTTGCCATACCAGCTGTGTTTGGCGTTGAGCTGGTCGCCCAGGATGAGCCGTACAGTTCTCATGGGTGATTTTTGGATTTTGACGGAATCGGAAGCCCCTCGGCCGGTGGGGCCTGTAACCCGGCAGGAGTGGGCAGGTCCCCGGGTGCCGGGGGAGAGGCGTCGAAAAGGGAAGCTTGCAGCCAGAGACGCCGGAATTTTCCCGAAGCGTCATACCGGCTAGCCTGCAGTTCCAGGTTGAATTTTCGGTTCCGGGGATCGTTGCCGACGGCGCTGTTGTACATCCAGTTTCCCCAGTTGCTGTGGACGTCGTAGTCCAGCAGCAGGTACTGGAACCAGGCGGCTCCAAGTCGCCAGTCCTGCCCCAGGTTCTGTGACCAGTAGCTCGCCGTGTTCTGCCGGCCCCGGTTGCTCATCCAACCGGTGCGGAGGAGCTCCTGCATGTTCGCATTGATAAATTCGCTGTCGGTTTCCCCTCGCGTCCAGCGGGCAAAAGCCTCCGCAGAGTTTCCCCAGTTCCTTTCCACCTCGCGGATGCCGCCGGGTGCAAAAAGTTTCGGGCCCTGTTTCAGGGAAACGTACTTAAAATAATCGCGCCATATCAGTTCAAAGATCAGCCAGTAGGTATCCCGGTTTTTTTCCACTTCCCGCTCGTAGCGCTGCACCTGCCGGTAGATTTGCCGGGCAGACAGGGAGCCGTTGGCCAGCCAGGGGGAAAACTTGGTGCTGTAGCGGGTGCCGACCAACCCGTTGCGCGTGCGTTTGTAGGTGCTCAAAAACCGAGTTTCCCAAAAGTATTCCTGCAGGCGGTCCCAGGCTGCGACTTCCCCGCCCCGGAATGGGAAGGCCGTCCGGGAATCGGCCCTGGGAGGTTCCATCCCAAAGGCCTCCCACCCGGGCAGGTCGCTGTTTTCAGCAGGCGCATAGAGGGTTTCCCGCCGGGCTGGCGCATTTTCCGGCTCCCGAACCGTGACGCGTTTTTCGCATTTTTTCCGAAAGCCGGTGAATACGTCCGGGATGTCGTCGAAAGTATTGTATGGCACATCATCCGGATGGAAGAGGAATTGCTGGTAATATTCGTGGACTGCCACCCCGGAAGGCAGCCGCTTGCGGACCCCTTCCAGGGCCAGGCATTCGTCCCGGGTCCATTCCCGCTGCAGGTGCAGCTCGGTGACGCCGTATTTTCTGATGAGCCCCGGGAGGATGTCCCCGGGTGAACCGAAATGGATATGCAGGGAGATATTCAGGCCCTGGAGTTGCTCCTGCAGCGCCTGGACGGATTCCCGCAGGAAAGCCGTCCGGTAGGACCCCATCCGCGGGATACCGTAATCCCCTTCGCGGAATTCCTCGGGGTCGAAGCAATAGGCCGTCAGCACACGCTGGCTGCGGCAGGCTGCCAGCAGGCCCGGGTTGTCGGCAACCCGCAGGTCGTTGCGGAACCAATAGAGGGCAGTATTCATCGTTTCATCGTTTTTTGTGTGCGGATTTCCCGCCCGGGATTGATCTCACTCGTGCTGCCGTTGTTCCGTCCCTGGCTGCCGTTACCCGCACCGATACGTCCCTGGCTGCCGTTGCCCGCACCGACACGTCCCTGGCTGCCGTTGACCCGTCCCCGGTTGTTGCGGCAACGGGTACTGCAATACCTGACGGATTCCCAATTGCGCTGCCATTTTTTTCGCCAGCTAAAAGGGCGCAGGCACACCGGGCATAATTTTTCGGGGAGGGTGGTCTTTGAGCGCATAAATGTTTAATAAAATTACGAAATAAATAAACAAAGCAGTGTTAGGATTTCCCTAAATAACTAGTGGATCGGGCGGGAAGGGCATGAAACCGGCAGGTTTTAGTAACTTTAGCCTGCTAACCCGTGTATATGTCTAAAAAACCGAAACAGGTTGCCATAGTCGGCTCCGGCCTGGTCGGGTCGCTGTTGGCGATCTTTTTGCGGAAAGCCGGTCACGGGGTGACCGTTTTTGACCGCAGGCCCGATATCCGCACCGTGGAATTTTCGGGTCGTTCCATTAACCTGGCGATGAGTAACCGGGGTTGGAAGGCCCTGCGGCAGGCAGGGATAGAAGAGGAGGTGCGGAAAATAGCCATCCCGCTATACCAGCGCGCCATGCACGTGGTGGATGAACCGGTGTACTACCAGAAGTACGGCAAGGAGGAGGAGGCCATTTGGTCCATTTCCCGGGGGGTACTCAACCGCAGGATGATTGACCTGGCCGAAGCAGCCGGTGCCCGGTTTCGCTTTTCGGAAAAGGTTTGGGATGTGGACCTGCCCACCGCGCGCCTCTTTACGGGGGAAACCGAGAAAGGGGAGTGGGAGGAATACGCCTTTGACCATGTCTTTGGGTGTGACGGGGCATTTTCCAGAATCCGGCACAAGATGCAGCGACGCAGCCGTTTTGATTATTCCCAGGATTTTATCGATGTGGGG
Source organism: Robiginitalea sp. (assembly GCF_982776155.1). Classification (NCBI taxonomy): domain Bacteria; kingdom Pseudomonadati; phylum Bacteroidota; class Flavobacteriia; order Flavobacteriales; family Flavobacteriaceae; genus Robiginitalea; species Robiginitalea sp. Next base: position 362,575 of record NZ_CEXZKX010000003.1, read on the forward strand.
TATAAGGAACTCACCATCCCGCCCAATGCGGACGGGACCCACAAACTCGACAGGCATTCCTTCCACATCTGGCCGCGGGGCCGGTTTATGTTTATCGCCATGCCCAACCTGGACGGCAGTTTTACCTGTACGCTATTCCTGCCTTTTGAGGGGGAGGTGTCCTTTGAGAAGATTCAGACCCGGGACGATGCCCGGAACTTTTTCCGTAAGTATTTCCCGACAGTTACCCCGGATATCGAGAACCTGACGGGGGATTTTTTCCGCAACCCCACCTCCGCCCTGGTCACGATCCGCTGCTATCCCTGGACGTACTGGGACAAGGTGGCCCTGGTAGGCGATTCGGCCCACGCCATTGTCCCTTTCTACGGACAGGGCATGAATGCGGGGTTTGAGGATATTACCGTGCTGACCGGCTTGATGGAACGGCACGGGGAGGATTGGGAACGGGTGTTCTCCGAATATCAGGCCCGGCGCAAACCGAATGCCGACGCCATTGCCGAGTTGAGTTACCGGAATTTCGTGGAAATGAGCTCCCGGACGGCCGATCCGGAATTTTTGCTGCAGAAGAAAATTGAGCGCCATTTTGCGAATGCCTACCCGGATAAATGGATCCCGGCCTATTCCCGGGTTACATTTTCGGACCGTCCCTACGCGGAAGCCCTGGCCATGGGCGACCGACAGGAAGCCATTATGCGGGAGGTGATGCAGATGCCGGACCTGGAAAACCGCTGGGACAGCCCGGAGGTCACCAACCGGATCCTCGAACTTCTGGATGAGCAGCCGGTAACAGCCGGCAAATAAAAAACCACCCCGGTTATTAGGAGTGGTTTTAAGCCTGCGGCCTGAAGGGCCTTCTTATTTGATCTTCTCGAACAGCTTTTTCATTTTCTCCTGCTCTTCATCGGCCAGGGCCGGGTCTACCAGGATACGGCCGCTGTGTTCGTCCGTAATGATTTTTTTGCGGGAGGCGATCTCCACCTGTACCTGCGGGGGGATCGTAAAGAAAGATCCGCCGGAGGCACCCCGTTCAATCGGGACTACGGCCAGGCCGTTCTTGACGCTGCCGCGAATCCGCTTGTAAGCGGAGACCAGGCGGTCTTCGATTTGCTTCTCAAATTCCTCCGACTTGGCGATCAGCGCCTTCTCTTCCTTTTCGGTTTCGGCCAGGATGGCGTCGAGTTCGCTTTTCTTGTGTTTCAGGTGGGATTCCCGTTCGGAAAGTTTCTCCTTGGTCTCGGAAATCACTTCCTTTTTCTGTTCAATCTGGGCCTTGAATTCCCGGATGTGCTTCTCGGCCAGCTGGATTTCCAGTTCCTGGTACTCCACCTCTTTGGACAGGGAGTTGAACTCCCGGTTGTTCCGGACGTTCTTCTGTTGTTCGGCGTATTTCTTGATCAGGGCTTTGGCATCCTCGATCATATTTTTCTTGGCAGTGATCTCGTAGTTGATGGTTTCGACATCTGTTTTGAGCTTGTCCACACGGGTCTTCAGCCCGAGCACCTCGTCCTCGAGGTCCTCCACTTCGAGGGGCAACTCCCCGCGGACATTGCGGATTTCATCAATCCGCGAGTCGATGAGTTGCAGGTCGTAGAGGGCTCTCAGTTTGTCTTCTACCGTCACTTCTGTCTTTGTTGCCATATTGTCTAATAATAGTTGATGGGATTTGTTCGGGTCCCGGATAAAGAGATCGCAAAATTAGGAATTTTTTCTGTAAGATAATCGTGCAGCAGGTTTTTTGTAAACTGCTCAGTTTCATAGTGCCCGACATCTGCCAGCAGCAGCTCCCCGGCCGCCTGGTAGAACTCGTGGTATTTGATGTCGGCGGTTACGTAGGCATCGGCCCCGGCTGCCCGTGCCGCCCCGATGGCAAAGGCCCCGCTGCCCCCCAGTACGGCAACCCGCTGCACCTTTTTTCCCGTAAAATCAGAATGGCGGATGCAGGGCGTGCCGAACCGGCTTTTGAGCAGGTCCAGGAATTGCTTTTCGTCCAACGCCTGCTTGAGCGATCCCACCATGCCCATCCCCACCTGTTGGTAGCTGTTCTCCAGGGCGGTCACTTCATAGGCCACCTCCTCGTACGGGTGGTTTTCGCGCAGGGCCCTGAGCACCTGCTGTTCCCGGTTTGCCGTAAAAGTAAGGTGCAACTGGGATTCCGGCTCCCGGTGGAGGTTGCCCCGGGATCCGATGGTGGGGTTGGCATCCGCCCCCGGCAGGAAGGTTCCCTCTCCCGTATTGCTGAAACTGCAATTTGAATAATTGCCCACCTGTCCGGCCCCGGCGTCAAACAATGCCTGCAGCAGCGCTTCCCGGCCCGATTCGGGCACGTAGGTAGTGAGTTTGCGCAGCTTCCCTTTTGAGGGGATCAGGACGGCGCGGTTGTCCAGCCCGAGTACGTCGCAGATTCGCCCGTTGACCCCGCTTAGGACATTGTCCAGCGCAGTATGCATGCTATAGATGGCCACGCGGTTTTCAATCGCCTTTGTCACGACGCGTTCCACATAGGTGGCCCCGGTGATCTTTTTCAACCCCTTGAAGACAATCGGATGGAAGCTGACGATGAGGTTGCAGCCTTTTTCAACAGCCTCCTCCACAACGGCTTCCAGGGTATCCAGCGTGACGAGGACCCCGGTGACTTCCCGCCCGGGGTCCCCCACCAGCAACCCGACATTGTCGAAGTCTTCCGCGAACGGCAGGGGCGCCAGTTCTTCCAGGCAATCGGCTATTTCTTTTACGGTCATCCGTCGGTGGGTTTATGGGTTTGTTCAAAGATAAATAAACTATTTTCGCTCCTATGGAGGTAATCCGCAAGCTGCTTTGGCCCTTTTCACTGGTATACGCCGCCGCGGTATGGCTCAGGAACCTGTGCTACGACCGGGGCTGGTGTGCGTCCGAGTCGTTCGCGACCCCGGTGCTTTGTATCGGGAACCTCAGTGTGGGGGGCACCGGGAAGACGCCTATGGTGGAATGGGTACTGCGCCGCCTGCAGGCGCGTCGGGCAGCCGTACTCAGCCGGGGGTACCGGCGCAGGAGCCGGGGTTTTGTCCTGGCAGGCCCGGATACCCCGGCCGACGACCTGGGGGACGAGCCGGCACAGATTGCCCTGAAATTCCCGCGGGTTACCGTTGCCGTGGATGCCGATCGCCGAAGGGGCATCCGTAAACTCACCCGCCAGGCCTCCCCGGACCTGATTATCCTGGACGACGGATTCCAGCACCGGAAAGTCCGCCCGGCCGGGTCCATCCTGCTTACCTGCTGGGGCGCGCTCTACCCGGACCAGGGGTACCTGCCGAGCGGGGACCTGCGGGACCACAAATCCCAGGCCCGGCGCGCCGGGATCATCGCGGTGACCAAATGCCCGGAATTGCCGGATCCGGAAACCCGGGCGGAGATTACCCGCAGGCTTCGGCCGGAGGCCGGGCAGCGCGTGGTTTTTGCCCGCCTGGACTATTCGGATGTCAGGGATTCGGCGGGGCGTGTGGTATCCCCGGAGCAGCTTCGGGAAAAACCGTTTACCCTGGTAACCGGTATCGCCAACCCAGAGCCGCTGGTGCGCCACCTGAAGGAGTTGGACCTGGTTTTTGAGCACATGGAGTTCCCGGACCACCACCGCTTCTCACCCCGGGAAATCGATGCCTTGCGCAGCCGGAAACGGATCCTGACCACCGAGAAGGACGCCGCCCGCCTGGGCAGCGATTTGACGGGACATTGGGTCATCGGTGTGGCGCACCAGTTCGGGGAGGCGGATGAAAAGGTGCTGATGGAATTTATCGACTCGCTTTAGGGAGGCCACAGGAACAACGAGGTCGGGGCTCCGGGCATGGTGCTCCGGCGCATGGAATTCAGGATAGCGTTTTGCGCATTTTGGGCTCCAGGATATTCTCCCCGATCTTCTGGTAGAACACCTCGGGTTTGAACGGCTTGGTCACCACGTCGTTGCAACCTGCGGCATAAAAGGCTTCCAGGCTGTCGTCCAGGGAAATTGCCGTCAATGCGATGATGGGCGTTTCCGGGTCGAATTTGCGGATTTCCTGGGTGGCCTCCACGCCGCTGATTCCCGGCATGTGGATGTCCATTAGGATACCGTCGTAGGAGTTGGAACTCGCCAGTTGGATGGCCTCGGTGCCATTGTTGGCGATATCCGAGGTAATATCCTTTTTGGCCAGCATCTTCCGCGTAATCACCTGGTTGATCTTGTTGTCCTCCACGATCAGCAGGTGGAGGCCCTTGAAGTCGTACTCTTTCTGGGTCACTTCGAAAGGCACGTCGTCCACCAAATCGTCCTTGCATTTGAAGTCGAGCTCAAAGAAGAACGAGCTGCCCTGCCCCGGGGTGCTTTCCAGCTGGATGGTGCTGCCAAAAAGCCCCAGCAGGCTCTTTACAATGGTAAGCCCCAGGCCGGTTCCCCCGTATTCCCGGTTGATTTGGATGGATCCCTGCTCAAAGCTGTCAAAGATGGTTTTCTGCTTTTCTTCACTGATGCCGATACCTGTATCCCGTACCTCGAAGTACACCCGGGCCCTGTCGTCCTCTTTTCGCACCAGGCGGGCCAGCACCAGGACTTCCCCGTTCTTGGTAAACTTCAGCGCATTCCCCATCAAGTTCATAAATATCTGGGAGAGCTTCACCGGGTCGCTCATCAGGTGGGAGGGGATTTCGGGGTCGAAATCCAGGATCATTTCCGTTTTGCTTTCCTTGGCCGTTTGCTGTAGTGAATTCATCACCTCGGTGAGGATCTTCTTCAGGTTGAATTCCACTTCCAGCATCTCCAGCTTGTCGGCGTCGATTTTGTTGATCTGCAGGATGTCATTGATAAAGTTCAGCAGGTAATCCCCCGAAAATTTGAGCGCTTTCAGGTGCTCCTGCTGTTCTTTGCTCGGGTTTTCTTCCAGCAGGAGGTGGGTGAGCCCCGTAACGGCGTACAGGGGTGTCCGCAGCTCGTGGCTGACCGTAGACAGGAAGTTGGTCTTGGCTTCCATGGCCTGGACCGCAGCATCCCGGGCGGCGTGCAGCTCCCGGTTCTTGGTGTGCAGCAAATCGTTGGTCTTCAGTTTGATCTGGTTGTTCCGGTAGAGGGATACGGCCAGGAGGGAAATAATGATTAAAAAGGCGGACGACAGGATGGCCGTGAGTTCCGACCGGTTGGCGGATTCGCTGAGTTCCTGGATTTCTTCGTCCTGCCGCTGGATTTCCTTGCTCATGTACTCCGTCTGGATCCTATCGGCTGTTTCCAGCTGGGCTTTTTCCCTGGCGATGCCCCGCACGGAATCCTTGAAGTGCATCAGGTTCCTGGTGGAAGCCAGGGCCTGGTCGAATTGCCGGGTTTGTTCGAACATGTTGGCCAGCAACTCGTTGGCCTGGATAAATTCCGTGGTAAACCCGTTGGATTCCGCAATACTCAATGCGTTTTGGGCATTTTCGATGCCTTCGGGCAGCAATTCCTGCACCAGGTCGAGCCGGGCGAGGCCCAGATAGGCCCTGGCCCGCAAAAATTCGCGTTCATAGGGGTCGGTATTGACCAGCAGGGAGTTGTAATTGGTCTCTGCCTGCTCGTATTTATCGATACTCCGCAGGTTATCGGCCTCCAGAAGCGTAATGCGGTTGAGCAGGTTCCGGTCGTTGGTGCGTTGCCGGGCTTCATTGAGCTGAAAGATGGCCTGGAAGAAGTTCCCTTCCGAATACAGGATTTTCGCGTTGATATAGTAGTGGACCGCCGTACCGTAAGGATATTCGATTTCATCGAGCATCAGGGCGGCGCGACCATTGTTGAACTGGGCGGTTTCCTCCTTGTTGAGGTCCAGGTAAATCAACGCAAAATAGTGGTAGCAGTCTATCAGATCTTTCTCGCTCTGTTGCTCCTCGGCCCATTCGGCGGCCTTGTCGAGTTCCTCCAGGGCAAGTTCCAGGTCGTCGCGGTTCCAGTAGGTGCGCGCCTGGTTGATAAAGACATCGAATTCCCGCGTTTCCTGCACGGGCAGCTGGGCATGGAGTCCCCAGCCCGCCAAAAGACAGGAAACCAGGAAAATAAACGCAATCGTATGTCGTAACAGGCGTTTCAAATAAAGTTTCGCTCTATCAGTAACTGGATCGAATCCCTAACCCGGCTGCTATAACCGGTTTCATTGTCGTACCATCCGATGACCTTCACCATGTTGCCAACCACGGAAGTCATCTGAGAATCAAACGTACAGGAGTAACAACTATTGTTTATATCGACTGAAACTATCGGGTCTTCCGTGAAAAAAAGGATGTTTTGAAGCTCATTTTCCGAAATTCTCTTAAATGTAGCATTTATTTCCGCAATGGACGCCGGGTTCCGCACGTGGGCGGTGATGTCTGTAAGCGAGCCGTTTGGGACCGGTACCCGGATGCCGCAACCCCCGATTACATCGGACAAATGCGGAAAAATCCGGGTGAGGGCCTTGGCAGCGCCCGTAGTGGTGGGAACGATGGATTGCCCGGCGGCGCGGGCCCGCCTCAGGTCCCTGTGCGGCCGGTCGTGCAGGCTCTGGTCGGAGGTATAGGAGTGAACGGTGGTGATATAGGCCTGCCTGATCCCGCACAGCCCGTCCAGCACGCTGATCAGCGGCGCGGCGCTGTGGGTGGTACAGGAGGCACAACTGAAAATGGCTGTTTCCGGGGATAGCAGGTGGTCGTTGATGCCGTAAACGACCATGGGGATGTCGGCATCCTCCGGCGGGGCCGACAAGAGGACTTTCCGGGCTCCCTGCGCCAGGTGGTCCTCCAGGAACTTGCGGTTTTTAAAGCGTCCGGTAGCCTCTACCACGAGGTCAACCCCGTATTCCCCCCAGGGAATCTGGCCGGGCTCGCCGAAATTGGTCAGCGCCGTTTCCGTATTGCCCATCCGGAACCCCCGATCTGTAACGGAAACGGGGTGGGGCAGGGGGCCGTGGATGCTGTCATAGCGCAGGAGGTGCGCCAGGGTACGGCTATCTGCCAGGTCGTTCACCAGCACGACGTCCATATGGGGGACGGGTTCCAGCAGACGGTAGAGCGTGCGGCCGATCCGGCCGAACCCGTTGATTCCGATGGTGATTTTCTTCAAGGCTTTCAGGGGGTTTTCCCTTTCCTGCCGGGATTCCGGACCGGTAAGGTGCATCAATGGATGTGCTTGTGCGCTTTATAGGACGAGCGGACCAGGGCCCCACTCTCCACGTGCCGGAAGCCCAGGGCCAGGCCGGCCTCCCGGTATTTGTCAAATTGCTCCGGGGTAATGAATTCCTTTACGGGCAAATGGCGTTTGGAGGGCTGCAGGTACTGTCCGATGGTGACCACGTCAACCCCGGCCTCCCGCAGGTCTTCCAGGGTCTGCAGCACTTCGGGCTCTGTTTCTCCCAGCCCGAGCATGATCCCGGATTTGGTCCGGTTGGCACCCTGGTCCTTCAGGTATTTCAGGACACCCAGGCTGCGGTCGTATTTGGCTTGTATCCGGACTTCCCGGGTCAATCGCCGGACGGTTTCCACATTGTGGGATATTACCTCAGGGGCTACCTCCAGGATACGGTCCAGGTGTTGTTCCACCCCCTGGAAATCGGGGATCAGGGTTTCCAGTGTCGTATCCGGGTTCATTCTGCGGATGGCCTTGACGGTTTCCGCCCACAGGATGGACCCCATATCTTTCAGGTCGTCCCGGTCTACCGAGGTAATTACCGCGTGTCGGATCCCCATGATTTTGATGGAACGGCCCACTTTTTCGGGTTCTGCCCAGTCAATCGCGGAGGGGCGGCCCGTTTTTACGCCGCAGAAACCGCAGGAACGCGTACACACGTTGCCCAGAATCATGAACGTGGCCGTACCTTCCCCCCAGCATTCCCCCATATTCGGACAACTGCCCGAGGTGCAGATGGTATGCAGGTCGTAGGTGTCCACAAGCTTGCGCAACTGGGTGTACTTCTTACCAGTTGGCAGCTTGACCCGGAGCCATTTGGGCTTTCCCTTGGTCGTTTCGGCAGTTTTGGGTACCGCGGTGGTGCTCATAGCGAAATTTTAAGCAAATATACGAACTAAATCAGGCCTATTCCAGTACCCCTTCAGCTGTTTCCCTTATCCCGGGCTATGAGCCCGGCCAGCAACTTCTTGGCCCGGAGCAGCCGCACCTTTACATTGCCGATCGGCTCATCCAGGGCCGAGGCGATTTCCGCATAACTCATCTCCTGGAAGAACCGCAATTCGATGACACTCCGGTATCCCGGCTTGAGTTTCCGGATATACTGCAACAGGGTTTTCAGGTCCTGCTCGATGATGAGCTGGTCCTCTGCCGTCGGGGCGTCGTCCAGGACGCGTTTTACCGCATCGCTGTGGCTGTTGTCCGTGCCTTCCAGGATGTTGCGTTTGCGTTTTCGCAGCAAATCGATATGCAGGTTCTTGGAAATGGTAATCAGCCAGGTGTTGAAGGCGTAGGTGGGGTCGTAGGTGTCCAGTTTGTCAAAGGCGCGGGCAAAGGTCTGAATGGCAATATCCTCGGCGTCGTTCTCGTTCTGCGTCCTGCCCAGTTGGAAATGGTACACCTCCTGCCAGTAGGCGTCGAGAAGCTGGCTGAAGGCCACCTGGCTACCCGAGCGCGCCTTATCGATAGTCTGTAGCAGTATGTCTTTCTCCGTATGCAAAGGGATGCTTGGGGGTCTGGGGAATCCTGGGGGATGCGGTCAACGGGTCAGGCGTCGGCCTGCTGCCGGCACTCTTGTTCCGAAGGCAGTTTGCCGCACATGCCGCACGCCTCGCCATCCTTGTTCAGATGGGGGTTTTGACTGGCACAGGTGCCGGCAAAGGCACCGTCTTTCCTGGCCCATATCTTGATGGCGATACCCGCAAAGGCAAGTGCCAGCAATCCGATAGTCAGCAGGATGAGTTTCATGGATTCCAATTTGGTACAAAGATATAAAAAAAGCCCCTTTTACAAGGGGCCCGGGCTATTCGTTCCGTTGGGGTTCAGTAGGAAAAATCCGCCACGATATTTTGAACGGAGGGGGTGGTGTTGCCTCCCTTGGGTTCGATGGTGATATAACTCAGCCCCTTCTCGCCGTAGGGCAATGCCATCAGTTTGTCCTTGTCTTCGTAGTTGCGGATGACCCCCAAATTGACCATTTCCCCATTGACTTCGGCCCACATCTGGTAATCCTTGTCTTCGGGCAGGTTAGGGAGTTTCCTCACGTTGATATAGGAGAGTTTCTTCACGGGGTTTACGTAGGCAATCGCCTTGAGTTCCCGGGCTTTTTGGTTGCCGTTAACCATGAACTTCCGTGTTCCCGGGTTGTTCAGTACGATAAACTGGTTGCGGACATCCTCGAGCTGCTCCTTCATATCGGCTTCCAGTACCCGGATTTTATTGTTGACCAGGTCGTTTTCCACCTGCAGGTTCTGGTTCTGGTTGTAAAACCAGAACGACGCCCCGGCAAAGAACAGGGCGGCAATGCTGGCTGCCACGGCGTACCGCATAAAGCGCCGGCGACCTGCCCGCTCATTCCGGACGCGTTGCAGGATGCGCTCGCGCAGGCCCTCCGGGGCGCGGACGGCATGCAGTTTGGCGTAGGCTTCCAGGTTTTCCTGCAACTCCAGGTAACTGTCGCGCACCTCCGGGTACATCGCAATATAGCGTTCCACCCGGGCGCTTTCCTCAGGACCCGTAGTTTCCAGCAGGTACTGCTCCAGCAGGTCGGACTCCAAAAACTGTTGTATTTTTTCTTTCATAACGCTTGCAATAAACAATAAACGATCATTACGGCCGGGCCGTAGATCTTCTTGAGTTCCCTCAGGCCGATCTTGAGCCGCGATTTGATGGTTCCCAGCGGGATATCCAGTTCCTCGCTGGCTTCCTGTTGGGTCATTCCCTGGAAGAAGAGGGCCTCCAGCACCACCTGGTACTTGGGCTCAATACTCCCGAGGTGTTTTTGCATGTCCATCAATTCGGGGTTCACCCCGTCCACACCTATTGTATATACGTCCGAAACGTCTATTTGGATTTCCTTATCCGACTTTGTACTCAAACTGCGAAGTTTGTCGATGGCCGCGTTGCGGGTAATCCGGAATAGCCAGGTAAACAGTTTGGCCTTTGAAGCGTCGTAGGTATGGGATTTCTTCCAGATCTTCACAAAACTCTCCTGGACCACGTCCTGGGCGAGTTCTTCGTTTTTTACCACCTTCAGGGCAACCCCGTAGAGCGTGTCCCCATAGTGCTCATAGAGCAGGCCGATGGCCTTTTCATCGCCCTCCCGGAGCAGTTCAACTATATGTTTTTCGAGTAATGTGCTCATGATTTGGGCGATGGCCGGAAAAAAGCATATTGCCCGGCATCCAAACCCTATAGCCTTGTCGTATATAGGGAAACGCTAAGTTAAGAATTTTTGTTCTCCGGCGTTTTCACTTTTGAATTAGTTCGACGTACGGGAACTTCATGCCGTACGTAATGTTTGGTTAGTTTGGTTTGGTTTAGCCCCCGCTTCGGATCCCGCAGCGGGGGTTATTATTTTCAGGGGAACTTACAAGATATTCACTTCTGGCTCGATCTGTATTCCATACGTATCCCGGACTGCTTGTTGGATTTCCCGCGCCAGGGCCAGTATTTCTTTCCCGGAGGCTCCCCCGTAATTGACCAGGACGAGCGCCTGGTTTTTATGGACGCCCGCATCGCCCTGGCGATGCCCCTTGTACCCGAGCGAATCGATGAGCCAGCCAGCCGGCACCTTAACGTCCCCGTTTTCCTGCGGATATCCCGGCATTTGCGGGAAGCGCGTGCGGAGATTTTCAAATTGGGACTTTCCAATAACCGGGTTCTTAAAAAAGCTCCCGCTGTTTCCCAGTTCGGCAGGATCCGGCAGTTTGCTCTTTCGAATGGCGATAACTGCCCGCGCAACTTCGGGCGGCCCGGGAGCCTCGATGCCTTCCCGCTCCAGCCAGCCCGCAATGTCTCCGTAGCCCGTCCGGATCTCGTGCCCGGAGCGGGTCAGCCGGAGGGTGACCGACCAGATGGCGTAGCGTCCTTTCAGCTCGCGTTTGAAGACCGAATCCCGGTAGCCGAAGCGGCAGGCAGCGTTGCTGAACACCCGGGGCTCCCCGGTTTGGATATCCACGGCTTCGAGTTCAACGAGTACGTCGCGGATCTCGGCCCCGTAGGCGCCGATATTCTGGATGGGGGCCGTCCCCGTTTTCCCGGGGATCAGGGAGAGGTTTTCCAGGCCGCCATAACCCTGCTCCAGCGTCCACATCACCAGCTCGTGCCAGTTTTCCCCGGCCATTACGCGCAGGGTAACCGAGTGCGCGTCCTGGTCCAGCACTTCCTTGCCCGATGTATCCATATAGAGTACGCGGGCTTCCAATGGGGCCGTGAGCAGCAGGTTACTGCCTCCGCTGAGGATAAAAGGAGGGGGGAGGTCCGGTTCGGCTATGGCCTGCCGGAAGGTTTCCAGGTTGTCTACCCGGATAAAATGGCTGGCGGGGACATCGATGCCGAAGGTATTGAACCCTTTCAGGGATACGTTGCGTTCAATGACCATCCGCCTGGTATTTTTCGAGGGCTGCCGCGAGTATCCTCACCGCCTTCCGAAGCTGGTTTTCCTCGAGTACGTAGGCGATGCGCACCTGGTTTTCCCCCAGGCCCGGCGTCGCGTAAAAGCCGGCGGCGGGCGCCAGCATCACCGTGGCCCCCTCGAGCCTGAACTCCTCCAGCAGCCATTGGGCAAAGTGGTCGGCATCCCGGATGGGCAACTCCACCATGCAGTAAAAGGCCCCCTGGGGCCTGGCCACAAGAATCCCGGGGATCTTGCCCAGTTCTTCCAGGAGCACATCCCTTCTGCGGGTATATTCGGCATTGACCGCTTCAAAATAAGACGGGGGCGTATCCAGGGCCGCCTCGCTGGCCACCTGGGCGAACGTAGGCGGGGACAGCCGCGCCTGGGCAAATTTCAGGGCCGCCTGCATGAGCTGTTCGTTCCGGGTAATGATGCAACCGATCCGCGCCCCGCACATGCTGTACCTTTTGGAAACCGAATCCACCACCACGGCGTTGTCCTCCAGCCCGGGTTCCTGCAGGATGGAATAGTGTTTTTTTCCGTCGTAGGCAAATTCCCGGTAAACCTCGTCGGCAATCAGGAACAGGTCGTGCCGGCGTACGAGTTCCGCCAGCGATCGGATTTCCTCGGGGGAATAGAGGTACCCCGTTGGGTTGCCCGGATTGCACAGCAGGATGGCCCGGGTCCGGGGTCCGATATAGGATTCGAAGTCCGAAATAGGGGGTAGGGCGAAGTTATCCGAAATGCCGGATGCCACCGGAACCACCGTTACCCCGGTGGCCGTGGCAAATCCGTTGTAGTTTGCGTAGAATGGTTCCGGGATGATGATTTCGTCTCCCAGGTCGGCCACGCAACTCATTACAAAGGAGAGGGCTTCAGACCCCCCCGTGGTGACCAGGATTTGTTCCCGGGTAACCGCGATGCCCTGTTTCCCGTAGTAATCGGCGAGTTTGGCCCGGTAGGATTCACTCCCCTCGGAACGGCTGTATTCCAGCACCTCCGTCCGGAAATTCCGGACAGCCTCCAGGGCCTGGGACGGTGTCTTGATGTCCGGTTGCCCGATATTCAGGTGGATGACTTCCACCCCGCTTTTTTTCGCTGCCTCGGCATAGGGCACGAGCTTGCGGATCGGGGAGGCCGGCATGGCCTGGCCTTTTTTGGAGAGAGTGGGCATAATAGGGTAGGGTTTCTGCTTCTGCCACAAAAATGGGAAAACCATTCGGTCCCCGCAACCCCAATCGCATCCTGTGGGAAGGGAGGGGGCCTAAGGGGATGTTAAAAAAGCCTTCGGTGTCCGATAAATTAGTAACTTTAAGAGATACACCACTGGTAATGAAGCTTGTACGATATGCGCGGATCGGGTTGCTTCTGGGGATAGTACTCTGCTGTTTCCGGGGGGCGGCGCAGCATTACCAGTTGCTGGACGGCCGGAAAAAAAGCCCGAAGATCCCATTCGAATTGGTGAATAACCTGATGATTATCCCCCTTGAAGTCAACGGGACCCCGCTGCGTTTTATCCTGGACACGGGCGTGAACAAACCCATCCTCTTCAACGTTGCCGACCAGGACTCCATAGAGCTCCGAAATGTTGCCAAAATCCAGATCCGCGGTTTGGGAACGGGCGACCCTATCGACGCGTTGCGTTCCACCGGCAATATTTTCAAATTAAAGGGTCTGGTAAATCCCGGCCAGCAGTTGTACGTGGTGCTGGACAGGGAAATGAATTTTTCGCCTTCCCTGGGCATTACCATCCACGGAATCATCGGGTACGACCTGTTCCGGGACCACGTGGTGGAAGTCAATTACGGCAGGAAGTTCATCCGGTTTCACAACCCGGCCACCTACAGGCACAGGAACCGGTCGCGGGAGGTAACCGTCCCGATCACCATCGACAGGAACAAGGCCTATGTCAGCGGGGGCGTCACCCTGGAAGACGGGGAGGAACTGGATGTCAAGCTCCTGATGGACACCGGGAGCAGCGATGCGCTCTGGTTGTTCCGGGATGACGACGAAGGGCTCTACATACCGGAAAAACATTACGAAGATTACCTGGGCAAAGGGCTGAGCGGTACCATCTACGGGAAACGGACCAAGGTCAAACAAATCCGGGTCGGCGACTTTGTCCTCAACGACGCAAAAGCGGCCTTCCCCTACCTGGATTCTTTCAGGGCACTCCCAAACCTGGGTGACCGGGATGGCAGTATCGGCGGGGAGTTGCTCAAACGCTTCAACATGGTGTTCAACTACCCGAGCGGGGAGCTGACTCTCAAACCGAATGCGCATTTCCGCGACCCCTTCCATTTCAACCTGGCGGGGATTGAACTCGAGCACGCCGGGGTCCGCTATATCGCCGAACGCATTACAGATTCGCGGGGCGTGGTGCAGCAGGATGAAGAAGACACCTTTGGTACGGTCCAGATACTGACTTCCCAGAGAACCCGCCTGAGCCTGGTGCCCGAGATCGTCGTTTCCGCCATCCGTGCCGGCAGTCCGGCCGAGGAAGTTGGCCTCCGGCAGGGAGATGTGATCCTGGCGGTGAACGGCAAGTCCGTGCACCGATACAAGTTGCAGGAAATCATGAAGATGATCAACGAGAAGAAGGGGAAGCGGATCCGGTTGCTCATTGAGCGCTACAACCGGGACCTGCTATTTTCCTTTACCCTGAGGGAACTCTTTGAATAGGCGGGGAGGGTACTCTTTGAATAGGCGGGCTAAGGTGGCCGGTTCCCGGCCGGTTATTTCCCGCTACGGCAGGCGCACCGGGCATCCCGGGATGCACAAAAAAAATCCCCCGGTTTTTCCGGGGGATTTTCTCGAGGTTCAAATCGTAATTTTTACTTCCCTTCAACGCCTTTAACGGTTCCTTTTATCTTCAGAATCTTCGTCGGGGTGTCCGCATTGGAAATCACCGTAATCGCCTTGCGGATCGGACCTACCCGATTCGTGTCGTATTTTACCTGGATTTCCCCGGTTTTCCCGGGCATGATGGGGGCTTCCGGCTTCTTGGGGATCGTACATCCGCAGCTGGAACTCACCTTGCTGATGACCAGGGGTGCATTGCCGGTATTCGTAAATTCAAATACGCGGAGGCCGTCGCTTCCCTTGTCAATCTCACCGTAGTCGACCGTTTCTGTCTTGAATTCGATCTTTGCAGTTTTTTCCTGTGCGGAAACACTCCAAGTCAGTAGGCCTACAAACAATAGAATTACTACTTTTTTCATTGTGGTTCATTTTGGGTGAACTTCAAATGTAGCCATTGAGGCAGGAACATCCAAAATTCTTTTGTTATCTACTAACGTTACTTATTTTTGTTTCGTATTTAATCTTGCTGACAATTTTCGGGCGGCAGGCCGGATTACCCGGTATTTTCCCCGCTCCGCAAACCGTCCGCCCCCTTAGATCAAAAACCATACCAAAATAATGGATATCCCCTCAAAATACGACCCGCAACGGGTTGAAAAACAATGGTATACCTATTGGATGGAGCACGAATATTTCCGCTCTGTCCCGGATGAGCGGGAACCCTATACCGTGGTAATCCCGCCGCCCAATGTCACCGGGGTCCTCCATATGGGCCATATGTTGAACAATACCATCCAAGATGTCCTGGTGCGCCGGGCCCGGATGATGGGGAAGAATGCGTGCTGGGTACCGGGTACGGACCACGCCTCCATCGCAACGGAGGCCAAGGTCGTTGCCAAACTTCGGGACGAAGGAATTTCCAAAGATTCCATCAGCCGGGAGGAATTCCTGAAGCACGCCTGGGACTGGACCCACAATTACGGGGGG
Organism: Robiginitalea sp.; assembly: GCF_982776155.1. NCBI lineage: Bacteria > Pseudomonadati > Bacteroidota > Flavobacteriia > Flavobacteriales > Flavobacteriaceae > Robiginitalea > Robiginitalea sp. The sequence continues at coordinate 377,886 of NZ_CEXZKX010000003.1, forward strand.
GTTATCCTGGAGCAATTGAAAAAGCTGGGTTGTTCCTGCGACTGGGAACGCACCAAATTCACCATGGATCCCGATATGGAGGCGTCCGTGCTGCAGGTTTTCGTAGACCTATACAAAAAAGGCCTGATCTACCGGGGGTACCGGATGGTGAACTGGGATCCGGAAGCCCGGACCACCCTCTCGGACGAAGAGGTGAATTACGAGGAACGCCAGGGTTTCCTCTACCACATCGCTTACCCGGTGGTGGGCAGCGAATCGCGCGTAGTGATAGCCACCACCCGCCCCGAAACCCTCCTGGGTGATACGGCGGTATGCGTACACCCCGAAGACGAACGCTACCTGGACCTGCATGGCAAGCGCGTGCGGGTGCCGATTTGCGACCGGGAGGTCCCGGTAATCCCGGATGAGTACGTCACTATGGAATTCGGTACAGGCTGCCTGAAGGTCACCCCGGCCCACGATGAAAACGATTATGCACTCGGGGAGAAGCACGGCCTGGAAATCGTGGATATTTTTAACCCGGATGCCACCCTGAACGCCCATGGGTTGCACTATCAGGGTATGGACCGGTTCGAGGCCCGCAAGGCTATCGTAAAGGAATTGGAGGCGAAGGGCTACCTGGTGAAAACCGAACCCTATACCAACAAGGTCGGGACGTCCGAACGCACGCGGGCTGTTATTGAGCCCCGGTTGTCCGACCAGTGGTTCCTCCGGATGGAGGAGCTGGCACAACCCGCGCTTAAAGCCGTACTGGAGACCCGCGACGTCCGCCTGGTACCCTCAAAGTTTGAGAATACCTACCGGCATTGGATGGAGAATATCCGCGACTGGAACATCTCACGCCAGTTGTGGTGGGGTCAGCGCATTCCGGCGTGGTACTACGGGCCGGGGCAGGCAGATTTCGTCGTCGCGGCAACGCCCGCGGAGGCCCTGGAGCAGGCCCGGGAACAATCCGGGAACCCGTCCCTGCAACCCGACGACCTCCGGCAGGACGAGGATGTGCTGGACACCTGGTTTTCCTCCTGGATCTGGCCGATCAGCGTGTTCGGGGGGATCCTGGAACCGGAAAACGAGGAAGTGTCCTACTACTACCCGACCACCGACCTGGTTACCGGACCGGACATCCTGTTTTTCTGGGTGGCCCGGATGATTATTGCCGGGTATGAATTCCGGGGGGAACGCCCTTTTGAAACCGTTTACCTGACCGGGTTGGTCCGGGATAAACAGCGCCGGAAGATGTCCAAATCCCTGGGGAATTCCCCGGATGCCCTGGAGCTGATATCCGAGTTCGGGGCCGACGGCGTGCGGGTGGGGCTGTTGCTGAGCGCGGCGGCCGGGAATGACCTGCTGTTCGACGAGTCGCTTTGCCAGCAGGGGAAGAATTTTGCCAACAAGATCTGGAATGCCTTCCGTCTGGTCCGCGGTTGGGAGGTGGCGGACCGGGAGCAGCCCGAGTCGGCCGCCCTGGGGGTTTCCTGGTATCGGGCAAGGTTTTCTGCCGTCCTGGCGGAAATTGAAGATCATTTTTCAAAATACCGAATCTCCGATGCGCTGATGGCCACCTATAAACTGCTTTGGGAGGATTTTTGTTCCTGGCTGCTGGAGATTGTCAAACCCGCCTATGGGGAGCCCATAGACCGGAAAACCTACGCCGAGGTAATCGGCCTCTTTGAGGACAACCTGCGGCTGCTGCACCCGTTTATGCCCTTCCTGTCCGAGGAGGTCTGGCAACATATCGCCAAGCGGTCTCCCCGGGAGGCCCTGGTGGTCGCTTCCTGGCCCGAGGCACCCGACGCGGACCCTGCTCTGCTCGCGGAATTTGAATTTGCCTCGGGGGTAATTTCCGGCGTTCGTACCATCCGGAAAGACAAGAACATCCCCTTTAAGGAAGCGCTGCAACTCCACGTGCTCGACGAGGAAAACCAACCGCGCAAATGGGATGTGCTGATCCGGAAACTGGCCAACGTGGAAGAGCCCGTCTATTGCGAACAGCCCCCTGAAGGAGCCCTGTCCTTCCGGGTTCGCAGCAACGAGTATTTCATCCCCCTGGAAGGCGCTGTGGATGTGGGGGAGGAAATCCGGAAGATCCGGGAGGAACTGGAATATACCCGGGGCTTCCTGGCATCCGTGAGGAAAAAGCTCTCCAACGACCGGTTTGTGGGCAATGCTCCGGAAAAAGTTGTGGCCCTGGAGCGAAAGAAGGCGTCGGATGCCGAAGCGAAGATCGAAACCCTCGAGAAAAGCCTCGCCAACCTGCAATAGGCCGCTGGCCTGACAAGTGCATGAAGTTGGCTATCCGGGAAGCCAGGCGGTTATCAACAAGCCCAAGTGGGTTAGAATAAACCCATGGGTAAACGAATATCTACCGGTTAAAAGGATCCTGCTTTTCCGGGTCCAGTTTCACGCCGGATCCGCCAAAACGATACGCTACTGCCACATTGATTACATAATCCGCAAAGGCGGCATCTCCGGCGCGGGGCTGGCCGGTCGCTTCCTGGGTTTCCAGGTCGGTCAGGCTCTGGGGCCGCTCCCTGCGGACGGCAACCGGCACACTCAGGCTCAGGGCAAACGGGCCGCTCGTGTAGGTGAGGCCCGGGTCGATGGCCAGGACGTTCCCGGGCCTCCTGAAACCGCCGCTCCCCCCAATAACATCTTTTACGGGTACCCCGTCAAACCGCGCCCCGAGCGATCCGGTAATCGCAGGGGAAAAGGGGTGGCTCAGGCCCAGGCGAACGGAATACTGGTCCGGGACGGACATGACGGCTTCGTTTTGCAGGATCGGGCTCAGGGTTTCCCGGAAGGTCCGTACCCCGTTGGTCTCCCTGGGGTTAAACAGGTAAAATCCCCCTCCGTACAGGAAAAGGGACGGGCTGAGTTCCCGATAGAATTGGATTTCGGCAGTAACCCCAAAACCCCCGTCGCCTACCTGGATGGACTGGTCTACCGGACGCACCTCCGGGCCGCCTTCGGGCCCGACATTGTAGAAAATATCGGTGGCCTGGTAGTTGCCTGTTGGCAGTTTCATCCCCAGGGCGATGGCGACATTCCCTTTGGGGAGCGAAGCGGGATCCTGCAGCCAGTAACCGACATTCCACCGGATATCCGCCAGGCCCCTGGAAAAGGTGGTGTTGCGCTGATCCCGCCCGTGTTCGTACAGGGAGGAGCGGGTGTTGATTACCGTAGGGATCACCAGGCTGGCAAACCAGCGGTCTGAGATGCCGTAGGTGGCCACAAAATCCCAGGCGTGGGAGTGGTTGATCACCTCGGTCTCGTTAGCCACCCGGTCCGGTTCTTCCTCAGTGCCGCGAAAATGGCGGAAGGATTTAAAATACCGGTAATTGGCGCTGAGCATCAATCCGCCCTTCGCGAGGATGTTGTTCTCCGGATGTGTGCCGGTACAACTCGAAAAGTGCCGGATTGCGACGCAACCCTGGGCGGAACCCAGGGAAGGGATCAGCATGGCCAGGCATACCAGGACCGGTGACAAGCGGCGTAAGGAATGTTGGGTCATTGTGGTGACGGGTGTTTGTTTCATGGGTATTTAATTGCTTTCGGTTGTTTGTATGGGTTTCCGGCAGCGTTTGTTCAGCCTCCCGCGGCAGACTGGTAATTGTCATGCAGGCCGGGGCGGTGTCCGGGCCTTTGGTTGGCAAGACCCTGGAGAAAGTGCTACCTTTAACCGGGGCAAATCTAGGGGATGCCCCGTATCCCGGCGGCTGGGATGGGGTTAATTGGATTAACGAAAGGTTAATGAAGTTAAACCCGGATTAACGGTTCCGCCGGTAACGATTAATTCGCCTTTTTTGTAGGAGCATTTTGAACAGGAGAGTTCTCTTTATAGCACTTTTTGTGATATCCATCGGCGGGCTGGCTTTTGTCCAGTACCGCTATCTGCGCATCGGGCTGAGCCTGGCGCGGCTGCAATTCGCCCGGCAGATTTCCGATGCCGGGGCGGATATCCGGAGCGGGCTCTACGCTAACAACCAGCTGACGTATCTGCTGGGGAGTGTCCTGGAGCGCGACAGTACGCGCTTTAACACCGGGATGGACCATATGCGGGATGCCTCCAGGCATTTTTTGGAGGACTACCTGAAAGAAAAGCTGATCGACAATGAAATTGATGCGGATTTCACCTTTGAGCTCATGACCCGGGACAGCAGCTACTATCTCGCGTCGGCCGCAGGCAATCGCAGGCCGGACCCCCGGTCTGCCTATCCCATAGAACTGGACGGCTACCTGCCCGAGCGGGTTGGGCAACGGCTGATCCTGCAACTGCAGTTTGCCGACCTGACCACCTATTTCCTGCTGCAGCTCAACGGGCTGACCTTTCCGAGCCTGCTCTTCCTGGCCGGGATCCTGATCGCCGTGCTCTGGGTTTTGCGAACCTATTACTGGCAGGAGCGGACCATTACCACCACCCATGAATTCATCAACAACCTGACCCACGAATTGCGGACGCCGGTATTTTCGATCAGCCTGGCCGCCAAGATTCTCCGGGAAAAGCTGCCGGAAGAGGAAAAGCCCCTGGCCGACACCATCCTGCAGCAAACCGCCCGGGTTTCCGGGCATATCGACCAGGTACTCGAGCTCGGCAACCTGGAGCGGGCCTCCGGGTCCATCCCCATGGAACCCATAAACCTGGCACCGGCGCTCAGGCAGCAATGCGAGCAGTTCGTGGCGCTTTGCGACCTGGAGGGCATCCGGTTTACCCATACCCTCCCGGACGGCCCCCTGCAGATGAACGGATCGGTTTTCCACCTGGAGAATGCGGTGAGCAACCTGCTGGACAATGCGCGCAAATACGGGAAGGGCAGCCCGGTACACCTCGAAGCACGCAGGGATTCGGGAAGGCTGCTCATCTCGGTAAAGGACCAGGGCCCGGGCATGGCCGCAGCCGAGCAGAGGCGCATTTTCAGGAAGTACTACCGGATCCCCGAGGGGGACCGGCAGGAGGTTCGCGGTTACGGCCTTGGGCTGAGCTATGTCAAAACAGTGGTCGACCGGCACCGCGGGAAGATCCGCGTTGAAAGCGAACCCGGCCGGGGGACCGAAATAACCATCGAATTACCACTATCGAACCATGGAAGCGAAAACCTATAAATTGCTGCTCGTAGAGGACGATACCTCCCTGGGGTACCTGCTAACGGAATACCTGGGGATGAAGGGCTTTGACCTGCGATGGATCCAGGCCCCTTCCGAGGTGATGCCGCTTTTGGAGCAACGGGCCTTTGACCTGGTCATCCTCGACGTCATGATGCCCGGCACCGACGGGTTTACCCTGGGCCGCCAAATCCACGATCGCTTCCCGGGCCTGCCTTTTATCTTCCTCACGGCCCGTTCCATGAAGATCGACGTGCTCAAGGGATTTTCGGTGGGGGCCGTAGATTACCTCAAAAAACCGATAGACGAGGAAGAACTGGTCGTCCGGATCGAAACGCTGTTGTCCCGCCTGGAGCCGGTATCCGGCGCCGAGCCGGAAACCACCCTGAAACTGGGCCGGTACACCTTCGATAGCCTGAACCAGAAGCTGCTTATCGACGGGGAAGAACGGTCGCTGACCAATCGGGAAAGCGAATTGCTCGCCCACCTGGCCCGGAACCGGAACAGGCTTTGCACCCATGGGGAAATCCTCAAAAGGATCTGGGGCCGCAACGACTATTTCAACCGGAAGAGCCTGAATGTCTTCATTACCCGCCTGCGCAAACTCCTGGATGCGGACGACTCCCTGAAAATCGAAAACATCCACGGGCAGGGTTTTATTTTCAGGATCCCGGGCAACGGGGATCGCTGAGGGGAAGAATCGCAAAAAAAATGAGGTTCCGGAAACCCCAGGCCTTAGCTGGAAGAATTGACGCTAAATCCGTATTTTGTAAATAAAAAATGCGAAAGATTTGGATGATCCTGCCAGCTGTGCTGATTTTGGGGTGCAGCGACGATGAAAAAGAAGTTTCTACCGAATATCCGCCCGATCCACTGACCGAAATCCCGGATGCCCGTTTTGAAGCTGCGCTGGTTAATTTGGGCTATGATGATACTGTTGACGGGAACGTCAGAACATCGGCTATTGCATTCGTGGAAGACTTGAACCTGGATAACCGGGAAATCGAGAATCTCAGCGGTATTGAGGATTTTAAGGAGTTGGTGAATTTATCCGTTCGTGGAAATAACCTGGAAAATCTCGATCTTTCAGCCAACACGTCCCTGCTATTTATTTGGGCAGAAAATAATGCAATTACTTCACTGAGTATCGGCCAAAACACGGAAATTGAAAAAATCGGTTTGTCCGGAAACCAATTGGAGTCTATCTCGCTGAGTACCTATACGCGATTGCAATTATTGACCCTCGCCAATAACCAAATCAGTCGGCTGGATGTTTCCGCCTTTCCAGATTTGAACACAATGGCCGCCGAGGGCAATCCGCTTAACTGTATCCAGGTCAGTGCAGTCCAATTGGATAATATACCTGGGAACTGGTCAAAGGACGCCACGGCCGAATACAGTGAGGACTGTCCGTAATTTTCGGAGACTGTCCGAAATTTCCGTTGGGTATACGGGGATCCTCGCGCTTTAGCTGACTACATCCGGGCCGATTTGTCAATCACGCCCAACGGTTGTGTAGCAACCGGTAATGCGCCCAAAGCGTTCAGTCCAATAACATTCCGGTTTGTGCCCCCCGTTCCTTTCGGATTCTGAGAGAATGCCTATTTTTAGGAAAAACCGAGTATTAATGGAGGCCTATGCCACCGCCCTGTTGTATGCAATCCCTTTTTTTCTGCTGCTGATGGCAGTGGAAATCGGTTACGGGGCCTGGACCCGGAACCAGAAATACAAGCTGATGGATACCGTGAGCAGCATCAGTTCGGGCCTGACCAATGTGGTCAAGGATTCCCTGGGGCTGGTGGTCGTCCTGGTATCCTATCCGTATTTGCTGGAACACCTGGCGCTCATTGAGATTCGGGCAAGTTGGGGTGTTTGGTTGGTGGCTTTTCTCGCCATCGATTTTGCCGGTTACTGGAATCACCGCCTGAGCCACCGCGTCAACCTGTTCTGGAACCAACACGTCATCCACCACAGCAGCGAAGAATTCAACCTGGCCTGCGCCCTGCGCCAACCGATTTCCAACCTGGTAGGCTATTTCTCCCTGCTGCTGCTGCCGGCCGCGATCCTGGGGGTCCCCGAACAGGTAATCGCCATCCTGGCGCCCATCCACCTCTTTGCGCAATTCTGGTACCACACCCAGCACATCGGGAAGATGGGCTGGCTCGAATACGTGATCGTAACCCCGTCCCAGCATCGCGTTCACCACGCGATCAACCCGGAGTACATCGATAAGAACCTGGGGCAGATACTCTGCGTCTGGGACCGGATGTTCGGGACCTTTCAGGAAGAGCTGCCGGATGTCCCGCCCCAGTACGGCGTGCTGAAGCCCGCCGCCACCTGGAATCCGATCCTGATCAACTTCCAGCATCTCGGGAGGCTGCTGGCCGATGCCTGGCGTACGCGGAGCCTCCGGGACAAATTCCGCATCTGGTTTATGCCCACGGGCTGGCGACCGGCTGATGTAGCCGTCAAGTACCCCCGGAAGGGGATTACGGACGTTTACAATTTCCGCCGGTACGATACCCCTGCGGGCCCGTTGCTGAAAGCTTATGTGATATTTCAACTGGCCGTTACCCTGGCGTTGCTCATTTTTATGTTTTACAATTTCGGTTCCATCGGGTCTTCCGGACTCCTGCTTTCGGGCGGGCTCCTGTTTGCGGGAATCTTCGGGTTTACCGCCCTGATGGACGGGCAGCGGTTTGCCCCGTTGATTGAAGTTTTGCGCGCCCTGGCCGGCGGGTGGCTTATCTACAGGACCGGCGACTGGTTCGGGCTCGATGCGTATTGGGCCCTGGGCAGTACGGCTGTGGCCGTATATTTTGGCATCACCCTGGCCGGGGGCATTTATTTCGGTACCCGGACCCGGCCTGCGAGGGATGCGCCCCTGGCGTACTGATCCGGGCAGAAAATAAAAAGGATGAAACGTCGGGGTGACAATTTCCGAACCATCCGCTCAACCCCTACATTTAAAATTTCAACGAATATGCGACCCTATATACTTGCAGAAACGAATTGGAAGGCCCTGAAGGAGACCCGGTTTGACCTGGCCATCCTTCCCTGGGGAGCCACGGAAGCCCACAATTACCACCTGCCCTACGGGACGGATAACTACGAAGCGGATGCCCTGGCTGCGGCAGCGGCCGCTCATGCCTGGGAAGCGGGTGGCCGGGTGGTGGTCCTGCCGACCATTCCGTTCGGGGTCAATACCGGGCAGGCGGACATCTACCTGGACATGAACCTGAACCCGAGCACACAGCTCGCCATACTGGATGATGTGGCGGCTACCCTCCACCGCCATGGCATTCAAAAACTGGTCGTGTTCAACAGTCATGGCGGGAATAATTTCAAAGCCCTCCTGCGGGAACTCGGCCTGAGGTACCCGGACCTCTTTGTATGCATGACCAATTGGTTCCGGGCGATGGATCGGGAGACGTATTGGGAAGCCCCCGGGGACCATGCCGATGAGGCGGAAACCAGCCTGATGCTGCACCTTCGGCCGGACCTGGTACTTCCCAGGGAATCCTGGGGGGACGGGGCTTCCCGGAAATTCCGTATCGAGGGGCTCAACCAGGACTGGGCCTGGGCCGAACGAAAATGGTCCGAAGTGAGTGCGGATACCGGGGTAGGGGATCCTTCAGCGGCATCCGCGGAAAAGGGTGCCCGGTTTTTCAGGGACGTAAGCCGGAAGATCGGCGCATTCCTGCTGGAACTCTCCCGGGCCGATCCGGCGGATATGTACGGGTAGCGCTACTCTTTGGGCAATTCGCGTTGCACCAGGTCGATATAGGCCTGCATAGCCCCTTCCGGGGTAACGTTCCGGGCCTGGATGAGTGCGTTGGCCTTAAAGGCGTTGATCAGGGGCTTTTTACTCCCGGGATGGCTGTAATCCTTGTTGGCTATGCGGTAGTAGGCGTAGAGTTTCAACAGGAAATCAGCCGGCAGGGGCTTGGTATAGCTGTTGACGCGGTCAACTGCCTGCCTGAACCGCGTATGGAGGTCTTCACTCATCATCCCGTTGTTGTGGTAGGGTTGCTATACACGTCTGGGCGCCGCGGACTTTTTGCTGAAGCCTGGCGGTTATCGTACTGTTCAGGGGCAGGATCACATCTACCCGGGAGCCGAATTTTATAAAACCCGAATCCTCGCCCTGCTGAACGCTTTCGTCTTCTTCTGCATAATTCACAATGCGCCTGGCCATGGCTCCTGCAATTTGGCGATACATGATTTCGCCGAATTTGGGCGTCCGGATCACCACGGTGGTCCGCTCGTTCTCTTCGCTCGATTTCGGGTGCCAGGCCACCAGGTATTTGCCCGGGTGGTACCTGGAGTAGGTAATCACCCCGCTGGCCGGATATCGGGTTACGTGCACGTTGATGGGCGACATGAAGATGGAGATCTGGATGCGCCGGTCGCGGAAATATTCCTTCTCTTCGATTTCTTCGATTACCACCACCTTCCCGTCTACCGGGGCGAGGATTTCATCAAAGTTTTTGGGGGCTATCCGCCTGGGGTTTCGGAAAAACTGCAGGATCAGGATCAGGACGACAATTGCCGCAACCTGTACCCCGATACGCCACGGGGCCGATACGACATGGTGTTCGGCCACGACGGCCAGTAGTGCACAAAGCACAAAGGTGATCAGGATAATCCGTTGGCCTTCCCTATGAAACATAGCTGAGAATTAATAATGTCAAATATGCAAAAGGCGCGGCAAATACCAAACTGTCCAGGCGGTCCAGCATCCCCCCGTGTCCGGGCAGGATGGCCCCGCTGTCTTTGATGCCGGCTGCGCGTTTCAACCGGGACTCGATCAGGTCGCCGTAGGTCCCCATGCCGACCAGCACGAGCCCGAGTACCACCCACTCCCAGGTGTGCAGTACCGGGGTGAGGTATCCCAGTAGGGCCGAAGCGGCTATTGCGAATACCATCCCCCCGAGGGTCCCCTCTATCGTCTTTTTCGGCGATACAGAGGGAAACAACTTGTGTTTGCCGATGGTTTTGCCCACCAGGTAGGCAAAGGAATCGTTCACCCAGATCAGGATAAAAATACCCGTTATCAGGTATTTGGCAAAAACGTCGTCCTTGTAGGGGATCATGGTCAGGAAAATGCAGCCCCCGCCGATATAAAAAAGCCCGACGAGGAACTTCTGCAAATTGGTAAAGGGGTTTTTGCGTTTGCTGTACAGCCAGGCCATCAGGGTAATATTCACAACCAGGGTCAGCATGAGCAGCAGCCGGATCAGTATTACGTCCCGGGTCAGGTAGATAAACACCCACCACAGCCCCAGGTAGGCGATAAAGATGTAATATCCCCTGAGGAGCACCAGGCGCTTGTATTCGTAGAGGCAGGCCAGGCCAAAGACCATAAAGAGGAAATCGAAGGCGTCCGAACTGAGGAAGACCGCGGAGAGCAGGAGTAAAACGTAAAGTACGCCCGTGATCAGGCGTCTGAATACCTCCCTCATGGCTACAGATCCTCCAATAAGAGCAGGTACAGGTGTTTTGAACTACTGCCGTAGGTGAGAAAATCCTTGGCGTTTTCGGTGGTTGGCTGGAAGTGTTTCAGCGTGGTGATGTTCGCCGGGATTCGATTTTTGTACTTTTTCTTGATGATTTTGAGGCCTTCCCCAATAGATTCCACCAGCTGGCTGGTGGTGGCGAAGACGATGATGTTTTCCGGGAGTTCGCCCAGCTTCTTCTCCAGCAACTGGTTGGAGCAAACCAGGATGGACCCGTTCTGGGCCACCAGGTGTTCGCAGGTGGTAAAAAAGACCCCGCTTTGGGCGCTTTTGGATGAAAATCGGAGGTTTTCGTTTTTAAACCGCTCCTCCAGGGTGGGGTTCATCACAAAAAAAGAGGCCTCCTGCCATTGGTTCTCCTCCACGATGTTTTTCAGGGCTTCCCGGACCTCCTCAAAATTATCGCAATAGATAAATTTGCCGCCGTTTTTCTTGAACTGAATCGTAAACTTCTCGTCGACCGGAATTTGCAAATCGGGCATATGCACGCCCCGTGTCTGAACCGTTTCCTTGGAACGCTTCTTCTTCTTTCCTCCTCCGAAAAGTTTATCAAATAGCCCCATGAACTGATATTCGTATTGCGGCTACCGCACCGGCACCCGCGTACGACCGCTTAATTCTCTTTTTCAACGGTCTTCTCCTCCTGTTCTTCCGGTGATTCGGGATCCTTGCCGCCGGCCGGTTTTGAAGCCTTGGGCTCCGCGTCGCTCTCCGAACCGTCAGCCTCCGCAGCCCCCTTGTCGCCCGCGTCAGGCGCATCGAGGGTTTTCTCCTGCCCGAGCTTGTCGAATTTTTCAAACGGGCGCTTCCCGAAGATCTTTTCCAAATCCTCCTTAAAGATAACTTCTTTGTCCAACAAACGCTCGGCCAGTTCAATTAATTTGTCCTTGTTCTTCTTGAGGACATCGATGGCCCGCGCGTACTGCGCTTCGACAATCCGGGAAATTTCCTGGTCGATTTTTCGGGCGGTTTCCTCACTGTAAGGCTTGGTGAACCCGTATTCGTTCTGCCCGGAAGAATCGTAATACGTCAGGTTGCCGATGGCTTCGTTCAACCCGTAGATGGTAACCATGGCGCGCGCCTGTTTCGTCACCTTTTCCAGGTCGCTGAGCGCCCCGGTTGAAATCTTGTCGAAGATCACTTTTTCCGCAGCGCGTCCTCCCAGGGTGGCACACATCTCGTCCAGCATCTGTTCGGTGCGAACCAGCAGGCGTTCTTCAGGCAGGTACCAGGCTGCCCCCAGGGATTGCCCCCGCGGGACGATGGTCACCTTTACCAGGGGGGCGGCGTGCTCCAGCATCCAGCTCACCGTGGCGTGCCCGGCCTCGTGGTAGGCGATGGTTTTTTTCTCCTCCGGGGTGATGATCTTGTTTTTCTTCTCAAGCCCGCCGACAATCCGGTCCACCGCGTCCAGGAAGTCCTGCTTGGTCACCGCCTTGCGCTCCTTCCGCGCGGCGATCAGTGCGGCTTCATTGCAGACGTTGGCGATGTCCGCCCCCGAGAAACCGGGCGTCTGCCGGGCCAGGAAGTCCAGGTCCAGAGTCTCGGCCGTCTTAATGGGGCGCAGGTGCACCTCAAAAATCTCTTTTCGCTCCCGGATATCCGGCAGGTCCACGTAGATCTGCCGATCGAACCGCCCGGCCCGCATAAGCGCTTTATCGAGCACATCGGCCCGGTTGGTGGCGGCCAGTACGATCACGTTCGTATTTGTGCCAAACCCGTCCATCTCCGTCAGGAGCTGGTTCAGCGTATTTTCACGTTCGTCGTTGGATCCGGTAAAGTTGTTTTTACCCCGGGCGCGGCCGATGGCGTCGATTTCATCGATGAAGATGATAGCCGGCGATTTGTCTTTGGCCTGTTTGAACAGGTCGCGGACCCGGGAGGCCCCGACCCCGACAAACATCTCTACGAAATCCGATCCGGACAGGGAGAAAAAGGGCACTTTGGCTTCGCCGGCAACGGCCTTGGCCAGGAGGGTCTTTCCGGTTCCGGGCGGCCCCACGAGGAGGGCCCCTTTCGGGATTTTCCCGCCCAGGGAGGTGTATTTATCCGGGTTTTTCAGGAATTCCACAATTTCCTCCACTTCCTCCTTGGCGCCTTCCAGGCCGGCTACATCCTTGAAGGAGGTACGCGTATCGGTTTTCTCGTCAAAGAGCTTGGCCTTGGATTTCCCGATATTGAATATCTGGCCGCCGGCACCGCCACCGGCCCCGCCGGACATCCGGCGCATCAGATAGATCCAGATCCCGATAATCAGGACAAAGGGGAGGATGGTCAGGAGGAGTTCCATAAACACATTGGACTCCGTATCGTAGTCCACAACAGTGTCCAGGTTGTTCTCCTGCTTGATTTTCTTGATGTCGTTCTCGAAGTTCTGCAGGTCGCCGTAGTCCAGCACGTACTGGGGGACGCTGCCCGAACTCAGGGAGAAGGGCTGGTCGGATACATCCCGGTGCACGTCCTTGGTCATGGCTTCCTCGGTGAGGTATACCCGTGCCTGACGCGTATTGGTGATGATCAGAATTTTATCGATATCCCCGTTCCGGAGAAATTCCTGAAGTTCCGACGTAGTCGTTTTACTGGTGGGCGACAGGCTGTCGCTACCGAAGAACTGGAAGCCGATGAGGAATACGATGATTAAACCGTATATCCACCAGGAACTGAATCGCGGCTTTTTTTGGGGGGTTTTATTGTCTTTTGCCATTGTTTCTTAGTTGTAGCTGCTTTCGACGAGCGTCACCTTGGCATCTCCCCAAAGTCCCTCAATATCATAGTACTCCCGAACGTGCTTCTGGAACACGTGGACGACGACATTTACATAGTCCATCAACACCCATTCGGCATTTTCCGAACCTTCTACATGCCAGGGCTTGTCATTAATAGCTTTGCTAACTGTTTTCTGAATGGAATTTACGATGGCATTGACATGTGTGTTGGAGGTTCCGTTGCAAATCACAAAATAATCGCAAACCGTATTGTCAATGGCCCTTAAATCGAGCAGGTTTATATCTAATCCTTTTACTTCTTCTATTCCATGTAAAATTAAGGCAATCAATTCATCTGCACTTGCTTCCCTTTTCGTCATCCAAAAGTTTTAGGTTTCTACAAAGTTATTATTTTTTTGTTTTTTTAGGCACTGTTTTTAACATAAGCTTCACGGCCCTGCCGGCCCCTATGCAACGAATCAAACTCCCTGCCACAGATTCCACAAACGCCTATTTAAAGCGATTGTTGCGAGAACGCGAATTGCCCGACGGCACGCTGGTTTCTGCCGGGGTGCAGACAAGGGGAAGGGGACAGCGGGGGTCCGGTTGGAAATCAGAGGAGGGTAAAAACCTGACATTCAGTATTCTGAAGCGATTTTCAGGCTTTCCTGCCCGGGAGCATTTTCGGCTGAATATGGCGGTATCCCTGGCGATAGTCAGCGTCCTGGACGCCCTGGAAATCCCCGAAATTTCTGTAAAATGGCCGAACGACATTCTGTCAGGTCCGTATAAGGTCTGCGGAATCCTGATCGAAAATGCCCTGCAATCCGGCGGGATCACCCACAGCATCGTCGGAATCGGCCTCAACGTGAACCAGCGGGCATTCCCCGGCCTGCCGGCTGCCGCATCCCTGGCTGTCCGGGCCGGTCGCAACCTGGACAGGGACCAGCTCCTGGACCGTCTCCAGGAGGCCCTTTGGAAAGAGCTGTCAGGTCTGGAGTCGCAGCCTTCGCCGGAGCCGCCCTTGCGCTATGGGTCGCTGCACGACCGCTATGAGGCCCGCCTTTTCAGGAAAGGGGCCGAGTCCAAATTCAGTACGGCAGACCGCGGTCTCTTTGCGGGTGTCATACAGGGGGTGGATGCGGAAGGCCGCTTGCTGGTTGCCACCGGCGAACGGCAGGTCCGGGCCTTTGGATTTAAGGAGATCCGGTTGCACTACGGCCCGGAAGCCCGGTAAGGGCTGGGGGTTCCCCCGGTATCAAACCCGGGCCAGGTTGGTGCTCAATGTACCCAGGAAATTCGTGATAGGGCCCTTAACCATCATGGCCATCATCGCGTTGAAGGTCCCTTCGAATGTAAGTTGGACCTCGCTCTTCCCTGCGGAAATTTCCCGAATATCTGCCGTCAGGGTAAACGGGAGTTTGTCGCTGGCCGCCCCGAGAACCAGCTGGTTGGGGGGGTCTTCGGATTTTCGTTCCAGGACGATTTCCGGCATGCCCTTCAGCGCGAAGCGGAAAGTATCCGGCCCGAGTACCTCAAAGGTCTGGATGTTTTCAGGCATGAGTTGTTCAAAATTCGATAGGTCGCTCAGGAAGGCAAACGTGGCCTCCGGGCCTTTCTCGAGCTGTACGGCGGGTGATTCTAAATACATATCAGTTGTTCCATTCTTGGGGGTTTCTGCGCCATTCGCGCAGGGTTTCCATCTGGTCCGGCTGGATGTAGCCGGATTCGGATGCCAGGCCAATCAGGTGGCCGTAAGTGCTGAGGGTATGGACCGGGATGCCCCGCCTGGCAATATTTTCCGCCGCGACGTCAAAGCCATAACTGAAAATACCCAGCATACCCAAAACCTGCAACCCGGCCTTGTCCAGGGCCGCGATGGCGTTCAGGCTGCTCTTGCCGGTGCTGATCAGGTCTTCGATCACCACGACGCGCTGGCCGGTTGTAGCCTGGCCCTCAATCTGGTTTTGCCGCCCGTGCGACTTGGGTTCGGGACGGACGTATGCAAAGGGCAACCCGAGTTTTTCGGCCACCAGCATACCGATGCCGATGGCGCCTGTGGCAACCCCCACCACCAGGTCCGGCCGCCCGTATTGTTCCGTGAGCTGGTGCGCCAGTTGCCCGGCGATGTACTCCCGTATATCCGGGTAGGACAGTACAATGCGGTTGTCGCAATAGATAGGGGATTTCCACCCGGAAGCCCAGGTAAAGGGATTTTCAGGTTTTAATTTTATTGCATTAATTTGCAGCAGCAGCTCTGCGGTTTTCCGAGCCGTTTCATCATCTAAAACCATGCTGTAAATGTATAAAGTTTTTGTGAATGAAAGGCCCCTGATTTTGACAGACAAAATCGTGGAGTCCGCGGAAGGGGAATACTTTATGATGAATGACGACGCAGTGCAGACTGCCGTAGAGTCCCTTTCGAAGAAAAAACTCAGCAAAGCCTTTATCTACCACCCGAACATCGAGGAGATCCTCAATAAGTTCGCGGCCAAGATCCCGCTCACCGTGGCGGCCGGAGGCGTGGTGACCAACCCGCAGGGAAAGGTCCTTTTCATCTACAGGAACAAAAAGTGGGATTTACCCAAGGGGAAGATCAAGAAAAAGGAAAGCCTGGAGGAGTGCGCCCTCCGGGAGGTAAAAGAAGAAACCGGCGTCAAGGGCCTGAGAATCGAAAACCATCTGCGCACCACCTACCACGTCTTCAAGCGCAAGGGGAAATACCACCTCAAGGAAGTGCACTGGTACGCTATGAAAACGGATTATTCCGGCAAATTGAAGGGCCAGAAAAGCGAGGGGATCAAGAAAGTCAAATGGAAGGAGCCCCGGAAGATTCAGAAAGCGCTGAAGAAATCCTATATCAATATCCGCATCCTGTTTGAACCGCCTGCGGAAAGCCTCTGATCCGCAGGAAGCTTCCGGCCCGGAAAATTCGCTGAAACTGTCCCGGGGAAACCCTTTCATCCGCGGACCCCAGTTTATTTACAAAACTATTCAAGCCGGTATACCGGATACTGCAGGTGGGCTGCTTCGTAGTGCGGACTCTGCATGTAGATCCAATTGAGCTGGCGGTAGCCGGAATCGGCAAAGCCCGGGACCGAATCCCGCATGCGTTGGAATTTTTTCCGCAACAGGGAATCGCCGGCCAGGAGTTCCGCTGCAGTCTCCTCGAAGACGTAGGGGGAGAACCCCTCTTTTTGCTGGAGGATGGTGTCGAAGAAATTCCAATTGAAAAATGAATCCGGCGCCATGGGCTCCAGGGTTTCCAGGAGATAGCGCACCCCGGGCTGGTCGGTGGGGACCACCAGGTCGCCCGCGTGGAAATCCCGCCTGACGGTATCGGCGGTTACGCTTGTGGCGTAATGCGGGTAGTGCCCCTCATAGGCCTGCTGGTACGTGCTGTAATCCGCGATGCGATAGGAGGTAACCCCCAGGGTGGTATCCCGCTCCAGGGCCCGGTAGCGAATGTTGTTCCACTCCAGGCGCTCCACCACCCGGGTCCACTGACGGGGGATGATGTAGGCCTCGGGAATTCGCACCGAGTCCGTGGGCCGGAACTGGTTGTAATACCGGACCCGGGTTTCCACGGGGCGGTTCCTGTCATACTGAAGCCGGGGTTGCCCGCTAACCGCGCTGGGAATCGTATCGGCCTGGTATCCCTTGAAATCGAGCATCCGGAACTGCGTACTGTCTGCTTTCCAGCCCAGCGGGTAGCCGGAGCCGGGTACCCAGGACGCTTTTGTCTGCCCGCGGTGCTCCCGGAGGGCTTCGCGCCGTTCCGCCACCAGTGCCATCAACGACTCCATAAGGGCGTAGGTTCCGGCAACCCGCTGGTCATAGGGTTTGAGCATGTGGGTTTCCAGCATCATCCCGGGCGTATTCCAAAGAGCGGCATACCCCGTGGAATACCGCGGGGAGTCCATAAACTGGCTGAACCCGGACTCCGGGGGGCGGTTAAATACATTTACATAGGGAGTAATCTCCCAGTCGTTGCGCGCAAGGGATGTTTCGAGTGCGGTTCGCAGGCTGTCTTCCAGGTACCCCCCAAGCGGCCCCCCGAGTTTGTTGTGCTGTGTGAAAAGGTGGGTAAGCGTGTATTGGTAATCCGCCCCGTTGCTCACGTGGTTGTCCAAAAAGAAATCCGGTTCAACCAGATGGAAAATCTGTGCAAATGTCCGGGCATTCCGGGTATCCATTTTTACAAAATCCCGGTTGAGGTCGTAGTTGCGCGCATTTCCCCGGAACCCGTAGGATGCCGGCCCGTTTTGATTGGCCCGCGAACCGCTGTTCCGGTTGAGCGCTCCCCCCACGTTATATACGGGAATTACCGCAACCACCAGTTTTTCAGGAACTTGTAGTTTGCCTGCCGCCAGGTCGCGCAGCAGCAGCATACTGGCGTCGATCCCGTCGCTTTCACCCGGGTGGATGCCGTTGAGGATCAATAAAATGGCATGCTCCCGGCGCAGGCGCTCAAAATTGAAATCCCCTTCGGGGCTATAGGTCACCAGGTGAAGGGGTTTGCCGCTGTCGGTAGCACCCAGGGTCTGTACGTTTACTTCCGGGTATTCCCGGGCCAGTTGCAGGTAGAAATCAATGGTTTCGGCGTAGGTCGCCGTGGTATTCCCGTCGCCGGATTCAAAAGGCGTGGGGAATTCCGACCGGGCGTCTTCGGCTTGCTTTTCGCATCCCGCCGTAAGGATTGCCAATGCCAGCAGGCACCACTGTAAAGTCCGCATGGATTGCCGATTTGTAGTTTACGGCAAAGGTACCAAATAAGGTGTCAAATATCGTTCCCTATGCGGCCCGTGTAATTTCCTCCAGGTCGCTGAGGCGGATGGGTTTGTTCCGGTATTCCAGGATATGGCTGGTGCGCGTCTTGAAGTTTTCAAATCGATCCAGGTCGTTCGGGTCGATGGAAGAAGTGACGATGTTGATGCGGATGGGCCGCGGACAGGGCAATTGGATAAAAGCCTCCAAAAATTGCCAGCCGTCCATAATGGGCATGTTGATGTCCAGGAAAACCACGTCGGGCAGGTTGCCGCCCTGTTCGAGCAATTCCTCAATTTTCTGCAGGGCCAGCTGCCCGTTGGCAAATGAGTCAATCGCTGCCGCCGCATCGAGGGCCATCAGCATTTTACGGATCCCGAAAACTGTGATCGGATCGTCGTCGATAATAAAGATTTGGTCAACCTTGTTCATCCAGGAAAATTTTAAAAATCGTACCCTCCCCGACCGTACTGCTGGTCTGGATCCGGCCGTTCATGGCCTCCACCTGGTTTTTGGTGATATACAAACCGATACCCCGGGCTTCCGGGTGGTTGTGGAATGTCTTGTACATGCCGAATAACTTGTCCCCGTATTTTTTCAGGTCGATCCCCAGTCCGTTGTCCGAAATCACCAGGACGTCCTGCCCCCCGGATTTTTCATAGGAGAGACGCACTTCGGGTACCCGTTCGGGGTGCCGGTATTTGACCCCGTTGGTGATAAAATTGATCAGGATACTGTCCAGGTAGGTAGGGATTGCACGCATGACAGCCTCCGGCGGGATTTCGTTGAATACTTTGGCATTGTGGGATTTCAGGAATTCCGACAGGTGCTGTTGGGCAGCGTGTACCGCCCGGTACAGGCGGACCTCCTTCTTTTCCATCCGCACATTTGTATTGATGGCGATCACCTCGTTGAGGTTTTCGAGGGTCTCCAGCAGGTTGTCCGAAGCATTGTTGAGCATGCCCAGGATCCGGTTGCGTTCCTCCCCGTCGGGTTCGGAGGAAAGGAAATCCAGCAGCATCGAAAAATTGGCGCTGTGCGACCGGAGGTTATGGGAGACGATGTGCGCAAAATTCACGAGCTTTTTATTCTGCTGGGAGGAAACGTCGATCAGTTGCCGCAATTCGGATTCCTTTTGTTTCAGGTCGGAAATATCCATGCTGAGGCCCAGAAGGCCGTAGACCTCGCCGTCTTCGTCAAAAAGCGGGATCTTGGAACTTAGGAAGTGGGTGACTTTCCCGTCCTTGCGGACTGAAATCGTCTCCTTACCCAGTAAAGGGGTACCGTTGTTCATAACAAAGAGGTCCTCGTCCCGCGATTCCTGGGCAATTTGCCGGTTGTAGAGTTCAAAGTCTGATTTTCCGAGCAGTTCATCCGCGTCGGATACCCCGAGGTAGGCGCATTCCGCCTTGTTTACGAGGATTTTCCGGGATTCCAGGTCCTTGATATAGACGTTAAGCGGGAGGTTGTCTACCACGGTTCGCAGCAGGTTTTCGCTCTCCGTAGACCGCTGGTGGGAGATATTGGCTTCGGTAACGTCCTGGATGGTCCCGATCAGCCCGATATAGATGTCGTCCTTGTAGAGCGGCTTCCCGGTGGCGATTACCCAGAGTTCCTTTCCGGTTCGGGAAACGATTTTCAGCTTTTCCTTCCAGGGTTGCCCGGTTTCCATCGCCTTATATACCGCCATGGAGATTGCATTTCGCGAATAGCCTTCCTTGTAGAATTCAATGCCGTCGTCAATTGTTGGTTCGTAGTCGTCCGGGACCTCGTGGATTTTGCGGGTCATCGGGCACCAGCAGAGTTTCTCCGTAAAGGCATTGTATTCCCAGCTGCCGATGCGGGCATTCACCGCCTTGGCTTCCAAAAGGATTTGCGTTTTTTCGTACTGGAGTTCCTTTTGGATCCGGTCGGTGATGTTGGTAATTTGAAGGATAACGCCAATGACGTTTTCATTTTTGTCGTACCAGGGCGTATTGCTCGACTCGTACCAGTGTTCCTCGTTGTCGGAGGTCACAAAGCGGTCGATGCCTTTTTTGCCGTCGGTTCCCTTCAGGCAGCGTTGCATGACGCCGATCAGGTGTTCCGGGGCCTGGGGGAGGACTTCGGAAATCCTACGTCCAAACAGGTTTTTTTTGTCGAAATGAAAAGTCTCGATAAAGGTATCCGATGCGTGGACCACTTCGAGGTCCCGATTGAGGAATGCCGTAGGGCTGGGTATTTGTGAAATCAGAAAACTCTGTGCGTGTACTTGCGTCTCCTTCAAAACTCATCAGATATTTCCTACGAAAATACTGGGATTCCTATTATATGTGCAAGTATTGTTGTGAACTGCCCCCAATTCGTGGTGAGGCGGTCTATTTATGGGGTTGGACGTCCCTGTATTCCTGGGATCCGGCCCGTGTTTCAGGTTCGACCGGACCCGGTATCAGGATTTGCACAGGTGCCGGGCGTCAGAATCTTACAGTATCCGGTACGAGCCCGGTATAGTCACCGCCATTGCGGATGACATCCCGGACAATGGACGAACTGATATAGGATTTTCCGGAAGAGGTGAGCAAAAAAACGGTTTCGATCTCCGAAAGCTTCCGGTTGGTATGGGCGATGGCTTTCTCAAACTCAAAATCGGCCGGATTTCGCAGGCCGCGAAGGATGAACCCGGCGTCTACCTTCCGGCAAAAGTCCACGGTGAGCCCGCTGTAGGATTGTACGCTGATGGCCGGCGTATCGCGGAACGCCTCCCGGATAAAATCCATGCGCTGTTCGAGTCCGAACATATAGGATTTTTCAGCATTCTCCCCAATGGCGATGATCAACTCGTCAAAAAGGGAGACGCCCCGTTGGATAATGTCGTAATGCCCCAGGGTGATCGGGTCAAAGGACCCCGGAAAGACAGCGCGTTTCATGCCGGTTTGCAGTTTGGTTGTTTAAAGCTAACCATTTTTGTCCAAAGCGTCCGCAATGGCGCTCCCGAACAGTTCGGTAAGCGAGATGCCGGCACAGGCGGCCTGCTGGGGCAGGATGCTCGCCTCGGTAAGCCCGGGGGTGGTGTTTACTTCGAGCAAGTGGGGCTCCCCATCCACCAGGATAAACTCCGAGCGGCTGTACCCGGTCATCCGGAGCCGGTCGTAGATCCGCGCCGCGAGCTCCCGAACTTTTTCTGCAGTGTCTTCCGGGATCCGTGCCGGGGTAATTTCCCGCGACTTGCCTTCGTATTTGGCCTGGTAGTCGAAGAAATCGTTTTCCGAAACGATTTCGGTGATGGGCAGTACGCGGGTGGCCCCCTGGTAGCGGATCACCCCCACGGAGACCTCGGTGCCCTGGAGGGCTGCTTCGATCAGGATTTCGTCGTCTTCCTTCAGGGCGCTTTCAACAGCGGCCTGCAGGCCGGAGGCTTCCCGAACCAGGCTCACCCCGAAACTGCTGCCCGCCCGGTTGGCCTTTACAAAACACGGCAGGCCCACCGCATCCAGGATGGCCTGCTGGTTGAGCTCCTGGCCCCTGTCCAGGTGGTAGGACCGGGCAGCCGCCACCCCGGCGGATTTCAGGATACCCAGCAGGTCGCGTTTATTAAAGGTAACCGCCGCCTGGTAAAAACCGCAGGAAGTCTGGGGCATGCCGATCAATTCAAAATAGGCCTGCATCAGACCGTTTTCCCCCGGGGTACCGTGTATGGCATTAAAGACGCAGTCGAACCGGAGTGTGCCGTCCTCCAGTTCGACGCTGAAGTCGTGCCGGCTGACGGGGTATTCCCGGCCGGAATCCCCCAGCATCACCCATTTATCGCGGCGGATCAGGATGCGGTACGGGTCGTATTGATCGCGGTCCAGCCACTTGCAGACAACCTCCCCGCTTTTCAGGGAAATTTCGTATTCGCTGGAATAGCCGCCCATGATCACGGCAATTTTTTTGGTGGATCCCATGCTGTGGATTGCGTTAAATTGATCGTAAGACCGGCCCAATTTAATTAAAAAACAGGCGGGTTTCCTATATTTGTGGGGTTAATAAGAACCGTATGCGCAACTTCCTGAATTTTCTACGCTCCCGGGTATTTTTGATCAACCTGGCACTCGCCCTGGTGGCGGTCGTGGTGATTTCCTTTGTGACGCTGCAGTGGCTCGAGAGCACTACCCGCCACGGGGAGTTTGTGCAGGTACCCGACCTGGGGCGGATGTCCGTTCCCGAGATGCGCCAGGCGGTAGAGGCAGCCGGGTTGCGTTACGAGGTGGTGGACTCTGCCAATTTTGACCCGGAGTACCCGCGGTTTTCGATTATCGAGCAAAACCCGCCGGCGGGCAACCGCGTCAAGGAGAACCGGAAAATCTACGTGACGGTGAACCCGTCGGGATACAAGAAAGTCAGCGTCCCGGACATCATCCAGGTAACCCAACGCAATGCGGAGTCCATGTTGCGGGCCGTTGGCCTGGAGGTGGAACGCGTCACCTACATCGACGAACTGGGCAAGGATATGGTCTATCGCATCCGGCACGACGGCAAATACATCAACCCGGGCGACAAACTACCGAAAACCTCCCGGGTAGAACTGATCTGCGGCAACGGGAATATCCCGGATCAGGCCCGGATCCAATCGGAATCCGATTGAGCATGGCAGCGCACTCCCAACAGGAAGACCCGGAAGAAGACGAATTATTTGAGCATTACAGCTTTACCGCGGATACGGGCCAGAAACCCCTCCGGGTAGACAAATTCCTGATGACCCGCATCCGGAACGCCACCCGCAACAAGATCCAGCAGGCGGCCCGGGACGGCAATATCCGGGCCAACGAACAGGTGATCAAACAAAATTACCGCGTCAAACCCGGGGATACGATCCGCGTTTTGTTCGAACACCCGCCTTACGAGAACCTCTTGTTGCCCGAGGACATCCCGCTGGATATCGTCTATGAGGACGAGGTGCTGCTGGTGGTAAACAAGCCAGCCGGGATGGTGGTCCACCCGGGCCACGGAAATTATACCGGTACCCTGGTCAATGCCCTGGTCCACCACCTGGACCAGCTTCCGTTAAATTCGGATAATCGCCCGGGCCTCGTCCACCGCATCGACAAGGAGACCTCCGGCCTGCTGGTCATTGCCAAGACGGAAGCCGCCATGGCCAACCTGGCCCGGCAATTTTTCGACAAGACCACCCGGAGGGAGTACCTGGCCCTGGTCTGGGGGAATGTTGCCGACGATTCGGGCACCGTGGAGGGGCCTATCGGCAGGAACCCGAAAAACCGGCTGCAGATGCAGGTGTTCCCGGACGGCTCCCAGGGCAAGGAGGCCGTGACGCATTACCGGGTTGAGGAACGCCTGGGGTATGTCACCCTGGTTTCCTGCAGGCTGGAAACCGGACGGACCCACCAGATCCGCGTCCATATGCAGCACATTGGCCATACAATCTTCAACGACTCCCGCTATGGGGGCGACCGCATCCTCAAGGGGACTTCTTTTACCAAGTACAAACAGTTTGTGGAGAACGCCTTCAAGATCCTGCCCCGTCAGGCCCTACATGCCAGGACCCTTGGCTTTACCCACCCGCTGAGCGGGAAGGAGCTGGATTTTGAGGCCCCGGTGCCTGAAGATATGGCGGCCTGTATTATCAAATGGCGGGACTACGCAAAGCACCGCCTGGAATAGAAGCAGGCGATGGCGGTATAAACAACATCCCTGGTACGCGCTTACCCATTTCACCTCTGCTTTGTATTTTTAACCCCCAAAACTGAACGCTATGAAAATTGTCCTGTCCCCGGCCAAATCCCTGGATTTTGAAACCGGGCTGCCCACGGAGCGGTATTCGCAACCCCGGTTTACCGAGGAAGCCGCCCGGATCAATAAAGTGCTGGCCAAGAAAAAACCGCGCTCCCTGGCGCGCCTGATGGACATATCCCAGGAACTCTCCGAATTGAATTGGACCCGCAACCAGGAATTTTCCCTCCCGTTTACACCCGGGAATGCACGCCCGGCGGTATTCGCGTTCAACGGGGACGTCTACCAGGGACTCGACGCCTACACGCTGGAACCCGGTCAATTGGACGCCCTCCAGGAGAAGCTCCGGATTCTCTCCGGTCTCTACGGCCTGCTCCGTCCGCTGGACCTGATCCAGCCGTATCGCCTGGAGATGGGCACCCAATTGCGGTTGGGGAGGAAAAAGAACCTGTATGAGTTCTGGAAGAAAAAACTCACCGACCAGTTAAATTCGGAAATGGCGGAGGGGGATGTACTGGTCAACCTGGCGAGTAAGGAGTATTTCAGCGCCCTGGACAGCAAGAACCTCAAAGCCCCGGTGGTAACCCCGGTTTTTAAGGATTGGAGCAAGGACAAGCTCCGGATCATCAGTTTCTTTGCCAAAAAGGCGCGGGGTTCCATGGTGCGGTACATCCTGGATCAGGGGATCGACCGGCCGGAAGGATTGCTGGGATTCGATTACGACGATTACCAGTACAGCAAGGAACACACCCTGCGGGAAGACCAGCCCGTTTTTGTGCGATGAAAGGAGGGCCCGGTACCGTCGTACCGGCGCAGGCTCAGGCCTGGGAAGCATCCCGGAGGAGCCCCCTGCGAACCCGCTGTCAGGATTTGCCCTTGATATTGATTTTTTCCTCTACCGGAGTTTTTTTCCGGATTTTACGGGGGCGCCTGGCGCCAAAGGATTTGTTGGCGATTTTACCCCTTTTCGTCTTTTTGTCTCCCTTGCCCATTGTCGCGTAGTTTGTTCCTACTAATTTAGGCAATTTGAGAGGAACCGTCAAGCGGGGCAACGCGATCTCGCTTAAGGAAATTGGCGGCTGAAATAATACGCCCCAAAGGAAGAATGCCGGCTGCCCCCAAAGGAAGAATGCCCGGCTGCCCCCCAATGAAGAATGCCCGGCTGCCCCCCAATGAAGAATGCCGGCTGCCCCCCAATGAAGAATGCCCGGCTGAAGGTAAATCCCCGGAACATGTTTGAGCACGTCCATCCATACCCGCCTTTTGTATTTGAGCGAGCCACGCGCTGGGTAGTGGGTACGCTGCCGCCGCCGCGGTTTACCACCGGGGAATTGCTGCCGGGGGATGTGGATTTTTGCTACGGCAGCCGCGACGGCCAGCTCTGGCCCATCCTGGATCGGATTTTTAACCTGGGCCTAAAATTCGAGAATACGGCAGAGGCTATCGACCAGAGAAAGCGCTTTTTGATGGCCCGCGGCATTGGCATTTGCGATATTGTAGACCGTGCCCGCCGGGAAAAGGTGGATGCCTCGGACACCGGGATGCGGGAGATCCGGCTGCGCGACCTGACCGGACTGCTGCGGCAAT
This sequence comes from Robiginitalea sp., assembly GCF_982776155.1. Lineage (NCBI taxonomy): Bacteria > Pseudomonadati > Bacteroidota > Flavobacteriia > Flavobacteriales > Flavobacteriaceae > Robiginitalea > Robiginitalea sp. Next base: position 403,270 of record NZ_CEXZKX010000003.1, read on the forward strand.
TCCCGTCGGTGGATACCCTCCTCTTTACGGGTGGCAACAGCAAGAATGGCCCGGAATACCTCTTCCGCAGGCACCTGGCCGATTCGGGGCTCAGGCTCAGTTCGGTGGTGGACCAGGTTCCCCGTATCCACCGGTTCGTCCTGCCCGGTAAGGGCGGTTCCAACCGGGAAATCCGGACGGTTTCCCTTACTGCGCCTTCCGGTTCTGCCAACCGGGCCGTAGGCAGCATGCCGGCGTACAAGTCGCGAAAAGCGGCCGATCCTGCCTATACCACCCTGGACTTCAGGGTGGAGCAATACGAACCGTTTTTCTAGCGGATTTTGTTGGTTTTGTGTACGTGTTGCCATATTTTGTTATTCGGGCCGGGAATGCCTTGAATATCCCGGCCAATTCAGGAACTTTACGGTATCTGCCGGCGGCATCGAAGCCATCGGCAGGCCGGGAATTAATCAGAGAAATTACTATGAGCCAGGTCGAACGACTGAAAGAATTCAAAAAATCCGTACGCAATAAATTTAACATCTATAACAGCCTCTTCCTGAACCTGCCCTATACGGAAGGGGAAAATGTGGGCATCTATATCCCACTTTTGTTTCAGCAATGTGATCGCGGGCTCAAATCGGGGAAGAACCCGACGGAAATCCTCGACGATTTCTTTGAGAATTTTACCCAGGCGACAGACGAGAAGGAGCGCATCGACCTGATGTTTCGGATAATCCAGTACGTGGAACGCCAGGTGGTGCTCTACGACAGCGTGGAGGATGCCGCTTTCCCCAGGCTCCACGTGCACACGGATTCCCTGTCCATCCGCGACTATTTCCAGCTGGCCAAAAAGAACAAGCGCTGGGACAAGGTGTCTAAAAAGCTGGAATCCTTCAGCGCCCGTATCGTCCTGACGGCCCACCCGACGCAGTTTTACACGCCGGCCGTACTGGACATCATCGCCGAGCTCCGCACGCTGATTCTGGAGAACAAGATCGACGAGATCGACGTGACCCTCCAGCAGCTGGGCCTTACCTCCCTGATCAACAGTAAAAAGCCGACTCCCCTGGACGAGGCCAAAAACATCATCTATACGCTTCGCCATGTTTACTACCAGGCAGTCGGAGACCTCTATGCGTATATCAAGGGGAGTATCGAAAACGACGCGTACGACAACCCGGACATCATCAAGCTGGGCTTCTGGCCGGGCGGCGACCGGGACGGGAACCCCTATGTCACCGCGGATATCACCATGGACGTGGCCGACGAACTCCGCACCACCCTGATGAAATGTTATTACAACGACCTGAAAACCCTGCAGAAGCGCATCTCGTTCCGCGGGGTACAGGAACAAATGCAGCAATTGCGGGGCAAGGCCTATGTGGCCATGTTCGATACGAGTAAAACCCTGTCTTATGAGGAGATGATCGAAACCCTGAGGGAAATCCGGGAAATCCTCGTACGGGACTACTACGGGCTTTACCTGAAGGAACTCGACCATTTTATCGACAAGGTGCGATTGTTTAAAACGCACTTCGCCACGTTGGATATCCGCCAGGATCACAGCAAGCACTACCAGGTGGTGGAGACGGTGCTCCGGCACCATGGCCTCATTAAAGAATCCCTGGACGAATTACCGGAGGAGCGCCTGGTGGAGTTGCTGACCCGGGAATCCCTGGAACTCGACCCGTCGGCCTATGACGACCCCATCGTGAAGGATACGCTGGTCAATATGGCACAGCTCGAGGAGATCCAGCGCAAAAACGGGGAAGACGGCTGTAACCGGTATATCATCAGCAACTCGGAGGATATCTTCTCCGTCCTCTTTGTGTTCGGGCTGTTGCGCTGGTCCGGTTGGAAAAACCGGGACCTGACCTTCGATATCATCCCGCTCTTTGAGACCATGAAGGGGATGGCCGAGGCGGAATCCGTGATGCAAACCCTGTTCGACCTGCCGGAATACCGGGCCCATGTGGCCCAGCGGCGGGACCTGCAGACCATTATGCTCGGGTTTTCGGACGGGACCAAAGACGGGGGGTACCTGAAGGCCAACTGGTCGATATTCAAAACCAAGGAAACCCTTTCCCGTGTTTGCCGGCGCAACAAGATCAAGGCGATATTCTTCGACGGCCGCGGCGGCCCGCCCGCCCGGGGCGGCGGCAAAACCCACCGGTTTTATGCAGCCCAGACCAAGGCCATCGCCAACCACGAAATCCAGCTGACCGTACAGGGGCAGACTATTACCAGTACCTTCGGCACCAAGGAATTGTTTATGCATAACAGCGAACAGCTGCTGACTGCAGGCCTTTCAAACACAATCTTCGGCAAGGAGAACGTCATCGACAAATCCCAGCGGGACTTGCTCGAAACCCTGTCCGAGCTGAGTTTTGAAAAATACAATGCCCTCAAGCAGCACGAGCTCTTCCTGCCTTACCTGGAAAATCGGAGCACGCTGAAATATTATTCAAACGCCAATATCGGCAGCCGCCCCGGGAAACGGGGCAATAAAGCGAAGCTGGAATTCTCCGACCTGCGGGCCATTTCGTTTGTCGGTTCCTGGAGCCAGCTCAAGCAGAATGTCCCCGGCTACTATGGCATTGGGACGGCCCTGAAACAACTCAAGGACGAGGGGCGGATGCCCGAACTCAAGAAGATGTATAAGGAGGTTGCTTTCTTCCGGGCCCTGATGCTCAACAGCATGATGAGTCTCACCAAATGTTATTTTGAACTCACCAGCTATATGAAGGAGGACGAGGTTTATAAGGGGTTCTGGGAGATGCTGTACCGGGAGTATAAGCTCTCAAAACAGATGCTCCTGCAGCTCTCCGGCTACAAAGTCCTGATGGAAAATGAGTCGGTTTCCCGGGAGTCCGTGAAAATTCGCGAGAACATTGTGCTGCCCCTTTTGGTTATCCAACAATACGCCCTGCATCGAATTGCCGAGGGCACGGACCGGAAGGAACTCTACGAAAAGATCGTGACCCGCTCCCTCTACGGCAATATCAATGCGAGCCGGAACTCAGCCTGACACAGGGACACGCCGATTTAACGGTTTTCCGGTACCGGGATGCAAATAAAAAACCGGAGTTTCGCGAGAAACTCCGGTTTTTTCATGGTTCGCCGGGCGGCAGGTTAACCGCTCAGCTCTTGTTCTGTTGATCCTTGATGGTGGATTCGTCTATATCAAAGGTATTTGTGTCGATATTTGTATTTCCCGTGGGATTGGCCGGGTTGTGTTGTTCTTTCTTTCTCTTAAACTTTCTTCTATCACTCATGGTCTTTCTCTTTTTTCTAGTTAACTATCTTTAATATAGGTAATTAGGTTGAGAAAAACCGTTAAAAACTGCTAAAATCCCCCGGGAGGCGGCGTGCTGAGGATCACTTCAAAAACCCGGAGTCCGTAAGCGATCTGTCCGATTTCCAGATTTTCATTGGGGCTGTGCTGATTGTTGTCCGGATTGACCAGGGGCAGGAGGAAGGCCGGGATATCCAGGGCGTTGACAAACGGGGCGATCGGGACGGTACCCCCTGCAATTCGGATCTGAACCACCGGTTTTTCAAAGGTTTCCCCCAGCAGGGAGACCAGGTGCATCCCGAAGGGGTTGTCCAGGGGGGTGCGGAACGCATCAGTGACTTCACTTTCTGTAACCCGCACCCAATGGGATTGGGTAGTGCGCATCCCGGCATCCGGCTCCTGTTCCGTTATCCGGTATCCCAGGCTGGCAATGTGGTCCCTGACCAGCTTTTTCATCCGTTTCCCGTCCGTTTCAGGGACCAGGCGAATGTCAATTTCGGCTGTGGCAGTGGCAGGTACGATGGTTCGCGCCCCGGATCCGATCCATCCGGAGCCCATGCCGCGAACGTTCAGGGAGGGATATTGCAGGGCTTCCTGGTAAAAGCTGCCCACCTGGTCCGGTTCGGCGACCTGGAGGTTCCCATTGATCAATGAGGCCTCGTCCGGGACGGATCGGAGGATATCCATTTCAGCCTCACTCAGGCTGATGCCGTCGTAATATCCCGGGATCAGTACCCGTCCTTCCCGGTCTTTCATGCTCGCCAGGATCTCCGCCAGCTGGAAATTCGGGTTCGGGGCATAATTGCCGTAATGGCCGCTGTGTTGCGGGAGCACCGGGCCGTAGGTGGTCAGGGTCATCGTGGTTATTCCCCTGCAGCCATATACCACGGTGGGGTTGCCCGAGTAGTGGACCGGGCCGTCCGCAATCAGCAGGTAATCGGCCTGCAGGAGTTCCCGGTATGTTTCCACTGCTTTGGGCAGGGGCTTGCTGCTGCGCTCCTCCTGCCCGTCCAGGATGACCTTGATGTTGTAGGGCAGGGAGGTTCCCTGTTTTTTCAACAGGTCGATGGCGTTGAGCATCATGATAATCGGGCCCTTGTCATCCGATACGGAACGCCCGAACAGGCGCCAGTCGTAGGGGATGTCGTCGCTGAGTTCGCTCATCGGCCGGGTTTCCCACCCCTCCCCCGAAGGCGCCTTGAGCACCACCTTGTAGGGGTCCGGCTGGTCCCATTGGGAAGGGTCCACGGATTGCCCGTCAAAATGCATGTACCAGAGCAGGGTGGGTTTGCCGTCTTCCATGGGCAGGGCGGCAAAGAACAGGGACTCTTCTTCGGTGGGGAGGATGCTCGTGTTGAAACCCCGCTCGGAAAACGCCCGGGTAAGCCAGGTGAGGTTCCGGTTGATATCGGCGTGTTCCAGGGCGTCGTTCGGAATGGCGATGAACTGGACGAGTTCGTCGATGGTATGCCGTACCTGGGTTTTCAGCAGGGCTTCGTCCTGTCCGCGGACGGAAAACTGGAACAGGATCAGCAGGAGGAGCAGGCGGAATTTCATGATTTGGCGTTTTAAGGGTATGGCGGGTTCAATTTACCACAAGTGCGACAAATAACCGCACGTTTGGACCACCCATTCCGCCCGGGTTGTCCGAAGATCCCGGTTACCCCCTCAACCCTTTCACAAAATCGCGGATACCCGGAATCCCCTTCTCGGTGAGGAGCCGGATAAATGCCGATCCGATGATCGCGCCTTTTGCCTTTTGCGTGGCAGCCCGGAAACTCCCGGCGTCGCTGATACCGAAGCCCACCAATTGCGGGCAGCTGAGGTTCATGCCGGCAATCCGGTTAAAATAGGCTTGTTGCCCCGAGCCGAAACTGTCCTGGACCCCGGTGGTGCTCGCCGAGCTCACCATATAGATGAAACTGCCGGAAGCCGCGTCGATTTGACGGATCCGTTTTTCAGAGGTCTGCGGGCTGATCAGAAACACCATGCTCAAACCGGCGGCTTCAAAGTAAGGCTGGTAATCCCGTTGGTAGATCTCCAGGGGCAGGTCCGGCAAAATCAACCCGTCGATACCCACCTCCTGGCATTTTTGGCAAAACGCCTCCACCCCGAATTGCAGCACCGGGTTGAAATATCCCATCAGGATCAACGGGATGTGGATTTCTTCCCGGATACCCCGCAGCTGTTCAAACAGGCGGGCCGTGTGCATGCCGTTTTTTAAAGCTGCCGTGGAGCTTTCCTGTATGGTGGGCCCATCCGCCAGCGGGTCGCTGAATGGCAGCCCGATTTCGACGATATCGGCCCCGGCTGCCTGCAATTCCCGCAGGATCGGGACGGTATCCCCGAGCTCGGGGTATCCGGCCGTAAAATAGATTGAGACGAGTTTCCCCGGTTTTTCCAGGGTGCTTTTCAGCCTGTCGGATACGGGTGGTAATGCGGTTTTCATGTAGGGGGTATTAGGCGAGCTTAAAATGGTCGATATATGTTTGCAGGTCTTTGTCACCCCTTCCGGAGAGGTTGATCACTACCAGGGATCCTTCCGGGACAGCGCCCTGGGAGAGGACTGCCAGGGCATGGGAGGTTTCGATTGCCGGGATGATGCCTTCCAGCCGGGCGAGTTCACGACCGGCTTCCATGGCCTGGTCGTCGGTGACGGGGATAAAGCGGGCCCGTCCGGTTTGGAAGAGGTGGGCATGGAGGGGGCCCACACCCGGGTAATCCAGGCCTGCCGAGATGGAATAGGGTTCGGTAATCTGGCCGTCGTCCGTCTGCATTAGCAAAGTCTTGCTCGCGTGGATGATGCCAGGCCGGCCCAGGGCGGATGTAGCGGCGCTTTCGCCCGTTTCCACCCCCTTCCCGGCTGCTTCTGCTGCAATGATCCGGACGTGCTCCCTGTCCAGGTAATGGTAATAGGTGCCAGCCGCATTGCTGCCGCCGCCTACACAGGCAATCAGGTAATCCGGGTCCGGGCGTCCCTCGGCCCCCTGCAATTGAGATTGTATTTCCTCCGAGATGACTGCCTGCAGGCGGGTTACCATATCCGGGTAGGGGTGCGGCCCCACTACGGACCCGATGATGTAATGCGTATCCACAGGGTTGTTGATCCAATCCCGAATGGCTTCATTGGTGGCGTCCTTGAGGGTGCGGCTTCCCGATCGAGCCGGCCGTACCTCGGCCCCCAGCAGTTTCATCCGGGCTACGTTGGGCGCCTGCCGGGCAATATCCACTTCGCCCATATAGACCACGCAGGGCAGCCCCATCAGGGCGCAGACGGTAGCCGTCGCCACGCCGTGCTGGCCGGCCCCGGTTTCCGCAATGATCCGTTTTTTTCCCAGTTTTTTTGCCAGCAGGATCTGTCCGATGGTGTTGTTTACTTTATGGGCCCCGGTGTGGCAAAGGTCTTCCCGCTTGAGGTAGATCCGGGCTTTGTACGCGCTGGAGAGACGACGGGCCAGGTAGAGGGGGGTAGGCCTTCCCACGTAGTCCCGAAGCAGCTTCCGGAATTCGGACTGAAATTCCTCCGATTCGATGATGGGCAGGTAATTCTCCCGTAATTCTTCCACATTCGGGTAGAGCATCTCGGGGATAAAGGCGCCGCCAAACTCCCCGTAAAACCCTTGTGCATCTACTTTGTATTTACTTGTTTCCAATTTCTTGCAATTTTGTTTGCCATTTGCGAGAAGGCAACTGGCCGTTGTTTTCACTGTCCGGCGCTGCCTTGCCAAAGCCACGGGCTGGCCGCCATAAATCGCTGAATTTTCCCTGCATCTTTTTTTCCCGGGGCGATTTCAAATTTACTATTTACATCAATGGCATGGCAATGCGCACCGGCAGCAGATGCGGCGAACGCCTCAAGCGCTTCCAGGGAATCCGGTCCGATGCCGCCGCTCAGGAAAAACGGGGTGTCGTACGGATAACCCCGGAGGATTTCCCAGTTAAAGCCCGTGCCATTGCCTCCCGGCAGCGGTCCGCGGCTGTCGAAAAGGAAATATTCGCAGCTCGGGCGGTACGCCTCCAGGGGTTTGAAGTCAAAATCGACCCCCACGGCAAAGGCCTTGATCAGACCAGGAGGGTGGGCCAATGCGTCTTTCAGATATGCGTTCAGCCTGCTGCAGTACCCGGGGGTTTCCGAGCCGTGCAACTGGATGTATGTCAGGTCAAAATCGCGGGTACGCTGCAGGATATCGGACGGGTCTGCATCGACGAACACCCCCACGCGCCTGGGGCTTTTAGCCGCCGTACCGGGAGGTTCCCCGTCGTAATACCGGGACGATCCCTTCCAGAAAATGAATCCCAGGTAATCGGGTTCCAGCCGGGCGATTTCGCCGGTATTCTCCTTCATGCCGCAGACTTTGAGTTTCATGCTTCCAGGGTTTTGAGAAATGCTTTAAGTGCCTTGCCCGGGTCGTCCTGTTTCATGAAAGATTCCCCCATCAAAAACCCCCGGTAACCGGAATCCCGCAGCTCCCGCAGCTCCCCGGGCTTCCCCAGGCCGCTTTCGGTAATGCGCAGGGCCGTGTCCGGGATGAGGCCCGCCAGGCTGTGGCTGGTGGCCAGGTCTACTTCAAAGGTTTTCAGGTTGCGGTTGTTGACCCCGATCATATCGGCCGAGCCCAGGGGGGATTTGTCCAGTTCCTCCCGGTCGTGTACCTCGAGGAGGACCTCCATGCCCAGTTCCTGCGCCTGGCCGGCGAGGGCTTCGATTTGGCCGGGTTCCAGCAGGGCGGCTATCAACAGGATGGCATCTGCTCCGTGGGCCCGCGCCTCGAGTACCTGGTAGGGCTCCAGGATAAATTCCTTGCGAAGCAGGGGCAGGTCCGTTACGGCCCGGGCCAGCAACAGGTCTTCCAGGGACCCGCCGAAATAGGTCCCGTCCGTCAGTACGGAAACCGCACCGGCTCCTCCTGCCGTATAGCCCCGGACCACCTGCTGGACGGTGAGCGCCTGGTTGATTACCGCACGGGAGGGCGACCTGCGCTTGTGCTCGGCGATGATACCGTAACTCCGGGCGGAGAGGGAGGCTTTCATGGAAGCCGGTTCCCGCTGCATCAGGGCGGAATCCCGAAGCCGGGCTTCGGGCACCACCTGTTGTTTCAGGGCAATTTCCTCCCGCTTGGTCGCTGCAATTCGGTCCAGGATATTCATGGCGCAATCCGGCTTAGTTCCTGTAATTCCCTCAGGGCTTCAAGGGCTTTCCCGCTCTTGAGGGATTCTGTGGCTTTCTCGTAGGCGGCGGCCATCGATCCGCCCTCCACCGTGGAAATCGCGACTGCCGCGTTGGCGCAGACTACGGATTGTTGTGCCTCGCTCCCACGGCCCTGGAGTACCTGGAGGAAGATCCCTGCCGCCTCTTCGATGCTCTCCCCCCCGTAAATGGACTCCGCCTCCAGGGCCCGCAGCCCGAGGTCTTCCGGGTAGAGCAATTCCTCGCTTTCGTTGCGGATTACCTTGGCCGGGCCCGTCAGGGAAATCTCGTCATACCCATCCAGGGCGTGCAGGATGCTGAACGTCCTGTCCGTATTCTGGTACAGGTAGCCGTACATCCGGGCGAGTTCCAGGTTAAACACCCCAACCATCTGGTATTTCGGGAATGCCGGGTTGACCATGGGCCCCAGCATATTGAAAAAGGTCTTCACCCCGAGTTCCCTCCGGATGGGTGCCACGTTTTTCATGGCCGGGTGGAAAAGCGGGGCGTGGAGGATACAGATCCCCGCCCGGTCCAGGCAACGCCTTAAGAAGTCCTGCTCGTTGCTGAAGCGCACGCCCAAAAATTCCAGGACGTTGCTGCTGCCGCATTGGGAGGACACCCCGTAATTCCCGTGTTTGGCCACCGGAATCCCGGCACCTGCCGTTACGAAGGAGGCCAGGGTGGAGATGTTGAAGGTGTTCTTGCCGTCCCCCCCGGTGCCGCAGAGGTCGATGGGCTCATGTCCGCCCAGGTCGACCTTATGGCAGAGTTCCAGGAGGGCGTCCCGGAAACCTTCGAGTTCTTCCGTGCGGATGCTCCGCATCATAAACACGGTCAGGAAGGCTGCAATCTGGCTTGTGTTATACTGCCCCCCGGCAATGTCCACAAGGACCTGGCGGGCTTCGGCCCGCTCCAGCATCCGGTGTTCGATGAGTTTGTTCAGTGTCTCTTTCATGCTTCAGAATTTAACCAGTTGGAGAGGATATCTTTGCCCCTGGGCGTCAACACGGATTCCGGGTGGTATTGCACGGCGCGCACGTCATAGGTTTTGTGCCGGAGCGACATGAGTTGCCCATTCCCGTCAAAGGCGGTTGCCTCCAGGGAATCGGGCAGGTCCGGGTCCACCACCCAGGAGTGGTAGCGGCCAACCTCGATGCTGGCGGGCATGCCCCGATACAAGCTGTCCGGGACCGTAATATCGATAGGGGAGGCCACCCCGTGGTAAACCCGGTCCAGGTTAATGAGCTTGCCGCCGAAGACCTCCGCAATAGCCTGTTGTCCGAGGCAGACCCCGAAAATACGCCGGGTGGGGGCATATTTCTCGATGAGCGGCTTGAGCAACCCGGCCTCATCCGGTATCCCCGGCCCGGGAGACAGGACAATATGGTGAAAAGCCCCGGCATCCTCCAGGTCGAACTTGTCGTTCCGCCACACGTGTACCTCGCAATCGAGGTCTTCCAGATAGTGGACCAGGTTGTAAGTGAAGCTGTCGTAATTATCGATTACCAGTACCTTTTTCATATCAGAGGTTTTCGGCGATTTCGAGTGCCTGGTTCAGGGCCCCGAGTTTGTTGTAGGTCTCCTGGAGTTCCGCCTCCGGGTCCGAGGCCGCGACCAGCCCGGCCCCGGCCTGGAAATACAGCGTGTGGTTCCGGCTCAGGAAGGTCCGGATCATGATGGCGTGGTTAAAATCGCCGTCAAAGGCCATGAATCCGATGGCCCCCCCGTAATAGGTCCGGCTTGTTTTTTCGTACTGTTCAATCAACTGCATCGCCCGGTGCTTGGGCGCGCCGCTGAGCGTCCCTGCCGGGAAGGTGTCGGCAACCACCTTCATCGTCGGGATTTCCGGTTTCTTGCGCCCGGTAACCTTGGAAACCAGGTGGATGACATGGGAGAAATACTGGACTTCCCGGTAGGTTTCCACCTGCACGGTATTCCCGTTGCGGCTCAGGTCGTTCCGGGCGAGGTCCACGAGCATGACGTGTTCGCTGTTCTCCTTGTCGTCGGCCGCGAGCTCCCGGGCCAATTGGGCATCTTCCTCGTCGTTCCCGGTGCGTTTGAACGTCCCGGCGATCGGGTGGATTTCCGCCTTGCCATCCCCTACGACCAGCTGGGCTTCCGGGGAACTGCCGAATATCTTGAAACTCCCGTAGTCAAAGTAGAACAGGTAGGGGGAGGGATTGATGGACCTCAGGGCCCGGTACACGTTGAATTCATCCCCCTTGAAACCCTGGGCGAAACGCCGGGAGAGGACCAGCTGGAATACGTCTCCCCGGCCGCAGTGCTTGCGGGCGAGTTCCACCTGCTCCAGGTATTCGGCGTCCTCCAGGTTTGTTTGCCGTTCGCCTTCCTTGCGGAAGGAGTACGAAGCAAAGGTCTGTACGGCCAGTAGCTGTTCCAATTCGGGTATATTGTTTTTCCCGTCGCGGGAATGGGCAAACAGGTAGGCTTCGTTTTTGAAGTGGTCAAAGGCGATGATGTTCCGGTAAACCGCGTAGTAGATATCGGGGATATCCGGGGAATCCGGTTTCCTGCCAATGGAAATATCCTCAAAATAGCGGACGGCGTCATAGGCCATGTAGCCGAACAACCCGTTGTTGATAAACTTGAAATTTGAAGACTCCGCCCGGAAGCGGGCCGCAAATGCATGTATTTCCATCGGGATATCCGTATCCGGGCCCACGGGGCGCTGTTCGCGTTTCCCGTCCGGGTATTCCAGGAAGATCGTCTCGTGCTGTACCCGGATGGAGGCAATCGGGTTGCAGCAGATATAGGAAAACGAATTGTCGTTGGCGTGGTAGTCGCTGCTCTCCAGCAGGAGGCTGCCCGGGAACCGGTCGCGTACCTTCAGGTAGACGCTCACCGGCGTCAGGGTGTCCGCGAGGATTTTCTTGTGGTGTGTATGCAGTTCGTATGCCATATTGAGCTTGTTGACAAAAATTAAAAAAGGCCTGTCGTGACAGACAAGCCTTAGGTATGGTGGACAAACACAGGGGGGCTCAGGTCACGACGTTCCGCGATCAGAAACCCACCACCAGTTTGTTGTAATCAATGTTTTCATCGGAGTCAAATATAGAAAGGAATTCGGTATTGGCAAACCCCGTTTCAAAAAAAACGCCGGAGCGGACCCCGGCGTTTAACAGTCAGTTATTTTAAACTGCATGTGCTCGTCCTACAGATTAGCTCGCTGTTGCGAATTCCAGGTCGACGACCAGGTCGAACTCGTCGTAAATGGTCTTGTCGCCCAGGTTGTCGAAGAAACTGCCGGATCCGTAGCGGATATCATACGCCGCCCGGTCTACCTTTACATTGGCAGTAGCCTTGCTTCCGTAGACGGACAGGTCAAAGGTCACGGGGTTGGTGATGCCCTTGATGGTGAGGTTCCCGGTTACCTCATAGGAATTTTTCCCGGTAGATTTTACCTGGGTGAAAACCAGTTTTGAGGTGTTGTATTTCTCCGTTGAGAAGAAATCATCGGACTTCAGGTGCCCGACGAGCTTATCCCGGTATTCCCCCTCGAGGTCCGTTGCAGTCAGCGTGGTCATGTCTACCTGGAATTCGCCTCCGGTAAGCTTGTCCCCGTCAAAAATGAGGGAACCGGACTTCAGGGCAACGGTCCCGGTGTGGGAACCGGTTACCTTGTAGGCTTTCCAGGTAACGGTGCTCGCCTTTGCATCGACGGTTTTGGTCTCGTCGGCTGCGGGTTCTGTGGCTAATGTAGCTGTAGTGGTAACCACAGCCAGGGTCAGGGCAAAAAGGTTCTTTTTCATGGTGTTGTTTCTGTTTTTGAGATAATAAATAGTTGTTAATAAATTGATTAAATGTGTGTAAAAAGTTCTTGTCGGGTACGCCTAACCTTGTTCTGATGCTGGGTAGCGTCCGATTCGGACCGGTAGCCCAGGGCCACCAGGGCTGCGGCGCTCAGGTTGCGCGAACCAAGGTCCAGGATTTCGTCCACCTTAACCGGGTCAAAGCCTTCCATGGGGCAGGCGTCTACCTGGGCCACAGCTGCAGCTGAAAGCAGGTTGCCCACGGCGATGTACGCCTGACGGGCCGTCCAGTTGGATTTTTGTTCCCGGGGCAGGTCCATGAGTTTCGACTTCATAAAGTCTGAGTAGCCATTTAGTTTGGCCTTTTCGACACCCCGGGTTTCTGATACCCGGTCGATATAGCTTTCTACCAGTTCCGGGCCGAAATCCGTTTTGTATGTAAAGACCAGAAGATGGGAAGCATCCGTAATCTGTGACTGGTCCCAGCCGGCGGCGCGCAATTTTTGACGGACTTCCGGATCGGAGACTACCTGAATTTCATAGGGTTGCAACCCATAGGAGGAAGCGCTGAGGCGAACCGCCTCCAGCAATCCTTCCAGGACGGGTTCCGGGAGTTTTGCATCCCGGTCGAATTCCTTGGTGGCATAACGCCAGTTCAGCGAATCGAGATAAGTTTCTATTTCTGTCTGTGTGCTGGTTTGCATGGTTTTATTTTATTAAGTCCAACAATTCATTTAAACGGCGCAGATCATCATCCGAGAAGTTCTCCATCAGCGCGTGCTCCTGGGCGTCTACAGCTGCGGACATGTCCTCCAGCTGTTCCTTCCCCGTATCGGTCAGGAATATTTCCACCTTGCGTCGGTTTTCCGGGCAGACATTGCGCCTTACCAGGCCTTTGGCGATTAATTTATCGACCAAACGGGTGGTATTGCTCATCTTGGAAACCATCCGCTCATTGAGTGTGCGCATATTGGCCGGCTGCCCCTTTTGACCCCGCAGGATTCGCAGTACGTTGAATTGCTGCATGGACAGGCCGAACGGTTTCAATGTCTGTGCCATGGCCTCGCCAATCCGGTTGTTCACGAGCATCAGGTGGATCATGGTGCGCCGCCGGGGCGGAAGGGTAGCCGTTTTGATAATTGCTTCTACATTCATGTCACTACAACATTTGTATATACAAATATATAACATAAATCAAAGGACTCCAACCTGCGGCAAGCTAAAATTTTGTTAAACGTTCCATAGGGGGGAGACCCTGTGGTTAATTTTAAGGGAATCAAATTCGGTATGGTACATCTGCGTTTATTGCCTCTGCTGATACTCATGTTACTTACAGGTAGGCTGTATGCCCAACAGGGAGATTTCAGCTGGTTGACAGGATCCCCCAAGACAACTGTAGAAACGGTATCCGGACCGATTCCCGTGCTGGCCTTTGAGGAGTTGGAGCCGTTATTCCATCAGGAAGGCACCCAGGTCCGGATCATCAATTTCTGGGCCACCTGGTGTGCCCCCTGTATTGCGGAACTTCCCTTTTTTGAAAAAATCCGCCGGGAATATGCCGACCGGGGCGTGGAGGTTACCCTGGTGAGCCTGGATATGCCTTCCATGTGGGAAAAGCGCCTGCCGGCCTTTATTGAAAAACGGGGAATCGAAAGCCCGGTGGTGGTCCTGGACGACCCCCGGCAAAACGACTGGATCCCCCGGGTTTCTCAGGAATGGTCCGGCGCCATCCCGGCCACCCTGATCTATTCCGCAAACCGCCGCGAATTCTACGAACAAACATTTGACGGCCCACAACTCGAGTCGGTCGTTCAATCTTTTTTAAACGATTAAATCAAATAGCATGAAAACACTGCAACACCTTCTCGTTTTATTTGGCTTGCTCCTCTTTCCGCTCCAGGCAGTATTATCACAGGGATATTCCGTAGGGGACAAGGCCACGGATTTTGAACTGCCCGCCGTTGGCGGCGATCGCGTCAGCCTCAGCGATTACCCGGAGGCTAAGGGCTTTATCGTTGTGTTCACTTGCAACACCTGCCCGTATGCCCAGGCCTACGAGGATCGGATCGAGGCGTTGAATGCGAAGTATGCGAACCGGGGTTTCCCCGTGATTGCCATCAACCCGAATAACCCGGAGATACAACCCGGGGACAGCTTTGAAAAGATGGCCCTGCGGGCAAAGGAAAAAGGCTTCTCCTTTCCCTACCTGCTCGACGAGGAACAGGAAATCTACCCGCTTTACGGGGCCACCCGCACCCCCCACGTCTTTTTGCTGGAGCGCAGCGGTTCCGACCATATTGTACGCTATATCGGAGCCGTCGACGACAATTACCGGGATGCCTCGGCCGTGGAAACGCCCTACGTGGAAGCTGCCGTGGACGCCCTGCTCAACGGACAACCCGTGCCAACTGAAACCACCCGGGCAATCGGGTGCAGCATCAAGGCCTGAGAATAGTTGAGGTAGCCGCACGGGGCCCGGAGGCAGTTTCGGGCGACCCGGCGGGCATTTGGTCCAAAATCCGTATTTTTGCCGGGAATTCGCGCGCCCCGGTTTTCTGGAATGCGCGACTCCAAAAACAGAAAACACCGTATGGCAGACCTTACCCAAGAAGACTGGAGGGAACAACTGGAATCCGACCCGGATGCCGTCATCCTGGATGTCCGGACCGACGAAGAGATGGAGGAGGGGTACATCCCCGGGGCCATCCAGATCGATATATACCGCGGACAGGGGTTCCTGGACGAAGTGGAAAAACTGGATAAATCCAAAAGTTATTACGTGTACTGCCGTTCCGGGAACCGCAGCGGCCAGGCCTGCTCCCTGATGCAAAGCAAGGGCTTTGAGCGTACCTACAACCTGGTAGGGGGGATGCTCGAGTGGGACGGGGAGGTAACCGAATAATTGTTCGGAATGTGCTATTTTTAGCATGTGAACCTTTTTTACACGGCACTGTATTATTTCCAAAAGCGGGGATTTGAAGTCTGCCGCCGCATAGCCGAGCGCCTGGGCATCCGTACCCGGGTGGTCCGGACCTCCTTTATTTACCTGACGTTTGTTACGCTGGGCTTTGGATTTGCCCTCTATCTCTTCCTCGCATTCTGGCTGAGGATCAAGGATCTGGTGTACACCAAACGAACCTCCGTATTTGACCTCTGACTATGCTGAAGCTCTTCCGGTCCAAGATTTACCTGGCGCTGACGCTGATGCTCCTCGTGCTGCTATTCGGGCTGTTCGGGTATCGTTACGTCGCCGGGTTCAATTGGAGCGAGTCCCTGTACATGACCATCATCACCGTGACCACGGTGGGCTTTCAGGAGGTGCGCCCGCTGGATACGGAGGCACGACTCTTTACGGTTATCCTGATCGTATCGAGCGTCTTTATCTTTGCCTTTGCGATCTCTGTGATTACCGAGTATATCCTCGGGAGAAATTCCCTTCAAATCCTAAAGAAGAAAAAAGTGAAACAGCGAATCGATGCACTTGAGCGCCATGTGATCATCTGCGGGTACGGACGGAACGGCTCCCAGGCCGCGCAGCGGCTGCAGAATTACAAACAGCCCTTTGTCGTAGTGGAGCGGGATCCAACCATTATCGAGAAGTACGAAACGGACGACATCCTGTTCCAGGAAGGGGATGCCAACGAGGACGAGGTGCTGCAGGAGGCCGGGGTGGAACGCGCCCGGTACCTGATTACCACCCTCCCGGACGACGCGGCCAACCTGTTTGTGGTCCTTTCGGCCCGCCAGTTGAACCCGGACCTCACCATCATCAGCCGCGCCTCGCAGATTTCCTCGGTCAAAAAACTGCAACTGGCAGGCGCTGACAAGGTGATCATGCCGGACAAGATCGGCGGAGATCACATGGCATCCCTGGTGGTGCTGCCGGACCTGATTACCTTCATGGACCAGCTTTCCATGGAAGGCGAGCACACGACAAACCTGGAAGAAGTCGGGATTGAGGATTTTCGCAACCAGGTGGAATGCAATACGCTTCGCGATTTGGACCTCAGGCGGAAAACGGGATGTACGATTATCGGGTATATCGAACCCGATGGCAACTATATCATCAACCCGGAAGCGGACCTCCCCTTGCAACCCAAGAGCAAGGTCATCGTATTGGGCCGTCCGGAACAGATCCGCAAGCTCAACGAGATGTTTCACATCGGCTGAACCCCGGGGATAATATTTGGACGGCATCCTAATTTTTAGGATATTGCCGCGGTCCGAAAAATTCAAACCACACTAACTCACCCTACCGAATATGAAGTATTTACTTTCCCTCCTGATCTGCATGACATCCCTGGGGATAACCGCCCAGGAACTCGAACTCCGGGGGACCATCAACAACCCGTCATCCAATATCAACGACGGGGTCATCCGGGTAACCGTTTCCGGTGGTACGGCGCCGTACACCTACCGGTGGAGCAACCAGGAGACCCCGCTTACCTCGGACCGGTCTACCGGGCTCACCGAAGGCGTGCCTTACTCCGTGGTCGTAACGGATTCGCAGGGGAACTCGGCAACCGCGGAATACACCGTCCCCACCGAGGCGATCACGGAAGTATTCAACGGCACGATGACACCGGCGGTCAACGCCCTGGGATCCGTGCTTTTCTGGGATCCGTTCGCCGCTCTCGGCCTGTACGACCCGGTGGTATATGCCGACGTCAAGAATATCGGCATCCCCGGCTGGTCGCCAGACGTAACCGACCGGTACGTCCTTAAAGAGTGGCTGAAGGCCGAAGGGGAAAAAGTCCGGAAAGGTGAACCGATTGCCGTGATAGCGCGGGACAATGGCCCGGACCAGACCATTACCGCCGACGCCAGCGGTGCCCTGAAACACCTGGTGGGCGAAGGGAAGGTGATCTACAATCCCGATAACCCGGAGCACATTATCGAACAGGGGGCCCACTACCTGGCCCAGGTGGAATACGATGAACCCGTGGTAATTGCACACCCGAATGGCGACCCGATTACCAATGGCATTCCGTTTATTGTGATCTGGCTCGTACTGGGGGCCACCTTTTTCACCATCCGCATGGGCTTTATCAACATCCGGGGCTTCCGGCATTCCCTGGACCTTGCGCGCGGAAAATACGATGACCCGAACGCGCCCGGGCAGGTCACCCACTTCCAGGCACTGGCAACCGCAGTATCGGGCACCGTCGGGCTTGGTAATATCGCCGGAGTTGCCGTAGCGGTTTCCCTTGGCGGAGCGGGGGCGACTTTCTGGATGATTATCTGCGGCCTCCTCGGGATGTCCTCCAAGTTCGTGGAGTGTACCCTGGGCGTGAAGTACCGGGATATCCTCCCGGACGGCCGGGTCTTCGGGGGTCCGATGAATTATCTGCGGTACGGGCTGGAAAAAAGGAATCTCAAAGGCCTTGGACGGGTGCTGGCTATGGTATTCGCCGTCCTGGCAGTGGGCGCCTCCTTCGGCGGGGGGAATATGTTCCAGGCCAACCAGTCGTTTGAGCAACTGGCCGGACAATTCTCGGTCCTGCAGGGGAACGGCTTCTGGTTTGGCGTGGTGACGGCCATCCTGGTGGGCGTGGTCATCATTGGCGGAATCAAGAGCATCGCCAAGGTAACCGGCAAGGTAGTCCCGCTCATGGCGACCATCTATGTGGTTGCAGCCCTGGCGGTCATTATTATGAACATACAAAATATCGGACCGGCATTTTCCGCCATCGTGGATGGCGCTTTCAACCCGGGAGCCCTTAAAGGGGGAATCATCGGTGTGCTGGTCGTAGGCTTCCAGCGGGCGGCGTTCTCCAATGAAGCCGGTGTGGGGTCGGCAGCCATCGCGCACAGCGCCGCCAAGACCAACCACCCGCCTTCTGAGGGCTTTGTAGCCCTGCTCGAACCGTTTATCGATACGGTGGTGGTTTGTACGCTGACGGCGCTCGTACTGATTTTTACCGGGATGCACGAAGTGGAAGGTATGGCCGGCGCACAGCTTACGTCCGATGCCTTTGGCAGCCAGATTTCCTGGTTCCCTTACGTATTGGGCATCGCGGTATTCCTCTTTGCCTTTTCCACCATGATTTCCTGGTCCTATTACGGCATGCGCGCCTGGACGTTCCTTTTCGGGAAGAGCAAGAAATCCGAGATGGTCTACAAATCGCTTTTCCTGGTGTTTGTGGTCATCGGGGCTTCAGTGAGCCTCGGGGCCGTACTCGACTTTTCGGATATGATGATCCTGGCCATGTCCTTCCCGAACATTATCGGATTGTATATCATGTCCGGCGAAGTACGGGGAGACCTGCGCGAATACATGACAAAACTCAAAAGCAACCAGTTGTTCCGGAAGCAGACTGCAGAATAGGGGCAGGCCGCGTCCGTACATTTGGCGGATGAGGCGACCCGAATCCCACTTCAGAAGCAATCAACGCATCCGGAGTGGGATTTTTTATTTCATGTGCCTGATGCTGCTGCTGGAATGCGCCCGCCGCTCGGCGCCCGGGTGGGGTGCCGGGTTTCCGGTCGCCGCCGGGCCCGACACCACCTTTACCCGAGTCCCCGACACCCCCTTTACCCGAATCCCCGACACCCCGGTTACATCGGCCCTCTACCGGATTGCCGGCAAGCCGGATAGCTTCGCGGTACGGCAACGCCATCCGGACGCCTCCGCAGTACGGGTACCCCATTCAGACACCTCCACCCTCCGGGTCCGCCCGCCGGGCCGGGACGAGGCAAAACCCAACCGTTTCCAGGACCTGAACCAGGCCAGCGCATCGGATTTGCAGGCCGTCCGCGGGATTGGTCCGGTCCTTTCTGCCCGGATCGTAAAGTTCCGAGATGCCCTTGGCGGCTTCCAGCACGCCGGGCAGCTCTACGACGTATACGGGCTCCCCCCGGAGGTGGCCAGGCGTGCCGCCCTGCAGTTCCGGGTGGTGCAACCCCCGCCGGTACGACGCATAGATATCAACGATGCCACCGTTGAGGAACTGGCTGCACTGGTGTACCTGGACTGGCAAATGGCCCGGGATATCGTGGCCCGCCGAAATACCCTGGGTCCCTACGAATCCCTGGAGGAGCTCCGGGAGATCGGCAGTATTCCAGGCGGGCGAATTGAGAGAATAGCGTTATATTTGTCCCTTGAAAAACAATGAATTGCTATGATCGCCGAATCCACTGATAGTGTGAATTTTGAATATTCCGAAACCCAGCGTATGGTGGCCGAATCTGCGCGGGATTTTGCGGAACAGTTCATCCGTCCCCACGTAATGGAATGGGATGCTTCCCAGACGTTTCCCGTGGAGGTTTTCAAGAAAGCCGGGGAATACGGATTTATGGGGGTGCTGGTACCGGTAGCCCTGGGTGGCTCCGGGATGGGGTACCACGAATACATCGCCATTATCGAGGAAATCTCGAAGGTGGACCCGGGTATCGGCCTGTCAGTGGCCGCCCACAATTCGCTCTGCACGAACCATATATTGCTTTTTGGGGACGAAGAGCAAAAGCAGCGCTGGATTCCTAAATTAGCCACTGCCGAATGGATCGGTGCCTGGGGCCTGACCGAGCACAACACAGGGTCGGACGCCGGCGGGATGAATACCACGGCTAAAAAGGACGGTGACCACTGGGTTCTCAATGGTGCCAAAAATTTTATCACCCACGGGATCAGCGGCGATGTGGCGGTAATCATTGCCCGGACCGGGGAGAAAGGAGACAGCCGGGGCATGACGGCTTTTGTGGTGGAAAAGGGTACCCCGGGGTTCTCCAGCGGCAAGAAAGAGGATAAGCTCGGCATGCGCGCCAGTGAAACCGCCGAATTGATTTTTGAGGATTGCCGCATCCCGGACGGCAACCGGCTCGGGCCGGTAGGGGAAGGCTTTATCCAGTCCATGAAGGTCCTGGACGGAGGCCGCATCTCCATCGGGGCACTCTCCCTGGGAGTTGCCAAAGGAGCCTTTGAGGCATCCCTGAAATACTCCAAGGAACGCGTGCAGTTCGGCAAGCCCATCAGCGCATTCCAGGGCATCTCCTTCAAACTCGCTGAGATGGCCACGGAAATCGAGGCGGCTGAATTGATGGTCCACAAAGCGGGGTTTTTGAAAAATGCGGGTAAACCGGTAACCCAACAGAGCGCCATGGCCAAGATGTACGCTTCGGAAGTGTGTGTGCGGGTGGCTAACGAGGCGGTGCAGATCCATGGGGGATACGGGTATATTCGTGAATTTCCCGTGGAAAAATTCTACCGGGATGCCAAACTGTGCACCATCGGGGAGGGGACTACGGAGATACAGAAAGTGGTCATCTCAAAGAATCTTTTAAAATAACTAGGAAGTTTCCGGGGAATGGCTGTATATTTGCAGCCCGAATCCCAAAAGAAAGGAGGTTGTAGCCCATGTTAATTATACCTGTAAAAGAAGGAGAAAATATCGACCGAGCGCTCAAGCGCTTTAAGCGGAAATTCGACCGGACCGGTACCATGCGCCAGCTGCGGAAGCGGCAGCAGTTTACCAAGCCTTCGGTAGAACGCCGCCAGCAAGTGCTCAAAGCAGAATATATCCAAAGTCTGAGGGACCAGGAAGAATACTAGGATCCACTCAGCAAGCAATATCGCGACCCGGACCATTTGGCCCGGGTCGTTTTTTTGTACCCGCCCCTTTCGTATCTTTAATCCATGTCCCTGGAGGCGTTTGCCAAATACCTGACCCTGGAAAAGAAGTATGCCGCCCATACGGTGAAGGCCTACCTGGCCGACCTGGAGGCATTTTCGGAATACTGCCGGGAGGAACAGGGGGAATTTGCCCTGGCGGACCAGCCGTACCCCGTGATCCGCAGCTGGATCATCCACCTGATGGAATCCGGCCTGAACAACCGGTCGGTGAACCGGAAGGTAGCCTCCCTGAAATCCTATTATAAATACCAGCTTCGGCAGGGCCGCATTGACGCGAGCCCGCTGGCCGCCCACAAGCCGTTGAAAACCCCGCGCCGGGTGGAAATCCCCTTCAGCGAGTCGGAAATGGAGGGCCTGCTGGGCGAATGGGAGCCATCGGAAGGGTATGAGGCCCATCGGGACAAACTGGTTGTGGAACTCCTCTATACCACGGGGATGCGTCGGGCCGAACTCATTGGATTAAAGCTCGGGGACGTAGACCTGGAACAGGGGACGCTGCGGGTTACCGGGAAGCGGGACAAGGAGCGTATCCTGCCGCTCCTACCGGGGATTGTACGTGAAATCCGGGCCTACCTGGAGCTCAGGGGCGCCCACTTCAAATCCGGTTCGGAACCGCATCTCTTCCTCACTTCCAGGGGCAATAAATTATATGAAAATCTTGTTTATAGAATTATAAATAAATACCTTAGTATGGTATCCGCGAAGTCCAAAAGGAGCCCGCACATCCTCAGGCATACCTTCGCTACTCATCTACTAAACCAGGGAGCCGATATGAATTCCGTCAAGGAACTTTTGGGACACTCTTCACTGGCCTCCACGCAGGTTTATACGCACAATAGCATTGCCGAGCTGAAACGGATCCACGGTACTTCGCACCCGAGGAACAAAACAAAGTAAGAACCATCAAAATCAACGCGTATGCATGTGACCACACAATCCGTCAATTTTAACGCCGATGGTAAACTGTTGGAATTCACCCAGCGCCGGCTCGACAAACTCGAACAATTTTACGACCGGGTCATCCGGGCCGAGGTGTTTCTGAAGGTGGAGAACATCAGCGAAAAGGAGAACAAGGTAGCAGAGATTAAAATGCAGGTTCCCAAAGATACCTTCGTCGTGAAAAAGCAGTGTAAATCCTTTGAGGAAGCAGTCGATTCTGCCTGCAGTTCCCTGGAGCGGAAACTGGTCAAAAAGAAGCGCAAACCCAGGGCGTATTCCTCCCTAAAATTTTTATAAATATAGTTTTGATTAAATAAATAATTATCTACATTTGCAGTCCGTTAGAAATAGCGGACTTTTTTATGCTTAAAAAAGGCCCATTAAGCCGATGTAGCTCAGCTGGCTAGAGCACGTGATTTGTAATCTCGGGGTCGTGGGTTCGAGTCCCTCCATCGGCTCGTAAGTTCTTAAATTTCTAGGGTTCGGGGAGATACTCAAGCGGCCAACGAGGACAGACTGTAAATCTGTTGGTTTTCACCTTCGCAGGTTCGAATCCTGCTCTCCCCACAAAGAAATTCTTAAAGTGGGTGTCAAGAGCTCGCTTTTGATTAGCGTTCATTGAGTTCTGATATAAGAGGATGAGGCCAGCGCACCAGCTGGCTCCTCACTGCAAAACGTCCACCGGACGTTCTGCAAACGTTCGGACCGGTTCCCCGAACCAGGATCACCGAACGAAGTGAGGTAATCCTGTCCTGAGGCAGAGCGCTGAACGAGTTCAATCCCGGTTCCCCGAACCAGGATCACCGACACCGGGAAACCGGTGGCGGTAATCCGGAGACAACCGAAACGCTACTAAAAATGGTTTTAGGTTTAACCGGAACCGAGCGCAGCGAGGTAATCCTCGCGAATTGACATATTGAGATTAAATTATTGCGGGAGTAGCTCAGTTGGTAGAGCGTCAGCCTTCCAAGCTGAATGTCGCCGGTTCGAACCCGGTCTCCCGCTCAAGACCTTGGGCAAGCGTTTGCGGTGCTTGGGCCGATCGATTTCCGAAAGGTTTTCGGTGATGTCGCCCCCTGAACCTTGCGCCAACCAGCCGACGTAGCTCAGGGGTAGAGCGTTTCCTTGGTAAGGAAGAGGTCACGGGTTCAATTCCCGTCGTTGGCTCAAAGAAATATGGCCCCGGTGGCCGGATCACCCGCTTTCGGAGCCCTGATCGAACCGATTTCCAATTGCCGTTTACCGGCAGGGAGTTTGGGGATGGCGGGCCGGACGCGTTTAGAACAGTTACACTAATATAAACTAAGATTAAAATCACTAACAATGGCTAAGGAAACATTTGACCGTTCCAAACCGCACTTGAATATCGGTACGATTGGACACGTCGACCACGGTAAAACTACGCTGACAGCCGCCATTACTACCGTACTGGCAAACGCTGGCCTCTCTGACATTCGGAGCTTCGACTCCATCGATAACGCTCCCGAGGAAAAAGAACGTGGTATTACCATCAACACTTCTCACGTAGAATACCAGACCGAAAACCGTCACTACGCCCACGTTGACTGTCCGGGTCACGCGGATTACGTAAAGAACATGGTTACGGGTGCTGCCCAGATGGACGGCGCTATCCTGGTAGTTGCTGCTACAGACGGTCCGATGCCCCAGACCCGCGAGCACATCCTGCTCGGCCGCCAGGTTGGTATCCCGCGCATCGTTGTCTTCCTGAACAAGGTAGACATGGTGGACGACGAGGAGCTGCTGGAGCTCGTTGAAATGGAAGTGCGCGAGCTGCTTTCCTTCTACGAGTACGACGGCGACAACAGCCCGGTTATTTCCGGTTCTGCCCTGGGCGCCCTGAATGGCGAGCAAAAGTGGGTGGACACCGTAATGGAGCTGATGAAGGCTGTAGACGAGTGGATCGAGCTGCCCCAGCGCGATGTGGACAAGGATTTCCTGATGCCCGTTGAAGACGTATTCACCATTACCGGACGTGGAACTGTTGCTACAGGCCGTATCGAGACTGGTGTTGCCAGTACAGGAGACGCGGTTGACATCATCGGTATGGGCGCTGAAAAACTGTCCTCTACCATTACAGGTGTTGAGATGTTCCGCAAGATCCTCGACCGCGGGGAAGCCGGTGACAACGTAGGTATCCTGCTGCGCGGTATCGAGAAAAAAGATATCAAGCGCGGAATGGTAATCTGCAAGCCGGGATCTGTTACTCCGCACGCCAAGTTCGAAGCGGAAGTCTATATCCTGAAAAAAGAAGAAGGTGGACGTCACACTCCGTTCCACAACAACTACCGTCCTCAGTTCTACGTACGGACAACGGACGTTACCGGAACCATCAACCTGCCTGACGGCGTTGAAATGGTGATGCCGGGGGATAACCTGACCATCACTGTAGACCTGATCCAGCCGATCGCCCTGAACGTGGGGCTGCGCTTCGCCATCCGCGAAGGAGGTCGTACTGTCGGTGCCGGCCAGGTAACCAAGATTCTGGATTAAGCCCCAAAAGGCTTAGGAAAGGCAGTGAGGGGTCCCGTCCTGATAACGAATCGGGACGGATCCCTTTCACTGTAAATACGGGTGTAGCTCAGTTGGTAGAGCACTGGTCTCCAAAACCAGGTGTCGGGAGTTCGAGTCTCTCCTCCCGTGCAGAGCAACGGAAGGTCCCGCAGGGAGCGGGTCTTCAGGAATAAAATACAACCAGCGATGTTGACATATTTTAAGGAATCCTATCATGAATTAAGGCACCAGGTAACCCTGCCCTCGCGGGCGGAGGCGTCTAACCTGATGGTGATCGTAGCGGTCTTTTCCATTCTGTTTGCCCTGGCGACCTGGGGTGTGGATTCCCTGTTTTCAAAACTCATCCAGTTGTATTTTAACGCATTAATCGGATAAGCGGAGGAGGATGTCAGAAGTATTGGAGAAGAAGTGGTACGTAGTCCGCGCCGTAAGCGGTCAGGAAAACAAGATCAAAGGGTATATCGAGAGCGAGGTGGAACGCCACGGTTTCGGGGATAACCTGGAAGAGGTCCTGGTTCCTACCGAAAAAGTGGTCCAGATCCGCAACGGAAAAAAGATCAACAAGGAGCGCGTTTATTTTCCCGGATACATCATGGTTAAGGCAAACCTTACCGGGGAGATGATCCACATTATCCGCTCCATCACCAATGTGATCGGCTTTTTGGGTGAAACCAAAGGGGGAGACCCGGTGCCGCTTCGCAAATCCGAAGTCAACAGGATGCTCGGGAAGGTGGACGAGCTGGCAATCAACACGGATGCCGTGGCGATTCCGTTTGTCCTGGGCGAGACGGTAAAAGTAATCGACGGTCCTTTCAATGGTTTCAACGGAACGGTGGAGAAGATCAACGAGGAAAAGCGGAAACTCGAGGTGATGGTGAAGATTTTCGGAAGGAAGACGCCTCTGGAGCTCAGCTACATGCAGGTAGAAAAGGTATAGAGAATAATTGTTACGCTTAAAAGTGGAGTTGCTTCCAATTTAACTCGCTTTTATGTTCCGCGGCCCCCGGGTGGCGGGATTTAAACCGGCCGGGGTGAAACGGCTGGGAGCTGTAAATTAAATATAACAATGGCAAAAGAAGTAAGTAAAGTAGTTAAACTACAAGTAAGGGGAGGTGCTGCGAATCCGTCGCCACCGGTTGGACCCGCTTTAGGTGCTGCCGGCGTTAACATCATGGAGTTCTGCAAGCAGTTCAATGCGCGTACGCAGGACAAACAGGGCAAGGTTTTGCCTGTTGTTATCACCGTATACGGCGACAAGTCCTTTGACTTTGTCGTCAAGACACCGCCAGCGGCAGTTCAGCTAATGGAAGCGGCAAAGGTTAAAAAGGGATCCGGCGAACCGAACCGCGTGAAAGCGGGGAGTGTGAACTGGGATCAGATTCGCGCCATCGCAGAAGACAAGATGGCAGACCTGAATGCCTTCACCACCGAGTCAGCCATGATGATGGTTGCCGGTACGGCCCGTTCCATGGGCCTGAAGGTGGCAGGCAAACGCCCCTTTTAATCCGAAAAGCACTTTAACATGGCGAAATTAACAAAGAAGCAAAAAGAGGCTCGGGCCAAGATCGAACGCGACAAGCTCTACTCTATTCAGGAAGCCTCCGAGCTTATCAAGGAAATCACCAACGTAAAATTTGACGCCACGGTAGACCTGGCGGTCCGCCTCGGAGTGGATCCGCGGAAGGCCAACCAGATGGTCCGCGGGGTTGTAACCCTCCCCCACGGAACCGGGAAGGACGTCAAGGTGCTCGCACTGGTGACCCCGGATAAGGAAGCGGAAGCAAAAGAAGCAGGAGCAGACTTCGTAGGTCTGGATGAATACCTCGAAAAGATCAAAGGCGGCTGGACGGACGTGGATGTCATCATCACCATGCCCAGCGTCATGGGGAAACTCGGACCGCTCGGGCGGATCCTGGGGCCCCGTGGCCTGATGCCGAACCCGAAGACGGGTACGGTAACCATGGATGTCGCCAAGGCGGTTTCAGAGGTCAAGGCCGGTAAGATCGATTTCAAGGTGGATAAAACGGGGATCGTCCATGCCGCAATCGGCAAGGTATCCTTTTCAGCCGACAAGATCGCTGGCAATGCCAAGGAACTCATCGAGACCCTGGTCAAGATGAAACCCGCGGCTGCCAAAGGGGTGTACATGAAGAGTATCTACATGTCCAGCACCATGAGTCCGAGTGTTCAACTGGATCCGAAAGTGGTCCAAATCTAAAAGAACCCAAGATGACCAGAGAAGAAAAAGCAACTGTAATTGAGGACCTGAAAGCCCAGCTGGGCGAGAGCGGTATCATCTACCTGGCCGATATTTCCGGCCTGGATGCCGGTACCACCTCGGACCTCCGTCGCGCTTGCTTTAAAGCAAATATCAAGCTGGCGGTAGTGAAGAATACACTGCTCGCCAAGGCTATGGAGGCCTCTGAAAAGGAGTTCGGGGATTTGCCCGAAGTCCTGAAGGGGAACACTTCGCTGATGCTTTCCGAGACCGGAAACGCCCCGGCCAAGCTGATCAAGAACTTCCGCAAGAAGTCCGACCGGCCGCTGCTCAAAGGCGCATTCATCGAGGAGGCAATCTATATCGGCGATGACAAATTGGACGCGCTGGTAAGCATCAAGTCCAAGGAAGAGGTTATTGGAGATATCATCGGCCTGCTGCAGTCACCGGCCAAGAACGTGATTTCAGGTCTGAAGTCCGGCGGCGGCAAACTGGCGGGAATCCTGAAGACCCTTTCCGAAAAAGAGTAAGTACGCACTAAAACCTAAGTATAAATTTCAAACAGAAGTAAACGATAGAAAAATGGCAGATTTAAAAGAATTCGCAGAACAGTTGGTCAACCTTACCGTTAAGGAGGTAAATGAATTGGCCGATATCCTGAAAGAGGAATACGGAATCGAGCCCGCCGCTGCTGCGGTTGCGGTTGCCGGAGGTGCTGCTGCTGGTGGAGACGCCGGTGAAGCTGCTGAAGAGCAAACCGAATTCGACGTAATCCTGAAGGCCGCCGGTGGTTCCAAACTGGCAGTTGTTAAATTGGTAAAAGAACTGACCGGACTCGGTCTGAAAGATGCAAAAGACATCGTTGACAGCGCACCCAAAGCTGTTAAGGAAGCCGTATCCAAAGACGAAGCCGAAGGTATCAAAAAATCACTGGAAGAAGCAGGAGCAGAAGTTGAGCTTAAATAATTGCGTCGACCATATGGTTTAGGTTTAGGTCTTCCGCCTTTCTGGCGGCTAGGCCTAAACCCTTTTATACGATGTATATAAAGTCATATACAGCCCCTCTTTCGTATTCACACTAAATGTTGTCCGTAGATGTTCACAAAACAGACTGAAAGAATAAGCTTTGCCTCGGCTAAGAACATACCGGAATACCCGGATTTCTTGGACATTCAGATTCAATCGTTTCAGGATTTTTTCCAGCTTGAGACGAAATCTGACCAGCGGGCCAATGAAGGTTTG
The DNA here is from genome assembly GCF_982776155.1 of Robiginitalea sp. Classification (NCBI taxonomy): domain Bacteria; kingdom Pseudomonadati; phylum Bacteroidota; class Flavobacteriia; order Flavobacteriales; family Flavobacteriaceae; genus Robiginitalea; species Robiginitalea sp. Next base: position 431,068 of record NZ_CEXZKX010000003.1, read on the forward strand.
TACAACACCTTCATGGAAAATTTCCCCATCACAGACACCCGGAACCAGTTTGTCCTGGAATTCCTGGATTACTTCATCGACCCGCCCCGTTACTCCATCCAGGAGTGTATCGAACGCGGGCTTACCTACAGTGTGCCGCTCAAGGCGCGGTTGAAATTGTATTGCACGGATCCGGAGCACGAGGATTTCGAAACCATCGTCCAGGACGTATACCTGGGCACCATCCCGTACATGACCCCAAGCGGGACGTTTGTCATCAACGGGGCGGAACGCGTGGTGGTTTCCCAGCTGCACCGTTCGCCCGGCGTCTTTTTCGGGCAGTCGTTCCACGCAAACGGCACCAAGCTTTACTCGGCCCGGGTCATCCCCTTCAAGGGATCCTGGATCGAATTCGCCACCGATATCAACAGCGTCATGTACGCGTATATCGACCGGAAGAAAAAATTACCCGTAACCACCCTGTTCCGGGCCATCGGCTTTGAACGCGATAAGGACATCCTGGAGATCTTTGACCTTTCGGAAGAAGTGAAGGTGTCCAAGACCGGCCTCAAAAAGGTCCTGGGTCGCAAGCTCGCCGCCCGGGTGTTGAACACCTGGCACGAGGATTTCGTGGACGAGGATACCGGGGAGGTGGTTTCCATCGAACGGAACGAGATTGTACTGGACCGGGATACCGTCCTGGAGAAAGAGCATATCGACCAGATCATCGAAACGGACGTAAAAACCATCCTGCTGCACAAGGAGAACAACGCCCAGAGCGACTACGCGATCATCCACAACACGCTGCAGAAGGACCCGACGAACTCCGAAAAGGAAGCGGTGGAGCACATCTACCGCCAGCTGCGGAATGCCGAGCCGCCGGATGAGGAAACCGCCCGCGGCATCATCGACAAGCTCTTCTTCTCCGACCAGCGCTACAACCTGGGAGAGGTAGGGCGTTACCGGATGAACAAAAAGCTCGGGCTGGATATCGGCATGGACAAACAGGTGCTGACCAAGGAGGATATCATCACCATCATTAAGTACCTGATCGAACTGATCAACTCCAAGGCCGAGATCGACGATATCGACCACCTTTCCAACCGGAGGGTGCGTACGGTAGGGGAGCAGCTTTCCGCCCAGTTCGGCGTGGGGCTGGCCCGTATGGCCCGTACCATCCGCGAGCGGATGAACGTGCGCGACAACGAGGTGTTTACCCCCATTGACCTGATCAATGCCAAGACGCTGTCTTCGGTGATCAACTCGTTTTTCGGTACGAACCAGCTGTCCCAGTTTATGGACCAGACCAACCCGCTTGCGGAAATCACGCACAAACGGCGGCTGTCGGCCCTCGGGCCGGGAGGTCTCTCGCGGGAGCGCGCAGGTTTTGAGGTTCGTGACGTACACTACACGCACTACGGAAGGCTCTGCCCGATCGAAACCCCTGAAGGGCCGAACATCGGACTGATCTCCTCCCTGTCTGTATTCGCCAAGGTGAACAGCATGGGCTTCCTGGAGACCCCATACCGCAAGGTGGAGGAAGGCAAGGTCGATACGGCCAACTATACCTTCCTGAGCGCCGAAGAGGAAGAGGGCAAGAAAATTGCACAGGCCAACATCCCGCTCAAAAAGGATGGGGCCATCGATGCGGAAAAAGTAATTGCGCGCCTGGAGGCCGACTACCCGGTGGTGGATCCCAAGGAGATCAACTACACGGACGTAGCGCCCAACCAGATTGCCTCCATCTCCGCTTCCCTGATCCCGTTCCTGGAGCACGACGATGCGAACCGGGCGCTGATGGGGTCGAACATGATGCGGCAGGCCGTACCCCTGCTCAAGCCGGAATCCCCGATTGTCGGGACCGGGCTGGAGCGCCAGGTGGCCACGGACTCCCGCGTACTGATCAACGCCGAAGGCGACGGGGTGGTGGAAAGCGTGGATTCCAAGCGGATCACCATCAAATACGGACGTACCGACGAGGAACGCCTGGTGAGCTTCGATGAGGACTCCAAGACCTACGAACTCGTCAAGTTCCGCAAGACCAACCAGGGTACCAGCATCAACCTGAAGCCGATTGTCCGGAAGGGCGAGAAGGTGAAGAAGGGACAGGTGCTCTGTGAAGGGTACGCCACCGAAAGCGGCGAGCTGGCCCTGGGCCAGAACCTGAAAGTGGCCTTTATGCCCTGGAAGGGTTACAATTTTGAGGATGCGATCGTCATATCGGAAAAAGTGGTGCGCGAGGATATTTTCACCTCCATCCACATCGACGAATACGCACTGGAAGTACGGGACACCAAACTGGGGGCCGAGGAGCTCACCAACGACATCCCGAACGTCTCCGAAGAGGCTACCAAGGACCTGGATGAGTACGGGATGATCCGTATCGGGGCCGAGGTGAAGCCCGGGGATATCCTGATCGGGAAGATCACCCCGAAAGGGGAGTCCGACCCGACGCCGGAGGAGAAACTGCTGCGCGCCATATTCGGCGACAAGGCCGGGGATGTTAAAGACGCTTCCCTGAAGGCACCGCCCTCCCTGAACGGGGTGGTCATCGACAAGAAGCTCTTCTCCCGCTCCATCAAGGACAAGCGCAAGCGGTCCGAGGACAAGGAGGCGATTGCCAAGCTGGAGCTCGAGTACGAGACCAAGTTTGAGCAGCTCAAGGACGTGCTGGTGGAGAAACTCTTCCAGTTGGTGAACGGGAAAACCTCCCAGGGCGTGATGAACGACCTGGGCGAAGAGGTCCTGCCGAAGGGCAAGAAGTACACGCTGAAGATGCTGAACGCGGTGGACGATTTTGCCCACCTGGTTGGCGGCAGCTGGACAACGGACTCCAAGACCAACGACCTGGTTGCGGACTTGTTGCACAACTACAAGATCAAGCTGAACGACCTGCAGGGGAACCTGCGTCGGGATAAGTTTACCATCTCGGTTGGGGATGAACTGCCAGCCGGCATCATGAAACTGGCCAAGGTGTACATCGCCAAGAAGCGGAAGCTGAAGGTGGGTGACAAGATGGCCGGACGCCACGGAAACAAGGGAATCGTTGCCCGGATCGTGCGCCAGGAGGATATGCCGTTCCTCGAGGACGGGACTCCGGTGGACATCGTGCTGAACCCGCTGGGGGTACCCTCGCGGATGAACATCGGGCAGATCTATGAAACGGTACTCGGATGGGCCGGACAGAAACTCGGCAAGAAATTCGCCACGCCGATCTTTGACGGGGCCACCCTGGACGAGATCAACGAGCTCACCGACAAGGGCGAGATCCCGCGCTTCGGACATACCTACCTGTACGACGGGGGTACCGGGGAGCGCTTCCACCAACCGGCAACGGTGGGTGTGATCTACATGCTGAAACTCGGCCACATGGTGGACGACAAGATGCACGCCCGTTCCATTGGGCCGTACTCCCTTATCACCCAGCAGCCGTTGGGCGGTAAGGCGCAGTTCGGCGGCCAGCGTTTCGGGGAAATGGAGGTCTGGGCCCTGGAGGCCTACGGCGCCTCTGCCACCCTGCGCGAGATACTGACGGTGAAGTCCGACGACGTAATCGGCCGGGCGAAGACTTACGAATCCATCGTGAAAGGGGAAAGCATGCCGGAACCCGGCCTGCCGGAATCCTTTAACGTACTGATGCACGAACTCAAGGGATTGGGTCTGGACATCCGCCTGGAGGAGTAAGCTGTTAACACATCACATTTAATACTAGTACCATCACAACATGGCACGACTAAAGGATAATACACAAATCAAGAGGTTCAACAAGATTTCCATCGGCCTGGCATCGCCCGAGGCCATCCTCGCCGAATCGCGGGGGGAAGTCCTGAAACCTGAAACCATCAACTACCGTACGCACAAGCCGGAGCGGGACGGGCTCTTTTGCGAGCGCATCTTCGGCCCGGTAAAGGATTACGAGTGCGCCTGCGGTAAATATAAGCGGATCCGCTACCGCGGGATTGTCTGCGACCGATGCGGGGTAGAGGTGACCGAGAAAAAGGTCCGCCGCGACCGGGTGGGGCACATCAACCTGGTGGTTCCCGTTGCCCATATCTGGTATTTCCGTTCGCTTCCCAACAAGATCGGCTACCTGCTTGGGCTGCCGTCCAAGAAGCTGGACATGATTATCTATTACGAGCGGTATGTGGTCATCCAGCCGGGGATTGCCAAGGGCCCCGACGGGGAGGAGATCCAGCCCATGGACTTCCTCACCGAGGAGGAGTACCTGAACATCCTGGAGACCATCCCGCCGGAAAACCAGTACCTGGAGGACAGCGACCCGAACAAGTTCATCGCTAAAATGGGTGCGGAGTGCCTCATTGACCTGCTCTCCCGCATCAACCTCAAGGAATTGTCCTACGAACTCCGCGACAAGGCGAACACCGAGACTTCCAAGCAACGGAAGACCGAGGCCCTGAAACGGCTGCAGGTGGTGGAAGCCCTGCGCGAGTCCCAGGACAACCGCGACAACAACCCGGAGTGGATGATCATGAAGGTCATCCCGGTGATCCCGCCGGAACTCCGGCCGCTGGTACCGCTGGACGGGGGCCGTTTTGCCACCTCCGACCTGAACGACCTGTACCGCCGCGTGATCATCCGGAACAACCGGCTGAAACGCCTCATGGAGATCAAGGCGCCGGAGGTGATCCTCCGGAACGAAAAGCGGATGCTCCAGGAAGCTGTGGATTCCCTCTTCGACAACACGCGGAAGGCTTCCGCGGTGAAGACCGAATCGAACCGGCCGCTGAAATCCCTTTCGGATTCCCTCAAAGGAAAACAGGGGCGTTTCCGCCAGAACCTCCTCGGAAAGCGGGTAGATTATTCCGCCCGTTCCGTAATTGTGGTAGGACCGGAGATGAAGCTGTACGAGTGCGGTCTGCCCAAGGACATGGCTGCAGAGCTGTACAAGCCGTTTGTGATCCGCAAGCTGATTGAGCGCGGCATCGTCAAGACGGTGAAGTCGGCCAAGAAAATTATCGACAAGAAGGAGCCTGTAGTCTGGGATATCCTCGAGAACGTGCTGAAAGGGCACCCTGTGTTGCTGAACCGGGCCCCCACGCTCCACCGCCTCGGGATCCAGGCTTTCCAGCCGCGCCTGATCGAAGGAAAGGCGATCCGCCTCCACCCCCTGGTATGTACCGCCTTTAACGCGGATTTCGACGGGGACCAGATGGCGGTGCACCTGCCCCTGGGGCCGGAAGCCATCCTGGAAGCCCAGTTGCTGATGCTCGCATCGCACAACATTCTCAACCCGGCCAATGGCTCGCCCATTACGGTACCCTCCCAGGACATGGTCCTCGGACTGTACTATATGACCAAGGAGCGGAAGTCTACCAAGGAAGTCCCTGTCATCGGGGAAGGCCTGACGTTCTACAGCGCGGAAGAGGTGGAGATAGCCTACAATGAAAAGCGGGTGAACCTGAACGCGTCCATCAAGGTGCGCGTCAAGGACCTGAACGAAGCGGGCGAACTCGAAAGCAAGATCATCGAGACCACAGTGGGACGGGTATTGTTCAATTCCGTGGTTCCCGAGAAAGCGGGCTTTATCAACGAGGTTCTCAACAAAAAATCCCTCCGGGATATTATCGGGCGCATCCTCTCCGTGACGGATGTACCCACTACGGCCGAGTTCCTCGACCGCATCAAGACCATGGGGTACGATTTCGCCTTCCGGGGCGGACTCTCCTTCAGCCTCGGGGATATTATCATCCCTAAGGAAAAGCACGAGATGATTGCGGACGCCAATGAGCAGGTGGACGGCATCATGATGAACTACAACATGGGGCTGATCACGAACAACGAACGGTACAACCAGGTGATCGACGTCTGGACCTCTACGAATGCCATGCTCACAGAACTGGCCATGAAGCGGATACGGGAAGACCAACAGGGCTTCAACTCCGTGTACATGATGCTGGATTCCGGTGCCCGGGGTTCCAAGGAGCAGATCCGCCAGCTTACCGGTATGCGGGGGCTGATGGCCAAGCCGAAGAAGTCCACGGCCGGCGGGGGCGAGATTATCGAAAACCCGATCCTGTCGAACTTTAAGGAAGGCCTTTCGATCCTGGAATACTTTATCTCCACGCACGGGGCGCGGAAAGGATTGGCGGATACGGCCCTGAAGACGGCGGATGCCGGATACCTGACCCGTCGTCTTGTCGACGTTTCCCAGGACGTGATCATCAACATCGAGGATTGCGGTACGCTACGCGGAATCGAAGTGGAAGCGCTGCGGAAGAACGAAGAGATTGTGGAAACCCTCGGGGAGCGAATCCTCGGACGGGTATCCCTCCACGACGTCTTCGATCCGCTTACCGAAGAAAAACTGCTGGAAGCCGGACAGGAAATCCTGGAGGCCGACCTGCAGAAGATTGCGAATTCCCCCATCGAGCGCATCGAGGTGCGGTCGCCGCTTACATGTGAGGCAGAGAAGGGGATTTGCGCCAAATGCTACGGGCGGAACCTGGCGACCAACAAGATGGTCCAGCGAGGCGAAGCCGTCGGTGTGGTGGCTGCCCAGTCCATCGGGGAGCCGGGTACCCAGCTGACCCTGCGGACCTTCCACGTGGGAGGTATTGCCGGGAACATCTCCGAGGATAATAAACTCGAAGCGAAGTACGACGGTGTAGCCGAGATTGAAGACCTGCGCACAGTAACGGGGCAGGACTCCGAAGGGAACAAGGCGGAAATCGTCATCTCCCGGACCTCGGAGATCAAGATCGTCGACGCCAAGACAGGCATTACGCTGAGCACGAACAACATTCCCTACGGATCCACGCTGCACATCAAGGACGGCGCCAAGGTGAAGAAGGGCGATATCATCTGCCAGTGGGATCCCTATAACGGGGTAATCGTTTCCGAATTCCCCGGGGAAATCGACTATGAGAATATCGACCAGGGGGTTACCTATCAGGTGGAAATCGACGAACAGACCGGTTTCCAGGAAAAGGTAATTTCCGAGTCCCGGAACAAGAAACTGATCCCGACCCTGCATATCAAGGATAAAAAAGGCGAGGTACTGCGTTCCTACAACCTGCCGGTTGGTTCCCACCTGATGGTGGACAACGGGGAGAAGATTAAGGAGGGCAAAATCCTGGTCAAGATTCCGAGGAAATCCGCCAAAGCGGGGGATATCACCGGGGGTCTGCCGCGGGTTACCGAGCTCTTCGAAGCCCGGAACCCCTCCAACCCGGCTGTGGTTTCCGAGATCGACGGGGTGGTTTCCTTTGGCAAGATCAAGCGGGGGAACCGGGAGATCATCATCGAGTCCAAACTGGGCGAGGTGAAGAAATACCTGGTGAAACTCAGCAACCAGATCCTCGTACAGGAGAACGACTACGTCCGCGCCGGTATGCCGCTGTCGGACGGGTCCATTACCCCGGAAGACATCCTGGCCATCAAAGGCCCGTCTGCCGTACAGCAGTACTTGGTCAATGAAGTGCAGGAAGTGTACCGCCTCCAGGGAGTGAAGATCAACGATAAACACTTTGAAGTGGTGGTTCGCCAGATGATGCGTAAAGTCCAGATCCAGGATCCGGGCGACACCATCTTCCTGGAGAACCAGCTGGTTCACAAGGACGACTTTATCCGGGAGAACGACAACATCTTCGGGATGAAGGTCGTAACCGATGCCGGGGAATCCGAGAATCTGAAGCGCGGCCAGATTGTTTCCGTCCGCGAGCTGCGGGATGAGAATTCCATCCTCAAGCGCGCCGACAAGACGCTGGTCGAAGGACGCGATGCCGTTGCGGCAACCGCTACCCCGATCCTTCAGGGAATTACCCGGGCATCCCTCCAGACCAAATCGTTTATCTCTGCGGCTTCCTTCCAGGAAACCACCAAGGTGTTGAACGAAGCGGCCGTAAGCGGTAAGATCGACGATCTGGAAGGCCTCAAGGAAAATGTGATCGTGGGTCACAAGATCCCGGCCGGAACCGGTATGCGCGACTATGACAGCATCATCGTGGGCTCCAAGGAGGAGTACGACGAGATCATGGCCCGCAAGGAGGAATTGAAATTCTGATCATTCATATTACAAACCCCCGGCCATGAAAACCGGGGGTTTTTTAAATCCCATTGCCATGGCAGATAAACCGGAGAAACAACAGCAGAAGCAAATCAACATCGAGCTGGATGAGCAAACCGCCGAGGGTATCTATTCAAACCTGGCCATCATCAACCACTCGGTCTCTGAATTTGTAGTGGATTTTATCAGCATGATGCCCGGACGGCCAAAGGCCAAGGTGAAGAGCCGCATTGTGCTCACGCCCCAGCACGCCAAGAAGTTTCTCAAGGCGCTGGGCGAGAACGTGCAGCGGTTTGAGCAGGCCCATGGGCCCATCAAGGATTACGAGCAACCACCCATCCCGATCAATTTCGGGCCCACGGGGGAGGCTTGATCAAAAAATCCGCGCTGGGAGGCGCGGTTTTTTGATTTGAAGATTTGTCGATTTGAAGATTTGCAGCGTGTCTCAGGCTCCCTGGGGCTCGAACTCCGAAGTGAAATGCAGTTTCACATCCGGGTATTTCTGCTGGGTCATCTGCAGGGAGAAGGCGGAATCCGCCAGGAAAACCAACTGGCCGCGTTTGTCCCGCGCCAGGTATTTCTGTTTAACGCGCAAAAATTCCTGATAGGATTCACTGTCGGGATCTGCAGCCTCCACCCAGTAGGCCTTATGTACCGGGAAATTTTCATACGTACATTTGGCCCCGTATTCGTGCTCCAGTCGGTATTGGATAACCTCGTACTGAAGGGCGCCCACGGTGCCGATGATTTTCCGGCCGTTCATTTCCAGGGTAAATAGCTGGGCCACCCCTTCGTCCATCAGCTGGTCGATCCCCTTGGCCAGCTGCTTGGACTTCATCGGATCCGCGTTGTTGATGTAGCGGAAATGTTCGGGTGAAAACGAGGGGATCCCTTTATAGTGGAGGGCTTCCCCTTCGGTCAGCGTGTCGCCGATCTTGAAATTCCCCGTATCGTGCAACCCGACAATATCCCCGGGGTAGGACTCGTCGACGATTTCCTTCTTCTCGGCAAAGAACGCGTTCGGGCTCGAGAATTTCAGTTGCTTGTCCAGGCGGACATGCAGGTAGGGTTTGTTGCGCTGGAATGTGCCCGAGACGATCTTCACAAATGCCAGGCGGTCCCGGTGTTTGGGGTCCATGTTGGCGTGGATTTTAAAGACAAACCCGGTCATTTCCTTTTCCGAGGGCTCTACCAGGCGTTCTTCCGCCTTTTTGGGACGTGGGGGCGGCGCGATCTCCACAAAGCAGTCCAGCAATTCCCGGACCCCGAAATTATTCAGGGCGGAGCCGAAAAACACGGGTTGCTGCGTACCGGCCAGGTAAGCCTCCCGGTCAAAGGGCGGGTAGACCCCTTCCACGAGTTCCAGGTTTTCCCTCAGGGCGTTGGCCGCATCCGAACCGATGAGTTGCTCCAGCTCCGGGTTGTCCAGGTCCTCAAAAGCCATGACCTCTTCCACCTTTTTCTTGCTGCTGCCTTTGAAGAGGTTCAGGTTCCGTTCGTAGATATTGTAGATCCCCTTGAAATCATAGCCCATCCCGATCGGGAAACTCAAGGGGGTGACGCTCAAACCGAGCTTTTGTTCCACTTCGTCCAACAGGTCAAAGGCGTCCTTCCCCTCCCGGTCGAGTTTGTTGATAAAAACGATCATCGGGATGTTCCGCATCCGGCATACCTCCACGAGTTTTTCGGTCTGCTCCTCTACACCCTTGGCCACGTCGATCACCACGATCACGCTGTCCACGGCGGTCAGCGTACGGAAGGTATCCTCCGCAAAGTCCTTGTGGCCGGGCGTATCCAGGATATTGATCTTCTTGTCCTTATACAGGAATGCGAGTACCGAGGTGGCCACAGAGATACCGCGTTGGCGTTCAATTTCCATGAAGTCACTGGTAGCCCCTTTTTTAATTTTGTTGCTCTTAACGGCGCCGGCTTCCTGGATGGCCCCCCCGAAAAGCAGCAATTTTTCGGTGAGGGTGGTCTTCCCGGCATCCGGGTGGGAAATGATGCCGAAGGTGCGGCGTTTATCTATTTCGCTTTTAAAACTCACGTGGTGGGAAATTTGCGGTGATGGGAGATTTGCGCAAAAATACCAAAAAGCATCGGATTGCCGGCACGGGAGCCTGCCCGATCTATCCGGGGCGATATTAATAAGAAGATTCCCTCAACCCAGGGGCCGCAGCCTGTCTGAAACACCCGGTTGCCTTGCCGGGGACATCCGATAAATGGAATGTATCTGCCTTTAAATGAAAAGGATGCCCCCGGGGATTTCCCCGTTTGTCGATGAAAGCGGTCGTTGACGGATTATCCCGAATATCCGGAAGCAATTCTGTTGGCTTCGGGGTATTTTAGTTTTATCTTGCATCGTACTTTTGGTGCCCCAATCAGCTAAAAGAACCTAACCGCAATGCCATGGTGCTCGTCCCAATAAACGATCATCTATGGAGATCACTACGCAAACCAAAAGCGCCCGGCCGCTTTCTTCCTTTCGAATATTCGCCTGCCTGCTGACGGCAGTTTTCCTGCTTACCTCCTTTGCGGAAACGCTGCAGCCCTTTCCCGCAGACCCAAGCGCCCTCGACTACGACGGGGATGGGGTACAGAACCAGAACGACATCGATGATGACGGCGACGGGATCACGGACCTGGTGGAAGACGCCAATACGGACGGAGACAACGACCCTGCCACAAACCCGACCGACACGGACGGGGACGGTATCCCGGATTACCTGGACCTCGATTCGGACAATGACGGCATACCCGATCGCGTTGAGGCTCAGGATGCCACGGCAGTATTGGCCCCGTCCGGGATTGACGCAGACGGGAACGGGCTGGACGATGCATTCGAGAGTGCACCCGGCGCCGGGGAAGGACTCCAGCCGGTGGATACGGAATCCGACGGGATTCCCGATTACCGGGATCCGGATTCGGACAACGACGGGATACTGGACCGCGTGGAGTCGAGTGTATTGAGCACGGATTTTGACTGTGACGAGATCCCCACCCTCTCCTTTGACCAGGAGCCCGTCCTGGAATCCGGCGGGGAATTCGCCGAAGGGGCCGTCTACCGCATCCCGGGTATTGGCAGCGGCCTGGATGCCCTGGTGACTATCGAGGCCCTGCAGGGCGCAGCGATCAGCACGCTGGACCAGAATGCCGTGGACCCGGAGTTCTTCAAACCCGAGATCTTTTTCACCACATCGGACATGCTCCGCCGACCCTATGCGGACCTGAGGATTACCCTGGTTGAGGCGGGGACCAATACCCCGGCTACCCAGGCAGAATTGATAGCGAATTTCCTGGACGTGGACGGTAACGAGCAGTTCCAGGAATTCAACCGTTTTGATACCCCGGCCAGCTACACGTTCGACAACCCGACGGAAATCGTGGTCAACAATACGGAAGGCGGCCTGCTGATCAATGGGGGAACCGCCGAATATAACGGGATTTCCAATCAAAACCCCAGTGTGAACCTGGCCGTGGAATTCGTCAATATTTCCACTTTTGTTTTTCGATTCGGGATACAGGCGTCCGTGGGTGAGAATTTCACCACCAACGTCCCCCGCCAGTCGGGGATTCAGTTCTCCTGCCTGGATAACTTCCAGGATCCTCAGACAGTGAATTTCAGCCAGGACGTAGACAGCGACGGTGACGGCTACCCGGATCGGGTGGATCTGGATTCGGACAACGACGGCCTCCCTGACAACGTGGAGGGTCAGTCTACGGACGGCTACGTGCCCCCGAGCGGCAACGACAGCGATAACGACGGCCTGGACGACGCCTATGAAGGTATGGGGGATGAAGGCATTACCCCGGAAGATACGGACGGGGACGAGATCCCGGATTACCTGGACGGCGATTCGGACAACGACAGCGTGCCGGACAACAACGAGGGGAACGATTTTAACTTCGACGGGATACCCGACCAGACATTTACCGGTACCGATACGGACGGAGACGGCCTGGACGACGGTTATGAAGGCGCCGATGTGGACGACGGTTTTGACGTGAACGACGAGATCGACAACCCGGCGGAAGACCTGCCGGATACGGACGGGACGGAGGATGTGAACTACCGGGACGTGGACGATGACGGGGACGGCATCGATACTCCTGACGAGGATGCCGACGAGGATGGCGACCCGACCAATGACGATACGGACAACGACGGCACCCCGGACTACCTGGACCCGACGGTTGACCCGGACACGGACGGGGACGGCGTTCCGGACCCGATTGACCTGGATGACGACAACGACGGGATCCTGGATACGGTGGAGGACCCGAATACGGACGGGGATAACGACCCGCTGACCAATCCGCTGGACACGGACGGGGACGGGATTCCGGATCACCTGGATATCGATTCGGACAACGACGGCCTCCCTGACAACGTGGAGGGCCAGCCTACGGACGGCTACGTGCCCCCGAGCGGCAACGACAGCGATAACGACGGCCTGGACGACGCCTATGAAGGTATGGGGGATGAAGGCATTACCCCGGAAGATACGGACGGGGACGAGATCCCGGATTACCTGGACGGCGATTCGGACAACGACAGCGTGCCGGACAACAACGAGGGGAACGATTTTAACTTCGACGGGATACCCGACCAGACATTTACCGGTACCGATACGGACGGAGACGGCCTGGACGACGGTTATGAAGGCGCCGATGTGGACGACGGTTTTGACGTGAACGACGAGATCGACAACCCGGCGGAAGACCTGCCGGATACGGACGGGACGGAAGACGTGAACTACCGGGATTTTGACGACGACGGGGACGGCATCGATACTCCTGACGAGGACGCCGACCAGGACGGCGACCCGACCAATGACGATACGGACAACGACGGCACCCCGGACTACCTGGATCCGGACGGCCCGCCGCCCGGTACCGATACAGACGGGGACGGCGTACCGGATATCGACGACCTGGATGACGACAACGACGGGATTCTGGATTCCGTGGAGGACCCGAATACGGACGGGGATAACGACCCGTTGACCAACTTTGCCGACAGCGACGGGGACCTGTTCCCGGACCATCTGGACATCGACTCGGACAACGATGGCATCCCGGACAATGTGGAAGCGCAGACCACTGCCGGTTATATCCCGCCCAACGACGATGATGCGGCAACCTACGCTGCGAACAACGGGGTGAATTCCGCATACCTGGGGGGGCTGGACCCTGTGAATACCGATGGCACGGACGACCCGGATTACCTGGACGGCGATTCGGACAACGATCTGGTTCCTGACAACAACGAAGGGAACGATTTTAACTTCGACGGGATACCCGACCAGACATTTACCGGTACCGATACGGACGGAGACGGCCTGGACGACGGTTATGAAGGCGCCGATGTGAATGACGGGTTTGACGTGAACGACGAGATCGACAACCCGGCGGAGGACCTGCCGGACACGGACGGTACGGAAGATGTGAATTACCGGGATTTTGACGATGACGGGGACGGCATCGATACCCCGAACGAAGATCTGGACGACAACGGGGACCCCACGGACGACGATTCCGACGGGGATGGCACCCCGGAATACCTGGATCCGGACCCCACCGTGGTGCCGGAAGGGGACATCATTGTATTCCAACTGGTCACCCCCAACGGCGACGGCCAGAACGACTTCCTCTTTATCGAAAATGTGGAGCTCGCCCGGAACAATACGCTGAAAATTTTCAACCGCTGGGGGGTTTCAGTTTATGAGGGTATTAATTACAACAACCAGAACAATGTATTCGACGGGCGTTCCAAGGGCCGCTCAACGGTTAATACCGAGGAATACCTGCCTTCAGGGGTATATTTCTATATATTTGAATACGAATTGAACCAACGGCGGATCACGGACAGCGGATACCTGTACGTCGGGAATAAATAATAAACATGCGGATAACTTCACGCCCGTTTCTCCTGCTCCTCGCGGTCCTGGCGACTGCCGTGGGCAAAGCCCAGCAGGATGCCCAGTACACCCAGTATATGTACAACACGATGACCGTGAACCCGGCCTATGCGGGTTCCCGGGGGCAGTTGAGCCTCGCGGCCCTCTACCGCTCCCAGTGGGTCGGGTTGGAAGGAGCGCCCAAGACCTTCACCCTCAACGTGCATTCGCCCATTCGGAATTCCCGCCTGGGTTACGGAATCTCCGTGGTGAACGACAATATTGGGGACGGGGTGGTCCAGGAGACGTATCTGGATGCCGTTTTGTCTTATACGATCGATGTATCGCGGGACGCGAAACTCTCCTTTGGCCTGAAAGCCGGAGGAAACCTTTTGAGCCTGGATTTCAACGGGCTGGCCCGCTACCAGGAGGAGATGGTGGACGCCGACAATATCGACAACCGCTTTACGCCGAATTTCGGCTTGGGGATCTATTACCATACGGACCGGTTCTACGCCGGGGTCTCCGCCCCGAACCTGCTGGAATCCGAGCATTTTGACAATTCCGACCAGGACGGGGAGGAAAACCAGTTTCTCTCGGTAGACCGGGTAAATTTTTATATGATCACCGGTTATGTCTTTGACCTGAACCCCACATTGAAATTCAAGCCTGCCCTGCTCACCAAGGTGGTCAGCGGCGCACCGCTTCAGCTCGACCTGTCGGGCACCTTCCTGTTCAACGAGAAATTTTCTTTTGGAGCAGCATACCGGTGGGATGCCGCTATCAGCGGGCTGATCGGCTTTCAGCTAAACCAGCAACTCATGGTAGGCCTGGCCTACGACCGGGAGACTACGGAACTCGGGGGGACCCAGTTTAACGACGGATCTTTTGAGTTGTTTGTCCGTTGGGAACTCGTCCGGTCGTTCCAGCGGCTCGTTTCACCCCGGTTCTTCTAATTATCAAGGAAATACAACATGAAGCTATATCGTTCCATCCTCCTGATTCTCCTGCTGGGAAGCGGCTCTGTGACCGCTCAGGAACGGCTGCTCGAGCGGGCCAATCGCCAGTATGCCGATTATTCCTTCAAACCTGCACAGGATATCTACCAAAAGGTGGTGGACCGGGGGTATGTGTCGGCCGAATTGCTGCAACGCCTGGGGAATTCCTATTATTTTAACGCGCAGTACGACCGGGCCGCTGAATCTTACGAAAGATTACTCAGGGAGTTTGAGGACGAGGCTACGCCGGATTATTATTTTCGATATGCGCAGGCACTGCGGAGTACCGGGCAACTGGGCCGGGCCGACTCGGTCATGGAACGGTTTACCGAACTGACCCGCTCACTATCCGATGCGCGGGCTGAGATTTACCAGGCCAATCGGGATTATCAGGCAGAGATCCAGGCGAATTCCGGCCGGTACGACCTGACGCCTTTTGCCTTTAATTCGCCCTATTCGGATTTTGCCCCTTCGCTCACCGGGGAGGGATTGCTATTTTCCTCGGACCGGGATACCGGCAACCTGGCCAGGTACCGCCACACCTGGAATTCCCAGGATTTCCTGGATCTCTACGAGGTATCCCCGGACAGTGCCCGGGGGCAGCGGGTGACCAAGGTTGACGGGGTGAATTCGAGGTTTCACGAATCCACCTCCGCACTCAGCCCGGATGGAAACACCCTTTATTTTACCCGGAACAATTTTAAGGAAGGCAAGTACTCGCGGGATGAGGCGGGGTTTGTCCGGCTCAAGATATTCCGGGCGGAAAAAATAGACGGGGTCTGGGCGACCATCGAGGAATTGCCCTTTAACAGCGACAGTTATTCGGTGGCCCATCCGGCGCTGAGCCCGGACGGCCGGGTCCTGTATTTTGCCTCGGATATGCCGGGGTCCCGAATCGGCGCTGCCGATCAGGTAGCGCAGTCCGATTTGTGGCGGGTGGTGATTCGCGAGGACGGCACGTTCGGCGAGCCTGAGAACCTGGGGCCCAAGATCAATACCGAGGCGCGGGAGACCTTCCCCTTTGTCAGTTCGGAAGGCATCCTGTATTTCTCCTCGGACGGCCACCCGGGTCTCGGCGGGCTGGACGTTTTTGCCACCAAGCTGGACTATTTGCCCTGGAAGGGCTCCGTACAGAACGTCGGCACGCCCGTCAATTCGGCCCAGGACGATTTCACCTATGTGATTTCGGATACGACCCGGGAAGGCTATTTTGCCTCAAACCGGCCGGGCGGACCCGGGGGAGATGATATTTACGGTTTTGTAGAAAACCGCCCGCTGCAGTTTGAGTGTATCCAGGCCATCAGCGGAACGGTCCGGAACAAAATCACCAACGAGCTGCTGGCGGGGGCCACCGTCCGCATCATCGACGAGCAGAACAACGAAGTTTCCTCGGCCATTACGGATTCCCGGGGGAATTACGAGATTACCCTGGATTGCAACCAGCCGAATTTTGTCCGGGCCTCCCGGGAGGGGTATGTTCCCGCCGAGGAATACCTGTCGCCCTCTGACGGGAAACCCCGGGTAGTGGACTTCTACCTGGAACCGGAGACCATTACGGCCGGCTACGGGGACGATTTGGCCAAACTCCTGCAGCTGAGTACGATCTACTTTGATTTTGACAAGGCGAACATCCGCCCGGATGCCGAGATCGAGATCCAGAAAGTGATTGCCGCCATGGAAAAATACCCCAGCCTGCGGATTAAGGCGAATTCCCATACGGACAGCCGTGGCCCGGACGCATATAACCTGGCGCTCTCCCAGCGTCGGGCCGACTCCACCGTGCGGTACATGATCTCCAAGGGCATCGCCCCGGAACGTCTGGAAGGGGAAGGCTTCGGGGAATCCCGCCTGATCAATCGCTGCGATGACGGGGTACCCTGTTCCGCCCAGGAACACGAACTCAACCGCCGCTCGGAGTTTATTATCCTGGAATAGATTCGCTTCCTTGGGAACTACTGTGTTTATCGGGGCGCATCGATAAACGTCCATGCTTTTTTACCGGCTGACAACAGGGATTACCCCCTTGACACGACTTATCGGTCCATTTACAACAAATATTTAACCAGCGGGGCATCGCATCTTATTTTTAGGGGCTAGATCGAAGCTATGCGTCATTCGAACCCTTACTTTTTACGGATCAACTGCCGGCTGGTTTGCCTGCTGGTATGTTGCGTAGTCCTGGGGGGACTCCATAATGCATTTGGCCAGGATACCTTCCGGGACAATTTCAGTTCCACCTCGTATTCCAACAATGACGGTACATTGAACTTTTCGGCCGCCTGGAACGAGGACAACGACGACAACAACCCATCAAACGGGCGGATACGGATCATCAGCAACCAATTGCGGTTCCAGAATATGGACAACGCCCGGATCAGCAGGACTCTGAACCTGTCCGGTGCCACATCCGTGACACTCACCCTGGATTACAACCGGACCAACGGGAATGAGGACATCGACGTACAGCTCTGGGACGGCAGCGGCTTCAATACGGTGGCCAACCTGGATGGCTCGGGTTCGATCAGCTATACCCTGGCGGCCAATGAAATTTCTGCCAGTTCCGAAATTCGGTTTATAACCGGTAGCGGCAACTGGAGCGGGTCGGAGACGGTCTTTGTAGATAATGTGCTGTTCACTGCGAATTTCTCGCCGAGTATTTCGATAGACGACGTGGCTGTCAACGAAGATGACGGCGTAGCCGTGTTTACCGTAAGCCTCCAGCTGGATGCCCCCGGCGCTTTCTCTGTAGATTATGCTACCGCGGACGGGACCGCCGTAGCCGGCAGCGACTACACAACTACATCCGGCACCTTGAATTTCCTGGGCACGGATGGGGAAACCCAAACGATAACTGTCCCGCTCATCGACGATTCCATTCCCGAATACCTGGACGAAACCTTTACGGTGACCCTGAGCAATATCAGCGACCCGGGGGTGGTGATCCTTGACGGGAGCGGGGAAGGGACGATCTCGGATGATGAATACCTGTTTAACACGCCCCTGGTCCTCAAGGAAGAATTTGACGGCTACGTGGATTATACCACCACGGGCGGGACACTCAGGACTCAGTCCAATAATACCGACCCCTGTGCAATTACCACGAGTTCAAGCAATTCGCTTATCGGGAATATCCCGGCTACGGCCACCATCGACAAAGCCATTCTGTACTGGTCGCATTCCGGAGCTACGCCGGATACCCAGGTGAACCTGGATGGGAATACCATCGATGCGGATTTCCTATATGGGAGTTCCCTGACCAATCGTACCTTTTATGGCGGACGTGCCGATATCACCACCTATGTGGCGTCCCTGCCATCCCTGTCTACACACAATTTCACCTTTTCCGGCCTGACCATCGACAATACAGGCAGTTATTGTTCCACGGCCACAACCCTGGGAGCCTGGAGCATCATGGTATTCTATACGGACAATGGGCTGCCGGCATCCACCATCAACGTCTACGAGGGCTTCAGCGGGGAGAGCAATTCTTCCTCGAGTTATACGCTGGGGGGCTTTTTCGCAATTGGGGCATCCGGTGCGAAAACGACCGTATTGTCCTGGGAAGGTGACCAGACCCTCAGCAACAACGAGCTATTAACGGTCACCACCGGTTTGGGTACTTTTACCCTGGCCGGCGATGGGGATAACAATGGAATTACTACCAATAACCCCTTCAACTCCACCATATTCGACAATACGGTAACTCCTACGATTAACAATGCAGCCGCCTACGGAATCGACCTGGATACGTATGATGTGTCGCCATACGTGCAACCCGGGGAATCCAGTGTGACGACCACTGTCCAGTCCGGGCAGGATTTTGTGCTGGTCAATGCGGTGGTATTGAAAGTACCTTCCAACCTGGTTACCGGGATTGTCTTTGAAGATTTGAATTACGGGGGGGGGGCCGGACGGAACCGCGCTACGGCCGGCGGTGTGCCGCTGGAGGGCGTGACCATGGAACTCTACGACTCGGGGGGCGGCCTCCGGGAGACCACCACAACCAATGCAGCCGGGCGGTACGTTTTCGGGGGGATGGCCAACGGCACGTATACGATCCGGGCCGTCAACAATTCGGTGCGTTCCTCCCGGACAGGCGGGGCTGGCTGCACGGAATGCTTCCCTGTACAGACCTTTAAAACAGATTTTATCCTGGGTGCACTTGTGGAGGACACCGATGCGGTAGGGGGGGAGGACCCCTCGGCCGAAGACCCGGGCCCTGGATCGCTTAACAACGCCCAGTCGCGGAGCAGCATGACGATCCTCAACCAGGGGGTGGCCGGGATGGACTTTGGGTTTAACTTTAATACGATTGTCAACACAAACGAAACGGGCCAGGGATCCCTCAGTCAGTTTATAACAAATGCCAATAACCTGGACGAGAGCGGCCTGGATATCGTCGCTAATGCCCTTTTTGACCCGGGAGCGGGAGAAGATGTTTCTATTTTCATGATTCCACCTACCGGCGATGCCCTGGGTCGCAGTGCGGATCCGGAGTACAGTGCAGGGGTTTTCAATATCGAACAACCCAATGGGGATCCTTTACCGGAAATATCGGCAGATAATACGTTTATCGACGGCCGGACCCAAACCGCTTATAGCGGGGACACGAATTCCGGTTCAACGGGGTCCGGGGGTACTCCGGTAGGTGTATCCGGCAGTTTGCTGCCAGACTTCGACCTGCCGGAAATTCAGGTCCACCGGAATGACGGGGATGTATTTCGAATAGCCGCGGCAAACACCACTGTCCGGAACCTTTCGATTTTTGCAAACGACGAAGCGGCCATCCGGCTCAATAGCGGGGATGCCAATGTTCGGGAAAACTTGCTGGGGGTCGATGCATCAGGAACCAATGACGGCAACATCCTGTATGGGATCCACCAGGCCGGAGGTAGTTTACTGGCTGAGGCCAATTACATCGCAACCAACGAAGAGGCGGGAATCCTGGTTGCAGGAGGCACATCTTCCCGGATTCGGGATAACCAGTTGTCTGCGAACGGTGGCGACAAGTGCTTCGACAATATTACCATCACCGGCGGGTCCGGGATCGTTATTGAGCGCAACCTGATAGAGAATGCCGCAGCCCTGGGAATTGACGGCCTGGCCTCCCTTGGTGGAATCACCATCAGCGAGAATTCCATTACCGGATCCGGCCAGGATGGGGGATCCTGCAGCGGCGTGATAGAAAATGCCGGAATTCGCCTAGGAGGCAGTAATTCCAGCATCAGCAACAACATCATTTACAGCAACGGTGGTGCCGGGATTGTCCTGGCTGGAAACGGGACCTCCGGCAATACGATTTCCCAAAACTCCATCTTTGCCAATGGCACGGCTGGGGATGCACTTGGAATTGACCTGGGTGGCCCGGGCGGAGCGGATCCCATGGGGGATGGCGTGTCCTACAACGATTCAGGCGACACCGACAACGGCCCGAATGGGCTCATAAATTTCCCGGTGTTGGCCGGGGCTTATATCCAGGGTACTGAACTGATAGTCAAGGGATGGGCGCGCCCCGGCGATCTCGTTGAAGTCTTCTTTTCGGATATCCAGGAAGGTACGGCTACCATCGGGGATAACCAACTCGGCAATAACTACGACTACGGCGAAGGTCAGACTTTTATCGGCTCCGCAACCGAAGGATCCGGAAGCGATCTGGACGGTGCCACGGCATCCTATGCCGACCTGGATGGAAATACGGATACCACCAACCGCTTTGAATTCCGTTTTCCGCTGCCCGCGGGCACGGATATTGGCGATTTGCTTACAGGGACAGCTACGGGTGCGGGCAGCACCTCCGAGTTTAGCCCGATGATCGAAATTCGGGTACCCACTTTGATCACCAACCGCCGTATCACCTATCGGGTGAATCCCAATTGATAGTTTCCGGATCCTGGATTTTTCACGTGTCGGATTCTACAGGGAAACTTCCCTGTACTACTTGGAACTGACAATTTTATTCCGCCATAGTGGACGTATTTCAACGGGATATAGTTTCACTTCAACGACGTTGTTAATAAGTTAATTCCTACAATTTTATGCATTTGAAAATGCCCATGGTTACGGGGCTTATCGACCAACGGAACGCTAAAATCGGGCACCTGCAACCCAGCCACACCTCAGAAAAAGGGGGCTATACTGTGGAATATGACCCCTTCACAACAATTATTTTCCCCCCCTAGGCATCAGGTTAAATTTGTAGGATGATAAAATACTGTGTTCTAAGGAGCACAGGCCCAATCGAACCAAATTGAGCTTACATAAGCGTTTTGCTATGATCACCACCAAGCTTTTTAATGAAATACCAGGTACCATGAAAAATTTCATCGTACTCGCCTTCCTGTTGCTGTTTACTGCGGCGGGATACGCCCAGACTACGGTCAACCTGGCCGACCAGTGCAACTGCGAGGTCCTGAGCGGCACCGACGTCAGTGCCCCGGGGATGACCACCCCGTCCGGCGCGGATACAGGCGATATTTACGTCAATACGAATACCGGAACCATTTATTTCTGGGACGGGGACTCCTGGGAGCACACCTCCACGGACTCCAATACCACGAATACTTCGGTTGCCGTCGCGGGCTCGGACCTGGTGATCACCGATAGCGACGGGAATACGGTAAGCGTACCCCTGGCGGATATCGCAGCGGTTACGGATACGAATACCACCAATGCAGCCTTTGGCGTTATCGGAACAGATTTGGTGATCACCGATAGCGAGGGCAATACGGTAAGCGTACCTGTTGCGGACATTGCCGCCCTGACCGATACAAACACGACCAACGCAAGCCTTACCGAAGACGGCACAAACCTGACCCTGACGGATAGTGACGGCAATACGGTGAGTATCCTTCTGGCAGACCTGGCAGCAGTTATCGATACAAACACTACAAATGCCTTATTTGAGGTGGTAGGGACCGACCTGGTAATTACAGACAGCGACGGGAATACGGTTAGCGTTCCGTTGGCAGATGTCGCGGCGGTGGTAGATACCGACGACCAGTCTGCCGCCGAGGTCTCCTACGACAACACCACTTCCGGCCTGGCAGGTACCAATGTGCAGGATGCCCTGGACGAGATCAATGCCGCAGCCGGCAACGTCTCCCTCACCGATAACGGTGACGGGACATACGACTTTACAGATGCTGCCGGGAATGTAACTACCATCAGCGATACGTCGCTCTCCACCCTGGTAGACAGCGGGGGAGGCACTTATACCTATACGGACGAAGCCGGGAATGTCCAGCAAATCTTTACGGAGGCAGCGTCCAACCCATACGACAACAGCGGATCTGGCCTGGCGGCCAACAATGTGCAGGATGCCCTGGACGAGATCAATGCCGCAGCAGGCAACGTGTCCCTCACCGATAACGGTGACGGGACGTACGACTTTACAGATGCTGCCGGGAATGTAACTACCATCAGCGATACTTCGCTCTCCACCCTGGTAGACAACGGGGACGGCAGCTTTACCTATACCTCGGAAGACGGGACGGTTACGACTTTTACCGAGACCACCAGCTCATTGGCCGACAACGGCGATGGCACCTTCACCTATACGGACGAAAACGGGGCCACCACCACCTTTGACGCCAAGATCGCCACGGTAGCGGACAACCTGGACGGCACCTATACGATTACGGACGACTTTGGCACCTCGGTGACCATCGACACAAACAATACGGTAACCACGCTCGTCGACAACGGGGACGGCAGCTTTACCTACACCTCGGAGGACGGTACGATTACGACTTTTACCGAGACCACAAGTACACTGGTTGACAATGGCGGTGGCACCTATACGTATACAGATGAAAATGGCAACACCCAGCAGATTTTTACTGAGGCGGCCTCCAACCCGTATGACAACAGCGGTTCTGGCCTGGCGGCTAACAACGTTCAGGATGCGATAGACGAAATAAATACGCTGGCCGGAACGGTTGCCCTGGCCGATAACGGCGACGGCACCTATACCTTTACCGATGCGTCAGGTGCAACCACTACCATCAGCGACACCTCCATTTCCACCCTGGTGGATAATGGGGATGCCACTTTTACCTATACGGATGAAACGGGAAGTCCCGTTACCATCAACCTGATCAGTGCGGATGCCAACAATGACATTACAGCCGGATCCGATGGTGGCCTGTATCTGAATGTCGCCTCAGTTACCGTTGCAGAGACCATTACAAACCTTTCGGACAACAATGACGGTACGTTTACGTACGTCAATGAGAATGGGGTTTCCCAGACAGTCAGCAAGGCGGATGTTACCGACAACGGGGATGGTACCTATACCTTCACCAACAACGACGGATCGGATGTGACCATTAACACGAATGGCGTTGCAATCTCCAATACCCTTGCGGGCAACCGGATTGCCACAGTTACCGATGCGGGCGGTTCCAGCACGGACATCGACGAGACGGTGACCACCCTGGTGGACAATGCCAACGGCAGCTTTACCTATACCTCGGAAGACGGAACGGCAACCACATTCACCGAGACCGACGACCAGACGGCCGCTGAGGTGAGTTACGACAACTCCACCTCCGGTCTTACAGCCGGGGATACCCAGGCGGCTATCGACGAGCTGGCTGCGGGCAGCACAGACGACCAAAACCTGACCGGCGCCAGCCTGACGGGTAACACGCTGCAAATCGACATCGAAGACGGCAGCTCGGCTTCGGTTGACCTTTCTACCCTGGTAGACGATGCGGACGCGGACCCGACCAATGAACTGCAGACCATCAGCCGCACCGGTACGGATGTAACCCTCTCCGACGGCGGGGGAACCGTATCTGTGGCGGACAACGACAACGACTCCAGCAACGAGACGAACACGGCCTTCGCGGTCAATGCCGGCAACCTGGAAATTACCGACGCGGCAGGAACCCTGTCTGTTCCGGTCTCCAGCCTGGGATCTGACGACCAGAACATCAGCGGTTCGGGCCTGAGCGGCACGGACCTGACCATCGGGATTGAAAACGGGACCAACGAGGTTGTGGACCTTTCCTCCCTGCTGGACAACACGGACGACCAGAACCTGACCCTTGCGGCAAACTCCCTGTCTATTGAGGACGGAAATAGTGTAGACCTGAGTGGTTACCTGGACAATACGGACGATCAGAACCTGACCCTGGCCGGGAACACGCTCTCTATCGAAGACGGTAACAGCGTGGACCTCTCCGGATTCGTCTCCACGGATGACCAGAACATCAGCGGATCCGGTCTGAGCGGCACGGACCTGACCATCGGGATTGAAAATGGGACCAATGAAGTAATCGATCTGTCTTCGCTTGTAGATGATGCGGATGCAGACCCGACCAATGAGTACAACACGGGAGCGGCCATGAATGCCGGTTCATTGGAAGTGACAGACGGTGGGGGAACGCAGTCTGCCAACCTGATCAGTGCGGATGCCAACAACGATATTGTTGCGGGCTCGGACGGTGCGCTCTACCTGAACGTTGCTTCGGTAACCATTTCCGAGACCATTACAAACCTTTCGGACAACAACGACGGTACGTTTACGTACGTCAATGAGAATGGGGTTTCCCAGACAGTCAGCAAGGCGGATGTTACCGACAACGGGGATGGTACCTATACCTTCACCAACAACGACGGATCGGATGTGACCATTAACACGAATGGCGTTGCAATCTCCAATACCCTTGCGGGCAACCGGATTGCCACAGTTACCGATGCGGGCGGTTCCAGCACGGACATCGACGAGACGGTGACCACCCTGGTGGACAATGCCAACGGCAGCTTTACCTATACCTCGGAAGACGGAACGGCAACCACATTCACCGAGACCGACGACCAGACGGCCGCTGAGGTGAGTTACGACAACTCCACCTCCGGTCTTACAGCCGGGGATACCCAGGCTGCTATCGACGAGCTGGCTGCGGGCAGCACGGACGACCAAAACCTGACCGGCGCCAGCCTGACGGGCAACACGCTGCAAATCGACATCGAAGACGGCAGCTCGGCTTCGGTTGACCTTTCTGCTCTGGTGGACGACGCGGATGCGGACCCGACCAATGAACTGCAGACCATCAGCCGTACGGGTACGGATGTAACCCTCTCCGACGGCGGGGGCACTGTATCTGTGGCGGACAACGACAACGACTCCAGCAACGAGACGAACACGGCCTTCGCGGTCAATGCCGGCAACCTGGAAATTACCGACGCGGCAGGAACCTTGTCTGTTCCGGTCTCCAGCCTGGGCAGCGACGACCAGAACCTGACCCTTGCGGCAAACTCCCTGTCTATTGAGGACGGAAATAGTGTAGACCTGAGTGGCTACCTGGACAACACAGACGACCAGAACCTGACCCTGGCCGGGAACACGCTCTCTATCGAAGACGGCAACAGCGTGGACCTCTCAGGGTTTGTATCTACGGACGACCAGAACCTGACCGGCGCCAGCCTGACGGGCAACACGCTTCAAATTGATATCGAAGACGGCAGCTCGGCTTCGGTTGACCTTTCCTCTCTGGTAGACGACGCGGATGCTGACCCGACCAATGAATTGCAGACCATCAGCCGCACCGGTACGGATGTAACCCTCTCCGACGGCGGGGGAACCGTATCTGTGGCGGACAACGACAACGACTCCAGCAATGAAACGAACACGGCCTTCGCGGTCAATGCCGGCAACCTGGAAATTACCGACGCGGCAGGAACCCTGTCTGTTCCGGTTTCCAGCCTGGGCAGCGACGATCAGAACCTGACCCTGGCGGGCAACACGCTCTCCATCGAAGACGGCAACAGCGTGGATCTCTCTGGCTTCGTGTCCACAGATGACCAGAACATCAGCGGATCCGGTCTGAGCGGCACCAACCTGACCATCGGGATTGAGAATGGGACCAATGAAGTAATTGACCTGTCTTCGCTTGTAGATGACGCGGATGCGGATCCGACCAACGAATACAACACGGGTGCGGCCATGAATGCCGGTTCATTGGAAGTGACAGACGGTGGGGGAACGCAGTCTGCCAACCTGATCAGTGCGGATGCCAACAACGATATTGTTGCGGGCTCGGACGGTGCGCTCTACCTGAACGTTGCTTCGGTAACCATTTCCGAGACCATTACAAACCTTTCGGACAACAACGACGGTACGTTTACGTACGTCAATGAGAATGGGGTTTCCCAGACAGTCAGCAAGG